>NZ_FNWC01000007.1:2238755-2558577 GCF_900104635.1 Coprococcus phoceensis
TGAAATGTCACCGCTGGTGCATACCCGTATGCTATATGTGCGCGACCATACACGACAAAATGTAGAACAGATTTTGTATTTTTCACGGCTGGGGGCAACTCACAAAGACTATTATTTTGAACCGCTTCCTATCTTAGAAACTTGCAAGGAAGCAGTCGAGGACAATTTATCTTTGCTCGAAGAAGCCCATTTTTCAGTCACATATTCTGGAAACAACTGCACCGCAATTTCTGATAAAAAAGGCTTCATGTTTATCTTGGGGCAGATTATCAGCAACAGCGTAAAGTATGCCACGAATGATGCCATTCCTGCTATTCATTTCTCGGTAAGCGACAATAAAGAAATTGGGCAGATTGTTCTATCCATCTGCGATAACGGCACAGGTATTCCTGCGTCTGATCTCCCGTTTGTCTTTGACAAGGGCTTTACCGGGGACGTAGGCAGCTATTTGAGCCGTTCTACGGGAATGGGTCTATATCTTGTGCAGCAAATGGCGAGTGACTTAACAATAAAAATAGATATTCATTCAAATACTAATGGCGGTACAACCGTAATTTTGACGTTTCCTAAAGTGGATCGTCCTTTAGGGAGGTGAAAAAATGCAGTCACATAGCAAGAAAAATACTTTAGCTGTATTGCTCGGCGGTTGGTTGGTCGTTTTGAGTTCATACCTGATTATACGATTTGTCTTTATCCTCATAGGGTTTACTTTGAATCCAACAATATTAGGCGTTTGCCTTGCGGTGATACCGGGTCTTTTGGAGATGCTGTATCTTGGAAAATGCGGCAAATCGCAAAAAATATCGGTCTATATGCTGGGGTTACTTATTCCATCCATCGTTGAGAAAGTAGCCTTGTACTTAATTGGTGCGTTTCTTTGCGGGATTGATCCTGCAAATATTGCCGGAGTTATGAAAACAGCCACAAGCCGAGAGCCGTTTGTAAACCTCTTTACACAGCCATCTGCTCGATATATAATCAATATTTTATTCTTTAATTGGGCATATATCGTTTGTGGCATTCTGTTTTCCGCCCTTTGCGTTGTCTTTCTATCAAAGGCGCGGAAAGTTACAGCCATTTGATACGTCTATTTGAAACGGCAGCTTTGAATTTCAGAGCTGCCGTTTCTTTTCGCAAGATTTTCTTTTCTCAATTTTCTCTCAATTTCCCCTCAATGCCTTTTTCCTCCGATTTTCGTATGCTTATCCCACAGCAAAGCAGTACCACACCGGTACGACCTGCTGAATCAATCAATACGAAAACGGAGGTATTTTTTATGCGAGAACTCAGAAACACAAAAATCATTGCTGTAGATCATGGCTACGGCAATATGAAAACAGCAAACACCGTCACACCAACCGGCATCAAAGCCTATGAAACCGAACCAATCTTCACCGGAAATATTCTGGAATATAACGGCATTTACTACCGGATTGGCGAAGGACACAAAGAATTTATCCCGGATAAAGCTATGGACGAAGAATATTATCTTCTGACGCTAATGGCTATTGCAAGGGAACTGAATGTTTTTTCCATCCGTGAAGCAGATGTTCATCTGGCTGCCGGACTTCCTCTGACATGGATCAGAACTCAAAGAGAAGCTTTTCGTTCCTATCTGCTCCAGAATCCAGAAGTCCGTTACCTTTTTAACGGCAAAGAGTATCATCTCCACTTTGTGGGATGCAGCCTTTACCCACAGGGGTATCCGGCTATCGTAAACCAACTTGGAGATTTCAAGGGAACCAATCTCCTTGCAGATATCGGAAACGGAACCATGAACATTCTGTATATCAACAATAAGAAAGCGCAGGAGAGCCGATGCTGGACAGAAAAACTTGGTGTAAACCAATGCATGATTGCTGCAAAGAACGCTGTTCTGGACAAATTCGGAGTGAAAATTGAAGAATCCACAGTAGAACAGATTCTGCGGTTTGGAACAGCTGACATTTCAGCACCATATCTGGATTGTATCAGTTCTATTGTCAGACAGTATGTGGCAGAACTTTTTTCCACGCTCCGCAAATATGAATACAATCCTGACCTGATGCGCCTGTATGTGGTTGGCGGCGGTGGATGCCTGATCCGTAACTTCGGAACGTATGACAAATCACAAGTCACCATCATTGATGACATCTGCGCCACTGCTAAAGGTTACGAATCTCTGGCTTATATGAGCCTGAAAAGGAGGGGATAAACCATGCAGAACAATATCCGCAACACAAACCTGCGTTTTAATCTGGACAAAGAACAGCAGCGGAGAGCTTGGGAATATTTACAGACAATGGACAGGCAGGATTTTAAATCTTACAGTCAGGTAATCTCTCTTGCACTGGTAGATTATTTTGACCGCTACTACCGCACACGGGCTGATCCTTATCTGGAAACAAGAGAACGGGAAGAACTTTTTGTGAAACAGATTGTAGATGCAGTGGAAAACAGTCTGAAACAGGCATTGCCACTTTTTCTTTTCGGACTGACTGCAGGCATGGCGCAAAGGGAGCCCCAAATCAGGGCTTCCTTTCCAACACCTGAAAATTCACAGCCAGATAGTGATGTAGACTGGGATTTTCTTGGCGAATAACTGATTGGAGGTGAACACATGACGGACTTTCTGACAGCAGACACCAACCTGCCATCTTATATGATGTTTCCCCGTTTTCTTCTGGACATGGAAATAAACGAAACTGCCAAAATGCTTTATATTATCCTGCTCGACCGGGCAAGGCTTTCCCAGAAAAATGAGGGCTGGTCAGATATCGCTGGTCATGTGTTCATTTACTTTACAATTGAAGCATTGGCAGAAGTTCTCCACAAAAGCCAGATGACGGTTAAAACTGCTCTGGCAGTACTGGAAAAACAGGAGCTTATCTTCCGAAAACGGCAGGGACCCGGACAGCCCAATCGGATTTATGTAAAACTTCCAAAAGAAACCATCCACTATACAGACAGATTTCTTTCCCTAAGACAGACAGAAAACTGTCCTATTGACAGACAGGATTCTTTCCCCGATACAGACAGAAAACTGTCTGGTAATAAGAAAGAGATAAAAAAGAACCATTTAGCAATAAGAGGGAGTAAGGAGCCACTCTCACCCTATGGAAAATTTCAAAATGTTTTTCTGTCAGAAAAAGAACTTGAAGATATCCGGCAGACAATCCCTGACTGGAAGGATTATATTGAACGCTTATCCGGTTATATGGCTTCTACCGGAAAGCAATATCAGAACCATGCAGCTACCATCATCAGTTGGGCAAGACAGGATCATCCTGCTTCCCAGCAAAGAAATTACGAAAGTGAGGAATACGAAACACTATGACAAGATTTACAGAAAAAGCAACCGCTATAACACCAAACAGAGAGCTTCAGCCTGATGAATATTTTAACGAAACAGACCACCTGATCTACTGTTCCAAATGCAATACGCCAAGACAATGCCGGCATGAATTACAGGGAAAGGTTCTTATTCCTTCCATCCGCTGTAAATGCCAGCAGGAAATCTTTGAGCAGGAAGAAGCCCAGAGAAAACTTCATGAAAAACAAATGGAAATAGAGCATCTTAAAACCAGCGGCTTACAGGACAAAGCACTCTATGACTACACTTTTGCCAGGGATAACGGTATCAATCCAGAAATAAAACTGGCACACAATTATGTAAGCAACTGGGAAGAGATGAAAGCAAACGCTTCCGGACTTCTTATCTGGGGTGATGTCGGTACTGGAAAATCTTTTTTTGCAGGCTGCATTGCCAATGCCCTTCTGGAAAAAGGTGTTCCTGTACTGATGACCAACTTTTCCCGGATTCTGAATACCCTTACCGGAATGCATTTTGAAGACAGAAACCAGTTCATCAACAGCTTAAACCGCTACAGTCTTCTGATTATTGATGATCTCGGAATTGAGCGGAACTCTGACTTTGCACTGGAACAGGTATTCAATGTGATCGACAGTCGTTACCGCAGTAAAAAGCCTCTGATCATAACGACCAATCTCACTTTATCAGAGCTGAATAACGCCGCTGATATCGCACACAAACGAATTTATGACCGTATTCTGGAGAGATGTATTCCTGTCCGTATCAATAACCGGAATATTCGTCAGGACAATGCAACAGCTAATTTAAAACAGGCGAAAAAAATCCTGTTGAACAATCATGCTCCGAACCAGAATTGACTCGAAGAAGTATAACACAATGATTACTTTTCACTGACAGTGGTACTACTTTCTTTCCTCATTTATTACCAGAAATATGCCACTGTCAGTTATCTAAAACCATAGTACCAAACCAAAAGATTTTAAAACCAAAACTGCCCGGATACGGGCATAAAAAGGAGGTGCCAGATATGGCAGATAAAAGAATCATGACACCGGAAGAAAAAGCACTTTTACAGGCAAGACACCGCCAGGAAGAAGCCGAAGCAAGAAATCGCAAAAAAGAACGTGTTGCCAGAACACACCGATTAGTCCAGGAAGGAGCCATTCTGGAAAGTATTGTTCCCCATATTAAAGAAATGGATTTAGATTCCCTGAAACGGGAGCTGATGATCCGGCTACGGGGAATGTAAACGCACAAGTTCTACTCCCGAAGGGCGCACTTACTCACCACCTGATAAATCAGGCAGTGGTATCCCCTTCGGGGCTCGTGCGCTCTGCCGAGGGCTTTATCCGCTGTTGCAGGCAACATCGAAAGGAGGTGCCAGATATGGCAATTTATCATATGCAAGCCAAAGTCGTCAGCCGTGGTTCCGGTCGGTCTGCTGTTGCTGCTTCTGCTTATATGAGCTGTAGCCGGATGTACAATGATTATGATGGTATCCAGCATGACTATACCAGAAAGCATGGGCTAATCTATCAGGAAGTGATGCTTCCACCAATGGCTCCATCGGAATGGAATGACCGGGAACAACTCTGGAATGCTGTGGAAGAAACCGAAAAGACCAAAGACAGTCGACTGGCAAGAGAATTTGTTGTCGCACTCCCTGTTGAATTGGATAAAGACAGCAATATTTCTCTTCTTCAAGATTTTATTAAAAAGAATTTTGTAGATATGGGGATGTGTGCTGATTTTGCCATTCACGATACAGATGGTCACAATCCCCATGCACACATTCTTCTTACTGTCCGACCACTAAATGAAAATGGAACATGGCAGTATAAAACCGAAAAAGAATATCTCTGTATCAAAGATGGGGAAGAAAAAGGATTCACTGCTTCTGAATTTAAAACTGCTCAGAAACAGGGATGGGAAAAGCAATATCGCTATAAAGTTGGGAAAAAGAAAGAATATCTGACTTCCTCTGTTGCACAGGAAAAAGGATATGAACGGATTGATAAACACCCCAAGAGCAGCCGATATGGCAGACAGAATCCTATTTCCGAACAATGGAACAGTGATGAACAACTTTGCATCTGGCGGGCAAACTGGGCAGATGCCGTAAATGAAATGCTTGCACGTAATCAGATAAATGCTACCATTGATCACCGCAGCTTTGCAGATCAGGGAATCACCGAACAGCCAACCATCCATGAAGGCTACATTGCCCAGAATATGGAAAAGAAAGGCATGATAGCAGACCGCTGTGAAATCAACCGTCAAATTCGTGCGGATAACAAAATGCTCCGGGAATTGAAAGTTCAGGTAGCAAAACTGGCGGAAGCTGTAGAAAAGTCTATTCCGATAATTGCAGAAACATTGGAAGCAATCCGCAATCATATGATCTTTACACAGTATCATTTACTTCATAATGAGATGCAAAAAGAAGTAATTCATGATTGGATGAATCATTTTAATCCAATACTGAATAAATATAATGCTGTTAAGAAGAAACTCAAAGCGAAAGTTGCGGAACGGAAAGAACTGAATGTGCAAAAGGAGAAAACCAGTATTTTGAATCCCATCCAGCATATAAAATTGAATCAACAGCTTACCACTGTTACCGAAGAAATTGAAGAACTGAAATCACGGAAAGAACAGCTAATCTTCCAGGCACAATGCACTACCGATAAAGATATGATGAATCTATCCAAGAAATACGACCAGATGAATAAAAATCTGGATGTCCTGGATTCTCAGGACATCTCGCTCCAAAAACAGCTTGAAAAAGACGCCGCCGCTTTCCGGGAAGAAAAATTTCGTCCTGAACCAGAACAATATACCGAATTACTGGATACCAGAATCCAGATACGTCCTGATTTCCGGGATAAGCTGATCGAGCAGCTCAAAGGTACTTTTGGTAAGTATTATGACTATCACCGTCGTGATATTGCCGCTAATGAGGTAGATTATCTCAATGTGGAAGATCCTGATGTTTTTTCCCATCGTGCCTGGAAACTTGAATATCAAAGGAAACAGGAGATGCAACGAAATCAGCCTGCTCGATCTAAGAAAAAGTCACATGATATGGAATTATAATTTCCTTTAAAAAGAGGCGCATGGATCAGCAAATCCATACGCCTAATTTATATATTGTTATTATTCCTTACGAATTCTTTCAACTACACTTTCCTGACTCATCTTTTTAAACTGATACTTTGGAATCGCATATGCAATTCCACTTAATATCGGAACCATAAGCAGGCACGGCACGATTGTAAGATGCAGTTGAAAGAAAAATGCCGTAGCAAACGTATTTGATAAAATCTTTTCTGCACCAAACACAACCAGTATGATTGCAATAACAAATGCACCTCCCAAATATATGAATCCTTCTGCAATCAGCATTTTTGATATCTGCTTTTTCGTCATTCCTACAACCTCCAAAAGTGCCAGCTCCTTTTTCCTGCTAATCACAGAAGTTGTTGTTGTATTAAAGAAATTCATAATACCTATAAAAGCTAAAATAACAACAAGGAAACCACCGATCATATAATATTTTCCGACAAACCGCCTAAAGCTCGCCTTCATATCCAATACAGAAGAAACATTTATCATATCATTTTCTTTCAAAACATTTTTATCAATGTATTCTTTTACTTGCTTATCCTCTCCCTTCTTGGCATCAATAGCAGCATACATTGCTGATTGATTTCCTGTCTGGGTGATATACTCTTCTTCTGGGATCATTACTGTAATATAAACAGTATCTGCATACGGATAATCCAGGGAATATGGCATCATAGCTTCTCCGATCACCCCATAATCTTTCTGCTTTCCGTTTCCGTACTCCATTTTAAAAGTTTTGCCAGACTGATAATAAGAAACTGGTTGTTCTGTATATTTATCACTATAGTCCACAATCACATAATCCCCACTTTTAAACGTATCCCAGGAACATTTTTCCCCTTTCCATTCTAACATATCAAACACCGCTTCACTAATTCCGAGGAAATGAACCTTTACAGTATTATCCGCTTTTGTTTTCTCCCAGATTTGTTTTTCATAATCTGTCCAGTTTTCTTTGTTTTTTTCTGCCAATGTCTCCCACGTTTTCATAAGTGCCGGTTCCATCTTATGTCTTTCTTCCGAATAATACACATATCCTGTTTTCTCACTTTCCGGACACTTATTCAGAATCTCTTTGATTTCAGGTGTAATACCATTAAAATTCGTATTTAACAGATTACCTGTCATCTGATCTAATTTAAAATCGGTTGGCAAAAG
The DNA here is from genome assembly GCF_900104635.1 of Coprococcus phoceensis. NCBI lineage: Bacteria > Bacillati > Bacillota > Clostridia > Lachnospirales > Lachnospiraceae > Coprococcus > Coprococcus phoceensis. Next base: position 2,246,353 of record NZ_FNWC01000007.1, read on the forward strand.
AATCTTCCTGTATGAATCTAGGTCATATCCCTGCACCAGCATTACAATACAGTTAACCACTACCATAGAAAGAGCGATGGAAAGCATAACAATTAATCCTTTTTTCCAGTTCCGGAATACATTTTGAGCTGCCAGCCCCCACCATGTTACGGAAGTATTTTTTTTCATTTTTCGTCTTGACTGCTCTCCTTCTGCCAAATGCAGAGCTTCCACAGGAGATACTCGTTCAACCATTCTACAAGCCTGCAAACTTGAAAGATACACCGTCAAAAGTGTAAAAAGTGCTGCAACAATAAAAATCAAAGGATTTGCTGATACTACAGTCAGAGCCGTCTGCCCAGCCTGTTCGGTGATTTCATTATCTGCTGTCAATGATGGAGCCATTAAAAGACCTGCAAGATAACCACAAAACAGACCGAGTGGAATGCCAATGACAGACAATCGCCACGCTTGCATACGCACAATTTTTTTCAATTGTTTTCCTGTTGTTCCCACGTTCTTCAATAATCCGTAGGCTCTGATATCCGTTTTCACGGATATATTAAAAATATTATAAATAATTAAGTAACCAGCCAATATCACAAACAGTACCATTACTATAAGGGAAGTGAATGAAAATGAATCCTCTTCAAAAAGATTATATGCCGGATTGACCTCCAATCCTGTCCCTGCTTTCGTAAATTCTGCTGTCTTAGATATATTTTCTGTTTTCTTTTCCAGATTCCAAAGATTCTTATACCAGACCGAATATTCTTTACAGCCATTATAGATACCATTTTGTAACTCATCCTGTGTAACGTGATAACGATTTTCCTTTGCATAGGATTCGGATACCCAGATCATCTGTCCTAAAACAGCCTTATCACCCTGCCAGAATCCACATATCTGAAACGTATCTGTCTTATATTGTTTCAGCATGGGATTTACTTCCCAGGTCAGCGTTACTTCTTCCCCAATCTTTGGTGTAACACCCATAGCTTCCAGTACCATGCTACTAAGCGCTACCTCATTCTTTTTCTCCGGCAATCTTCCTGTAGTCGGCAGACAATTAAAACTTTCTGCCATATTTTCATCTGCATATCGGACCTCTACGGAAAATCCAAACCGCTCGTCCATTCCAGCTCCCAGAAAAATACCGGAACCATATCGTTCCACATCTTCATCCTGTTCTATTGTTTTTTGCAATCTCTCCGCATCTTCTTCTGACAAATTCTGCGCAATAGCATGGGATGAATCCATAAATTGCTTAATTTCTGTTGCTCTTTTGGAAAGTATCATGGATACGCTCCCCACAAATAGGCTTGTAAATAACAGTGATGTCAACATGATTGCAATAACAGCAATAATATTTCTTGCTCGGTTCATTTTCATAAAACGTTTCGTCAATAATCGTAACGTTTCTTTATTCTCTACTTTTACCATATAATCGTCCTCACTATACCAAACCACTGTCTGAAACAATTTTTCCGTCTTCTATCTGTAAAATCCGGTCTGCCATCTGGGCAATCTCTTCATTATGGGTAATCATAACGATGGTTTGGTGAAAACGCTTACTGGTTACTTTCAGAAGCCCTAATACATCCTGACTTGTTTTCGAATCCAAATTTCCAGTCGGCTCGTCAGCGAGCAAAATGGCAGGTTTTGCAACTAAGGCTCTTGCAATTGCCACTCTCTGTTGCTGTCCACCGGATAGAGCGCTTGGCAGGTTTTCCAATTTTGTCCGAATACCCAGTGTATCAATAATTTTATCTACATAACCTTTTTCTACCTTTTTTCCATCCAGTTTCACAGGAAGAATAATATTTTCCCATACATTCAACATCGGAACCAAGTTATACTGTTGAAATACGAAACCAATATTCCTACGTCGGAAAATGGTAAGCTCTTCATCTGTCATATGGCTTAAGTTCTGTCCATCCACAATTACCTGCCCAGATGTTGGATTATCTAATCCTCCAATCATATGAAGCATCGTAGACTTTCCGCTCCCAGAAGTTCCAACAATCGCTACAAACTCCCCCTTTTCCACTTCTAAATTTACACCATCAAGGGCTTTGACTTCTGTTTCTCCTTGTCCATATATTTTTCTTAAATTCACTGCTTTTAATATATTCATGCCATCCTCCCATCAAAAAAGTCTGTATTGATCTTTACAATACAGACTTTATCATAACAATGTCTCCATCTGGTTTCTGAAATATCACAGTTTTGATACTATTCCTTTTTTGATATCGGGAGAAACACAGAAAATGTAGAACCCTTTCCTCTCTTTGATGTCACTTTTATATACCCCTTTTGTGCCTGAATGATCTCTCTTGCAAGGAATAAGCCAATTCCTACTCCTGGCTGGTCTGCCACTGACAGACTCCGATAAAACCTTCCAAATATCTTTGGTATTTCTTCTTTTTCTATTCCAATGCCATCATCAATGATATCAATCTTTACAAAAAAAGAATACTGCTCGACTTTTATCTGAACATTTCCCCCACATGCTGTGTATTTAATCGCATTGTCTACAATATTTCCGAGTGCCTCCACGGTCCATTTTGAATCACATCGAATATGCAAATCCGTGTCACATAGGCTCAGAGTAATATTCTTCTCCCTTACTTTTACATTAAACTGCTGCTGTATAGATTCAAGCATCTGCTTAATAGTAGTATCCTCCGAATGTACTGCGATAATTCCACTCTCCATCCGTGATAATTTGACCAATGATTGTATCAAAAAATCTAATTTCTCTGTTTGCTCCAAAATGGTAGCTATCTCCTCCTGATTTTCATTACTCACTTCAGAGAGTATTTCTCCATAGATTTTCAGATTTGAAATAGGAGTCAGTGTCTGATGCACAATATCTGAAATAAGTTTTTGTATCACTTCTTTCTGTTCCTGTTGATTTTTTCCTGCCAGAAAGCTACTGTCTATATATTGTTTCATGCTGTTTTCAAGAGCAGAATACTTTTCTTCTGATATTTCTGTCCGTTCCAGTTCTCCATCTATTGCACAATCCAACATTTGCTGCAACCGGTTCAAAAGCTTTTTTTCTTTCTGATAAAAAAAGCTGTACCAAAAAACTCCGCTCAGGACAAATATAACTACAATCAACATAATTGTTTCTATCATCCATTCACCGCCCATGTATAACCAATTCCATAAACCGTCTTGATATATTCAGGTTTCTGCGTATCATCTTCTAATTTGTCTCTGAGGCGTTTGATAGCAACAGTCAAGGCATGGGCATCCACAAACTCTGTATCTTCCTGCCATACCTCGTCAATCAGATATTCCCGTTTCAATACTTTTCCTCTGTTTTCACACAGCACTCTAAGGAGCTTTTGTTCTGTCTTACTAAGTTCAATAGGTTCTCCATCTTTGAAAAATTCCATTTTATCGAAATAGAACTCAAATCCATCAAGCTCCATAGAATTCTTAGCTGCTACCTCTTTATTTCTAAGCTGCACAGACACTCTTGCACGCAAAACCATCAAGCTAAACGGTTTCGTAATATAATCATTTGCCCCAGCTTCCAATCCTGTTACAATATCTACTTCCATGTTATTTACTGTAAGCAGAATAATCGGCACCTGACTATTTTTCCTTATTTCTCTTACAAAATCAATCCCATTCCCATCCGGCAAATTCACATCTAATAAAACCAATGTGATATCTTCCTTTTTCAAGATTTCTCTAGCTTCCTGCAAAGTTCTGCACTGATAAAAGAAATAAGCATCATTCTTTAAAGCCAGACGGATTCCATCATTTAATTTTTTGTCATCTTCAACAATCAGTAACTTTTCACTCATATTTTCTCTGCTTTCTTACAAATTACGCTAATTGTATCATTGCCAGTTTTATAAATCAAATCATTAAGTCAAAATCTCCGACAGAATTTATCTTATAAACAGCAAAAAGCTCCCGAAGGAGCTTTCCACGCTTTAAATATACACTAATTCTTTCAACACAATCTCTTCTGCAGCATTCCGGATATTATTTACCGCTCTGACCCATTCCATCTGGTCACAAGCTTTCAATTCTTCCGTAATGCCCTGCCTCTCCATCATCTGACACACCAGAATATCCATTCTCTCCTGTGCTTCATCGTCCACAGTATTCAGATGTTCTGTCAGTCTGTCTTCCAACATATACAGTGAATACATTACCGGACGATGCTCTTTCAGATATGTTCTCCGTAGCATTCCATATTTTCCATAATGCGGTTCTTCATCTGTACTGACAAGATTCGGATAGTAAATTCCGTCTGCGCCAAGTGTGTAGGTTCCACCCATTTTTTCAAATGTGCTTTTCATGTGTTATTCCTCCTTGAAATCAGCGATGTCCTTAGATCATCGCAAAATATTTCAGGGCAGCCTTGATAGCATCTTCTTTCTCTTTCGGGCATTGTGGAACTCTTGCATTTTCTGATTTTGGAAGATTATAGTTTTCTCCCACTTCAATTCCACATTTGCGTTTTACCTGAGAAATATATAAACTTGAAACCTTCAAGCCAAATTCTTTCAGCACATAATCTTTGATTTCCTGATAGGTTGCTTTCAACTCGGCACTGGTGGCATCCAGCTCGTCCAGGTCTAAGTCGATCTCTATCGTGTCATCTGGTTTTTGTTGGGACAAAAGAACAACCGTCTCGACGTGTACCGTATTCGCAAACATATCCACCGCCCTGACTCTCTTCAGCTCATACCCATTCTCACACAGATACTTCAGATCTCTTGCCAATGTCGCTGAATCGCAGCTCACATACACGATCCGTTCAGGCTGCATCTGTATCATCGTCTCAAGCAGCGTCTCGTCGCATCCTTTTCGCGGTGGATCCACAACAATCACATCTGCATAAGCCTTCTCACCACCATGCTCTTTTACATAGTTTTCATAATACTGCGGAAGCACTTCTTCTGATTTCCCTACAAAAAATTGCGCGTTTTCAATACCATTCAACGCTGCATTTCTTTTTGCATCCTCTATTGCCTGCGGGATAATCTCCACGCCATACACCTGTTTTGCTTTCTGTGCGAGGAAGAGGGAAATCGTGCCGATTCCACAATATAAATCCCAGACAGTCTCATTTCCGTGAAGTCCTGCGTACTCCAAAGCCTGTCCATATAAATTTTCTGTCTGTACCGGGTTGACCTGATAAAATGAAAGCGGCGAAATCTGGTATTTTACATTGCCGATGTAATCGGTAATATACGCCTGTCCCCAAAGCACCTTTATCTCCCGCCCAAGAATCACATTCGTGCGCTCGCGGTTCACATTTAATGTGATACTTGTCATGCCCGGAATCTCACGCAAATTATCCACCAATTTTTCTGATTTTGGGAAGTTATCCCCATTTATGATGAGGCAGACCATGATTTCCCCAGTCCGAAATCCATAGCGGATCAGCACATGGCGAAGAAGTCCTTCTCCGGTAGTCTCGTCATATGTTGTAATGTGATGTATGTTCATGAAATCCACAATCATTTCCAAAATTTCTCTGTTCTGTTTTACGCCAAGAGCACACTCTGTGTTTGGAATAATCTGATGGGTCCGTCCTGCATAGAATCCTGTCACAATATGCCCTTGTTTGTCTGTTCCAAACGGAAACTGCGCCTTGTTACGATAATAGAACGGCTCTTCCATTCCGCAAATTGGCTCCATCACCTCATCTAATTCTTCTGGTGCAAATCCTCCAATTCGCTCCAGATTGCCACGCACCTTCTTTTCCTTGAACTCCAATTGCTTTTCATAAGAAAGTTCCTGAATCTGGCATCCACCACACTGCCTTGCAACCGGACATTTCGCCTCCACACGGTCACAAGACGGCTCCAACACCTGCATCAACCTCGCATAACCATAGTTCTTTTTCGCTTTCGTAATCTTCACTTCAGCCCTGTCCCCAATCAACGCATCTTTGACAAATAAAGTGTAGCCATCTACTTTTCCAATTCCCTCACCATTTACTCCAATATCCTCTATTTTCAACGTTATCAGCTCGTTTTTCTTCATATTTTCTCCCTTCAACTTCAATTTGGGGACGTAGTAAAATTGAATTTTACTACGTCCCCAAATAAATAAATTAAATACTACTCCGTCTTAAATTTGACTCAAACAACCGATTATATCCAAGCCAATCTTTATTTCCTTCTTTTTCTTTAAAGATCTCCGTCAATGTCTGCAATTTCGCATCTGTCGCATCTGCATAGTGCAATGCAACCGCCTCGGCAAGCGCCGGTTTTTTCGGAGAACCGTATTCCAGTTCGCCATGATGTGCAATTACACAATGTTTCAACTCGCTCGCAAGTTTCTCCGGAAATCCCTCAATCGTACGCACACCTTCGCCGATCATCTCAACACCGATCACAATGTGTCCCAGCAACTGCCCGTCGTCTGTATAATCATTCTCCGGAAATGTTGACAGCTCTTTTGTCTTCCCAATATCGTGAAAAATTGCTGCCGTATATAATAAATCCTTATTCAAAATCTCGTATGCGCTGACATAATACTCACACATTTTCAGGATGCTCAGCGTATGCTCCAAAAGTCCGCCTGCAAATCCATGATGCACGCTCTTTGCTGCCGAGTGATTTTTGAAACGTTTGATAAACGCCTCATCTTTTACAAAATAATATTCAAGCAATTGATGCAGGTATGTATTCTCTACTTTCCCAATATAAGATAACAGTTCTTCATACATGCCATCTACGCTTTTTTCCGTCGTCGGCATATAGTCTGCTGGATTGTACTCATCTTCATATGGTTTACGAAGCTGCTTGATGTTCAACTGTAAATTATTGTTATAACTGATTACCTCACCGAGCACTTCCACAAAATCCATCTCATCATAGTCAGCGATCCCACCTGAATTCGGATCCCAAATCTTCCCATCTAAAGTTCCTGTCTTATCCTGAAGCAGCAGATTATCATATGGTTTCCCATTTCTTGTCTCCGCTGTACGTTTTGTCTTGCACAAATAGATTCCTCTGATTGTCTCTCCCTCATGTAATGTATTAATAAATCTCATATCTTTCCTCTTTCTATTCTTTTATTCCGATTGTAACAGTAAAATGAATCTCCACATATTCTTCAGCACCTCGGCGCTGCCCTGTCAGCGTAACTTCCGTGCCCACATCCTGTGTGATCATGGTACTGTGATACCCAATGACAGACTCTATTTTCTTTTTATCTATATGAGTGATAATATCTCCATTCTGGATTCCCGCTTTCATTGCCGGTGAGTCCGCCTCCACCTCTGTCACGCAAAATCCTTCCGGAATATTCTGAGCTGTCGCGATATCCTCTGTAATCATCGTGCCAACTATTCCGATATACGGAACTTCTTTCGCATTCGACATCAGTTCAATCTCGCTCTTGATCGACGAAATTCCATACGCAGACAGCACACCTGTGTCTGCCCCCAAATCTGGTGCAATAATTCCGACAACGGCGCCATCAATATTAAACAATATTCCGCTGCTTTCTGCTGATTTGGGCATATCTGTCACAATCACTTTGTATTCTCCGTCCGCAAGCATAACGCTTTCCTGAACGGAACTTGCGATTCCAATTCCCATTCCATCACTATATCCAAACGGATTGCCAAGTGCGATTACCGTTTTCCCCTGACTCAGCACATTGGAATTTCCAAGTTCGGCGACCTTGATTCTGTCCCATGTTGTATCTTTTATCAGACTCCTGTCCACTCCGACAATCGCCATGCCAATATTTGCATCCTTCTTTTTCACTGTCGCCGTACACGTTGTATTATCTACAAATTTCACTTGCAATTCTGATACATCTGACAGCGCATCCATCTCTGTCAATATGAGGAGCTCCTGTCCGTTATCTGCAACAATCACTCCCGATACTTTATGATCAGCGCCCCTATCTTCCTCAAGTAAATTTCCATTTTCATGAACCGCACTCACTTCCACAACGCTCTTTTTCGCTTCCAGAGCGGTCTGCGTAAGAAGTGAATTCAATTCTTTGTACTTTTCGATCGTAAATTCTTCCTGCGTTGTCTGGGTATCTTCTGATGGCGTATTCTGGGTATCTTCATCTTTCGGAATTTCTATCTTATCTGGATTCTTTTGAAATGTTGATTCTGCCCATGGTTTTAACGCAAAAAAACCAATGCTGGCAGCAACTCCAAAGAGAAGTCCTTTTCCAACCAACCAAGATATCTTATATAACACCTTTTTCCTGCTAAATGCTTCATCCTTGATTTTTTCTTGTAAAAAAGAATATTTCTCCGGCTCCTGATCTGGTCCGTGATCCGTTTCCATAGACATACTCATTTCTCCTTATTTCTAATCCTTTTTATAGTATACAATATTTCTTCTTTCCTTTGCAACTCAAATAGGTTAAAATATACTCAGGGTGAGAAAAATGAATCAAAAAACATTATTAAAATTAGAATATGACAAAATAATCAATCTTTTGGCAGATCAGGCATCTTCAGACAGCGGAAAAAGACGCTGCAAGACTTTGTTGCCTATGACTGACTTAGAAGAAATCAATACAGCAGAAGAACAGACTGCCGCCGCATTTACACGAATCGTGAAAAAAGGACGGCCTTCTTTTAGTGGATGTTACTCCGTGGAAGACTCTATGAAACGCCTTGAGATCGGCGCCGCTCTTAGCAGCGCAGAACTTCTTCGCATCTGCAAATTAGCAGAGACTGCGGGGCGTGCCAAATCTTACGGACGTCATGATACCGTGGACGAACTTGCCGACTGCCTCGACAGCTATTTCGAGCAGTTAACTCCGCTTACTCCACTTACAACCGAGATACGAAGATGCATTATCGAAGAAGATGAGATCAGTGATGATGCAAGCAGCAATTTAAAACATATCCGCAGAAGTATCGGAATGATCAACGATAAGGTACATTCCACGTTGACCTCCCTTGTCAATGGTTCTCTTCGTTCCTATTTACAAGATCCAATCATTACAATGCGGGGCGACCGTTACTGCCTGCCGGTGAAAGCGGAATACCGCAGTCAGGTAAGCGGAATGATTCACGATCAGTCTTCTACCGGTTCCACACTTTTTATTGAACCGATGGATGTCGTAAAACTTAACAATGACTTAAAAGAACTTTACGGAAAGGAACAGGAGGAAATTCAGATTATTCTGGCAAGACTCAGTGTGGATGCTGCAGAATACATCGAAGAACTTCGCAGCAATTACATAATTCTCGGAGAACTGGATTTTATTTTTGCAAAAGGTGCTCTGGCACTTTCGATGAATGCAAGCCGTCCAATTTTTAATACAGACGGATATATTCATATCCGCGAAGGGCGCCATCCACTCTTGGGCAAGAAAAAAGTCGTACCGATTACGATTATGCTCGGCAAGGAATTTGACCTCCTCATCGTAACCGGGCCGAACACGGGCGGTAAGACTGTTTCCTTAAAAACAGTCGGATTATTCACATTGATGGGGCAGGCAGGTTTGCATATTCCTGCACTTGACCGCTCCAAGCTTTCTGTATTCGAAAATGTATACGCCGATATCGGGGATGAGCAGAGTATTGAGCAGAGTCTCAGTACATTCTCTTCACACATGACGAATATCGTATCTTTCCTGCAGGATGTGGACGACCGTTCTCTTGTACTTTTTGATGAACTCGGTGCAGGAACCGATCCAACAGAAGGAGCCGCACTTGCAATTGCAATCCTTTCTTATTTGCATGAAAGAGGAATCCGAACAATGGCAACAACGCACTACAGTGAGTTAAAAGTATTTGCACTTTCCACTAAAGGTGTCGAAAATGCCTGCTGTGAATTTGATGTAGAGACGCTGCGTCCGACTTACCATTTATTGATTGGTATTCCGGGAAAAAGTAATGCGTTTGCCATTTCCAGCAAGCTTGGACTTCCAGATTACATTATTGAAAGTGCGAAAAGTCATCTGTCTGAACAAGACGAATCTTTTGAAGACTTACTTGCCGATTTAGAGACAAGCCGGCGCACAATCGAAAAGGAGCAGGCTGAGATTGCCTCTTACAAACGCGAGATTGAAAAGCTAAAACATAGTCTTGATGCCAAACAGGAGAAATTAACCGAACAAAAAGAACGTATTATAAAAGAAGCAAACGAAAAAGCCAATGCCATCCTGCGTGAAGCAAAAGAAGTTGCCGATGAGACGATGAAGCAGTTCCGAAAATTCGGAAAAGAAAATATCTCTGCAGCCGATATGGAACGAGAACGGGAACGTTTACGAAAAAAAATGGCAAAGACACAATCCGGCATGACATTGGAAAAGAAAAAACCAAAGAAACAGCACAAACCAAGCGATTTCAGATTAGGGGAGTCCGTGAAAGTTCTCAGCATGAATCTGACCGGAACGGTAAGCTCCCTCCCAGACGCCAAAGGAAATCTTTTTGTACAGATGGGAATCCTTCGTTCGCAAGTGAACATTTCGGATTTAGAGATCATCGAGGAACCGATGACCATCACAGCCAAACAGATGCGACGTACCTCCACCGGCAAGATGAAGATGAGCAAATCGCTTGCAGTAAGCCCGGAGATCAATCTCCTTGGAAAGACTGTGGATGAGGCTATCGCCGAACTGGATAAATATCTGGATGATGCATACATTGCACATGTGAGTCCTGTTCGTATCGTCCATGGAAAGGGAACCGGAGCGCTTCGCAACGGAATCCACAGCTACCTGAAACGCCAAAAACATGTGAAATCCTACCGTCTCGGCGCTTTTGGTGAAGGAGATGCCGGTGTTACAATCGTAGAATTCAAGTAGATGTTCACTCACAAATTTAAAGGAGAAAGCCAATGGTAACAAAACAAAAAATATTGATCGTTGATGATGATGAAAATATTGCAGAGTTGATTTCACTGTATCTTACAAAAGAATGCTTTGATACAATGATGGTACATGATGGCGAAGATGCACTGTCTGCATTCGATACCTATGCTCCGAATCTGATTCTATTAGATTTAATGCTTCCGGGAATTGACGGCTATCAGGTCTGTCGGGATATTCGCTCCAGATCCAACACTCCGATTATCATGCTCTCTGCCAAAGGAGAAGTATTTGACAAGGTACTTGGATTAGAACTGGGAGCAGATGATTATATCATCAAACCGTTTGACGCAAAAGAACTGATTGCACGGGTAAAAGCAGTTCTTCGAAGATATCAGCCTGGAAAATCTGATTCTGCTTCAGATGATAAAGGAAAATGTGTCTCATATCCTGGAATTACAATCAATCTGACAAATTACTCTGTCGTAGTTGACAATATACAGGTGGAGATGCCTCCAAAGGAATTGGAACTATTATATTTTCTGGCATCTTCTCCAAATCAGGTGTTTACAAGAGAACAGCTTTTAGATCAGATCTGGGGATATGAATACATCGGAGATACCCGTACTGTTGATGTTCATATTAAGCGAATTCGTGAAAAAATCAAGAACCATGACACCTGGGGGCTTGCCACCGTCTGGGGAATCGGTTATAAATTTGAGGTAAAATAATATGCGAAGCACATTGCATTTAAAATTTTTTATTGTCTACATTGCCTTTGGATTTTTGGTTTTATTTTCCGTATCTGCGATTGCACCTCAGATGCTTTCGTATCGTTTGGAAAACACAACCGCCAAAAAGCTTTACACAGATGCTACTATGATCTCTTCCGAATATCTGCCAAGATATTTTTCGGAGGACATCTCTCTTTCGGATATCCATGCGCAGCTGAATGGAATGCAGGAGTACACTTCTGCAAACTTGTGGTTCGTGGAATCCGACGGAACACTGATCACGTCTTCTATTTTATCCGGACAACCTTCTGCTCCTGAGAAGATCAAAGAGTTTAATCCGGCGGAAAACGGAAGCAGTACCTATCAGATCAGTGATTATCACGGTTATTTTGACGAAGATATGATCACAATCATCACACCAGTGACAAACAGCTATTTTGTGAAGGGATACTTACTCATCCATAAGCCTGTTTCCCACTTGGATGAAGAATGTAAGACACTTTTATTACCGGTGTATATTACTGCTTTTGTCATCTATCTTCTGTCATTTTCCATTTTGGCGGCATTTCAATTCTTCGTCTATCGCCCTCTTCGGCAAATCACAGAGGCGGCGAAGCAATATGCCTCCGGCAATCTGGAGTATGAGATACCAGTCACTACACAGGATGAGATTGGATATTTGTCCGCTTCGTTAAATTATATGTCCACACAATTGAAAGATATGGACGACTATCAGAAAAAATTTATTGCAAACGTATCCCATGACTTTCGTTCTCCGCTCACCTCTATCAAAGGGTACTTGGAAGCGATGGCAGATGGAACCATTCCTGTAGAAATGCAGGACAAATATTTTAAGATTATTTTATTTGAAACCGAGCGTCTGACCGATCTGACTCAGGATCTTCTGACACTCAATCAATTTGATACAAAGAATATGCTTTTGGACAAAACATCATTTGACATCCATGAAGTCATCAAAAATACAGCTGCAACTTTTGAAGGAACCTGCACTGGCAAGAGAATCTCTATCAAATTACTCTTTGCCACCAAAGTACTTAATGTCTCAGCTGACAAACGAAAAATCCAACAGGTTTTATACAACCTTTTGGATAACGCTATCAAATTCAGTCCAAATGATTCTGAAATCATAATAGAGACAACCGAACACAATGAAAAAGTATTTGTTTCAGTCAAGGATCACGGAATTGGAATCCCGAAAAAAAGTCTCAATAAAATTTGGGAACGTTTCTACAAGACAGACTTATCCCGCGGAAAAGATAAAAAAGGAACTGGACTTGGGCTTTCCATTGTAAAAGAAATCATTCAGGCTCACAAACAAAATATCAACGTTGTGAGCACGGAAGGTGTCGGGACAGAATTTACGTTTTCATTACAAAAAAGGATGCCTTAATAAAGCATCCTTTTTATTGCGTTCTTATCCATATTATCTTTTGTCACCCATGTATATCCACTGTCGATCACCGCTTCATTGCCAAGCCCCAACACATCTCTTACCGCTGCAACAACAGTCGCATATCCCATTCCATACGGATTCTGTACAATCAGCCCATTCACCTTTCCTTCTTTTAACAGCTTCATCTGATCGTTTCCACCATCAAATCCAACCACACTCAGATCATCCCGATCCACCTCAGTCAACACATCTGTCACCAGTTTTGTCGCGCTCAGATTCATCGCACAAATCCCTTTCAAATTCGGATGCTGCTCTAAAATATATTTTATAACATCTTCCTGTGTCAGTGATTCCGCCTGAATCTCTTCTTCTCCTTCTGCTTTAGCTGCATTCTTTTCTTCTGCAATTGCCTTTGCCTTCTCCTCTAACTGATCCATGTAATACACATCTACGATCTGCACATTCGGATACGATGCTGCAATCTCATCCTGGAACCCTTTTTCTCTTTCCTGTGTATTCATAGCCTGAGAATCCGGCATGATCAATGCCACTTCCCCATTTTCATCCATAATAGAAGCAAGTTTTGACGCTGCCGTCTTTGCAGCCTCTTGGTTGTTCGTAGAACATGTCGCTACCACTCCCTGATACTCACTTCCCGAATCAAATGCAACAATCGGAATATCATTTTCTGCCGCAAGATCAAATTGTACCTCGCATGCTGTCGCATCTACTACTGAAATTCCAACCGCAACCGGGTATCTGGCAAGCTCTTCATCCAAAATATTAACCTGTTCATCCACATCGTCGCTCTCGCTTGGCCCACTGTAATTCAGACGTACTTTGTCATCCCCTTTATACCCAAGCATAGAATTGATGTCCGCAACTGCTCTTTCCGCTCCCTCTTTCACTTCATTCCAATAACTGTCATTGCTGTTTCTTCCTATAATAGAAATATATGATCCCGGTTCTAAATTCAGATTCTCAACATTGGAATATGCAATTGGGCGGAGCACATCAAGTTTACTCTGATTCTCATTCTCTTCCTTCCCGGTCTTATCCACTGTTGTCTGCTGCTCTTCCCCGTCGTTTATTGTTTTTTTTGAGCACGCAGTTCCCATTAAAGTAATACAAAGAATCACTGCGATTATTTTCCATCTTTTCTTCATATTTATAGTTCTCCTAAGTCAATTCTTAATTTTATCCTTTATCACTATACACCAAAATCTTCAAAAATGGGATAAATTATTTCTTAAATTTTTCTGCATAACCCAATATTTTGATAAATTTTTATCAAAAATTGTATACTGTATCCGTTTTTGTACAATATATGCCTTGCGTTAAATTATTATCTAATGTTATAATAAGCTCGATTGAAATACTATTCATTTTTTATTTAATAAATTATATCTAACAGGAGGATTTTACCAATGGAAAAAAATTGGAATTCTAATTGGGACGGGTTCAAACCAGGACGTTGGAACCGTACATCTGTAAATGTCCGCAACTTTATTCAGGAGAACTACACTCCATATGAAGGAGATGACTCTTTCTTAGCAGGACCTACAGAAGCTACTACAAAACTTTGGGCTCAGGTTATGGACCTTTCTAAACAAGAGCGTGAAGCTGGCGGAGTATTAGATATGGATACAAAGATCGTATCTACTATTACTTCTCACGGACCGGGATACTTAGACAAAGACTTAGAGCAGATCGTTGGTTTCCAGACAGATAAACCTTTCAAACGTTCTCTTCAGCCATTTGGTGGTATCCGTATGGCTCAGAATGCATGCCATGAAAATGGATACGAAGTAGATCCTGAAGTTGTAAAAATCTTTACTGAATATAGAAAGACACATAATCAGGGTGTATTTGATGCTTACACACCAGAGATGAGATTAGCCAGAAAATCAGCTATCATCACAGGTCTTCCGGATGCTTACGGACGTGGACGTATCATCGGTGACTACCGTCGTGTTGCATTATACGGAACAGACTGGTTGATCGAAGACAAAAAACAACAGCTTGCTACTTCTTTAGTAAGAATGACTGGTGAAAATATCCGTCTTCGTGAAGAATTATCAGAACAGATCCGTGCACTTGGAGATTTAGCAAAATTAGGTCAGATCTACGGATATGACATTTCTAAACCAGCTGCTAACGCAAAAGAAGCTATCCAGTGGTTATACTTTGGATACCTTGCAGCTGTTAAAGAGCAAAACGGTGCTGCAATGAGTCTTGGACGTACTTCTACATTCCTTGATATCTATATCCAGCGTGACTTAGACAGAGGATTGATCACAGAAGAACAGGCTCAGGAATACATTGACCACTTCATCATGAAGTTACGTCTTGTTAAATTTGCTCGTACACCAGAGTACAATGCATTATTCTCAGGTGACCCAACATGGGTAACAGAGTCTATCGGTGGTGTTGGTGTTGACGGACGTCCGCTTGTTACAAAGACATCTTTCCGTTACCTTCACACATTAGATAACTTAGGTACAGCTCCAGAACCAAACTTAACAGTACTTTGGTCAACACGTTTACCAAAAGCATTCAAAGAATACTGTGCTAAGATGTCAATTAAATCATCTTCTATCCAATATGAAAATGATGATTTAATGCGTCAGACTCACGGAGATGACTACGCAATTGCTTGCTGTGTATCTTCTATGAAAGTTGGTAAAGAGATGCAGTTCTTCGGAGCTCGTGCAAACCTTGCAAAATGTTTATTATACGCAATCAACGGTGGTGTTGACGAGAAACTGAAAGTTCAAGTTGGACCAAAATACCGTCCGGTTGAAGGCGATGTGCTTAATTACGATGATGTAATGGAAAAATTCGATGACATGATGGAATGGTTAGCAGGACTTTATGTAAATACATTGAACATCATCCACTACATGCATGACAAATACAGCTACGAAAAACTTCAGATGGCTCTTCATGACAGAGAAGTAAAACGTTACTTCGCAACAGGTATTGCAGGACTTTCTGTTGTAGCTGACTCATTAAGCGCTATCAAATACGCAAAAGTAACACCAGTAAGAGATGAAGACGGACTAGTTGTAGACTACAAAGTAGAAGGTGAATTCCCTAAATACGGTAACAACGACGATCGTGTTGACGAAATCGCAGTTGAAATCGTTCGTTCATTCATGGACAAAGTAAGAAAACACCATACATACCGCCAAGGTGTGCCAACAACTTCTATCTTAACAATTACTTCTAACGTAGTATATGGTAAGAAAACTGGTAATACACCAGATGGTAGAAAAATGGGAGAGCCTTTAGCTCCAGGTGCTAACCCAATGCACGGACGTGATACTCACGGTGCTTTAGCATCACTTGCTTCTGTTGCTAAGATTCCATTCAGACACGCACAAGACGGTATTTCAAATACATTCTCAATCATTCCGGGTGCTCTTGGAAAAGAAGACCAGGTATTCGCTGGAGACTTAGATCTTGACAGAATCGAAGAATGCGGAAACCAGGCTTGCAATATTCCAAACATCATGGAAAGCATCGACAACGAATAAGATCGAAGGAGGAATTTAAGATGGCAGTAAATCAACAACAAGTAGATAACTTAGTAAACATGTTAGATGGATACGTAGAACAAGGTGGACACCACTTAAACGTTAACGTATTTACAAGAGAAACTTTATTAGACGCTCAAAAACATCCTGAAAACTACCCACAATTAACTGTTCGTGTTTCAGGATACGCTGTAAACTTTATCAAATTGACAAAAGAACAGCAAGACGACGTTATCTCACGTACATTCCACGAAGGTATGTAAGCGATAAAGTTCACACATTAGTAAAAGCCGGACAGGGTCATGCTCGCATGGAAACCTGGCCGGTTTTCTACTAATGAGATGGACGAACGTATATGAGCAAACATAGTTGCAAAAGGAGACTTTTTTATGACCAAAGGTTATATTCATTCTATCGAGAGCTGTGGTACAGTAGATGGTCCCGGAATCCGTTATGTAATCTTTTTCCAAGGTTGTCCTATGAGATGTCTCTATTGTCATAATCCAGACACTTGGGAACCAAACAAAGGCACTCAGATGACCGTAGATGAAGTGTTAGAAGGTTTCTACAGTAATATGCCATTCTATCACAACGGTGGTGTTACTGTGACCGGCGGAGAGCCTATGATGCAGATGGATTTTCTCATTGAACTATTTACCAAACTTCACAAAGATGGAATTCACACTTGTATTGATTCTTCCGGCATTATGTTTCAACCAGATAATGAGACATTTATGAATAAACTGGATACTCTTCTTGAAGTGACAGATTTAATCATGCTTGACATCAAACACATTAACCCTCAAAAACATAAAGAGCTTACCGCTCATTCGAATGAGCGTATTCTTGCATTTGCAAAATATCTTGATGAAAAGCATATTCCAGTCTGGATTCGTCATGTTGTAGTTCCAGGGATTACTTTATACAAAGAATATTTAGAAGAATTAGGACATTTTCTTGGCACACTGAACAATGTCCATGCACTGGACGTGCTTCCGTATCATTCCATGGGAAAAGTAAAATATGAAAATCTTAATATGGATTATCCTTTAAAAGATACACCGGAAGCAACTAAGGAAGAGGCAGCAGCAGCAAAAAATATCATTTTGTCTGCCTATAAATGTACTAAATTGAAAGCATAAAATCGCTTGTATATTTAGTCTGTTTGTATTAAAATAAATGAAAGGGTAGATATATTTCATATCTATCAAATGTACAAAAAGGAGGATACATACTATGGCACACGTAATTAGTGATGAATGCGTAAGCTGTGGAGCTTGCGAAGCTGAATGTCCTGTAGGAGCTATTTCTCAGGGTGCTGACCACTATGAAATCGATAAAGATGCATGTGTTGACTGTGGCGCTTGTGCAGCACAATGCCCAACAGGAGCAATTTCTGCTGAATAATAAATAATCGAAAAGTGATCACAAAGTTTAAAAGTGTCGCAGATTTTTAGTCTGTGGCACTTTTTATATTACACTCATGCCTGAATAAGTTTTTTAAGAATTCCTCTGTATATAAAATACTATATGATTTTTAGCCTCGAATATTTGACTTGATTTAGATTTGTAACAGACTGGCAGATAAAAATTATCTGCCATAAAAGACCTGTTCTATGATTGTTTCACTGTGGCAAAAACACGAGCTGCTTCCGCAGAGAATCTGATAAACTTCCGAGTTTGCCCAACAATCTCACAATGGTTTCTTTCTGCATTTCTTGCTTTCCTTCATTTCTTCCAACAACTCTTTCTTCGCTCAGCATCTCTTGAAAAACCATAAATCTTTCCCCCATTTCCCGGTTGACTTTAATCTTTTCAATCGTTTTTTGAAGTTGTCTTACAAATGGATCTTCCGACTCTTCTTTGCTCTCCTTCAAGTCTGCTTTTACGAACTTCAAAAAGTTGACCAGACTTTCAGATACTTCCTGAGGATTCTCCCCACGTGTACTCAGGAAAATGGTATACCTCTCATCTCCAAGATCGACCGCGCTCTCCTCCTCGCAGATATTGCAGAACGTATATTTATATTTTTTATCTCCAAACGGATCAAAGTCACAGATAAAAATGACATACGCCGGCGGAAGATCCTCATAGTCTCTTCCGGAAAGCAACAAATCCATATCCATCTGACCGTGATAATATCTGCTTCGCTTTCCTAAATGCGGTGTGCTTGCCGCCTGCATCTCAACATTATAGCATGTCTGTTCTTCATCCTGGGCATAAATGTCAAGACGCACCCCTTTATACTCCGGATGATAGACAACACTCTTCTCCTTGCTAATTTCAACGCGGGCAATCGGAAATCCTAAAACCATCTCCAGATTTCCCTCCATTTCTACAGAGGAATTCTTATTGACATCATAGCACACCGATACTTTAAATACAATGAAAAGTTCTGTCGAAATTTGATGAGCGTTTTTTTACAGCTTATGGACAATCTTATGGTATGATATATATGTTACATATTCATTCTAATTTAATAGGGGGTTAATATTGTATGGGCGAAGTTCATTATATGATTTCAGAAGCTGCCAAACGTGTAAATGTTGAAACCCATGTTTTAAGATATTGGGAAGAAGAACTTTCACTATCTATAGGGCGCACAGAAATGGGACATCGATACTATACAGAAGATGACATACAGCTTTTTTGCTGTATCAAAGAACTAAAAGAACAAGGGATACAGTTAAAGGAGTTAAAGGGACTCATCCCTGATATGCTGCGAACGAGAGACAAACTTAAACTTCAAAAAGAACCTAAAGAAGATCCAACCGTTTCAAATTCGGTTTCCGAGGAGCAACTGGACATGGCTTCTAATGCATCATTAGAAAAGATTCAACTGCAAATAGAAGAAATCTTTCAACATGCGATGCTTGAAAACAATAAGATTCTGGAAGAATCTGTAAGCCAGTCCATTTCTCAAGCAATTATCAAAGAAATGAATTACCTGTTTCAAGCTCAGGACCGGCAGGAAGAGGACCGTTATAAAAAACTTGATCATCTAATCCGTCAACAGCAGACTTATCGCAAAGAATCTGCACGTTCCGCTCCTATCAGGAAATTAAGAAAACTGTTTGAAATGTGAATAAAGGCGGTTCATCCTTGAACCGCCTCACTTCATTTTAATATCTTCTTTTTCTTCTGACTATTACAATTCCAAATCCCGCTACAACCATAGCTAACATCATCCAGACAACTGTACTGCTGTCTCCTGTTACTGGTGTCTCTTTATCCGGTTGATTTTTATCCGGTTTTTCCGCTTCTGGTTTTCCCGTTTCCGGTTTTCCTGGTGTCGGAGTATCTACTTTCTTCAAAAGTTTTTTCGCTTCCTCGAACTTACTTGTGAGATTAGAAAGAACTCCATCTACATCGTCCTGTGTCGCCTTATCATCATTGTATACGCTCCGTGCGTCTTCCAGAATAGATTTTAATGTTTCCTTATATGCCTCGATTGACTTCTCTGTATAAACAGTATCTTTCAGACTTTCTGTAAACTTGTCTACCTCAGCCAGCTTGTCTTTCAATGCTGTCTTATCTACTTCCTCTGGATCCGGGTCTACTGCTACTTTCTCCAAAAGTTTCTGCGCATCTTTAAACTTACTGTTCAATGCCTTCACAGCATTATCAACTTCATCCTGTGTCGCTTTCTCATTTCCATAGACTTCTTTTGCATCTTCAAGTGTATCGTTCAAAGCTGCCTTGTATGCTTCGATTGACTCTTTTGTATACTCTGTGTCTGTCAAAGCATCTGTAAAAGCATTTACTTCGTCTAACTTGTCTTTCAATGCTGTCTTATCTACAACAATGGATGGTTTGTCTGTTTCTGTAAGCACATAGCTTTCACCTTCTGTCGTCTCAAATGTCACGCGGCCGTCTTTCCCTTCAACACCTGATACAGCTACTTTGTTTCCTTTGCTGTCTCTTACATCGACATATTTCCAATCTCCAGCCTGTACTGTACATGTTCCGCCATTGTTTGAAACAATCTTAGCCTCTGTCAGCGCTCCATCTTTCCAGCTCTCGCTCACTTCAAAATTGCCTCTTGCAACAAGCCCGCTTACAGATCCTGTTGTCCATTGTTCATCCGGCATAGCTGGAAGCAGATTGATATATCCTGCATTTGACTGTAAAAGCATCTCAGCCACACCACTTGTGAATCCAAAGTTTCCGTCAATCTGGTATGGTGCATGAGAATCCCAAAGGTTTGAATAAATACCCGTTTTAATAAACTGATTGATAATCTGATAAGAATGATTTCCATCACCTGTTCTTGCCCATGTGTTTAATCTTTGTGCGATTCCCCATCCTGTCGCATTATCTCCACGCGCTGTCAGAGAAACTTTTGCCGCATCCATATACTGTTTATTATCTACAGTTACTAAATCTCCTGGATATACGCCAAGCAAATGTGACATATGACGATGTTTCGCGTCAAATGACGGAATTGCACCGTTTGCTGTCTGACCAAATTCGGTCTCATCATACCACTCTTTAATCTGCCCGCTGTCACCGATTTCGATTGGTTTTAATCCATCACGGTATTTTGTCCATTCATCAATCTGTTCTTTTGAAACTGTTCCTGCCTCATTTGCATTCAAAGCTTCTGCTGCCTCAATACAATCGTTAAACAGCTGCCATACAAGCACGTTTTCATATACGTTTCCTGCTGTATATGGACCATGTTCCGGTGAATATGCCGGAACTGTTACATAACGTTTTGTTCCATCTGCATCTGTTACTTCTTTTAAGATAGACATGTAGAATTTTGCTTCTTCTTCCATCATTGGGAAAATCTCAGACTCTAATTTTTCCACATCGCCTGAATACTCATACGCTTCATATACATTCTGCAAAATCCACGGAACTGCTGCCGGAGACCATCCCCAGCTAAACGCCCATCCCGGACAAGTCCATCCAAATGGTGTGTTCTGTGTATTTGCCATGAAGCCATTCTGTTTACCATCTGAATTATCAATTCCGAAATATGTAGATGCAGTGATACGTCCTGGTTCACGCAATCCTTCCACGTAGTCAATCAACGGTTCTGCACACTCTGCCATATTTGTCACATAAGTCGGCCAATAGTTCATCTGAAGATTTACATTCATATGATAGTCACTTCCCCATGCGACCGGACTATTCGCTGCACCTGTACAATCCAGCCATACTCCCTGCAAGTTTGCCGGCAGTTTATCCCCTTCTCTTGAAGAAGAAATCTGCAGATAACGTCCATACTGGAAAATCATTGTCTCCAAATAAGCTTTTTCTTCTGTACTTGCATTTCCATCTTTATATGCTTTGATCAATTCATCAATTGTCTTATCTGACGCCTCCTGACCAAAATCAATTTTTACTCTGTCATAGATGTTTTTATAATCAGCCTGAGCATTTTCTTTTACTTGATCATACCCTTGTTTTGTTGCATCATCCATCACTTTTTTAACTTCATCTGCAAGTTGCTGATCTGTCTGGCCAGTACGGTATTCCGGATGTACCATCTCATAATCTGTGTCCGCTGTGACATAGATATATACTTCTGTCGCATCACTGACAAGAAGTGTTCCTTCTTTTCCTTCTACCGGAGTGACCTCACCGTCTTTTGTTACAACTTTCAACCGCCCATTTAATTTCAAATCATTGTCTTTCATCTTACCTGCAACAATAATCGAATCGTCCTCTGTTGTATATGTAACTTCTTTTCCAAGAGATTTGTCGCCCGGCTGATCTACAGGGAAACTTACCTCAAATTCCAATGGACGCATCTCGCCTTCAGAGCCTTTGATTTCCTCCGCTGTCAGTTTCATCGCAATCACATTGTCCGGATAACTTGCAAAATACTCACGATAGTAATGTGTATTATCTCTGTCATAAGACACTGTCGCAAGCGCTGTATCGATGTCCAATGCTCTCTCGTAGTTTGTTGTCTCTGTATGTTCCTCTTTATCAGGATCCTCTTCCTTCATTGTAGTTACAATACCGTCAAAAGAGACTTTATTGCCTTTTACACCCTTAATAGTAAGTGTGTGCTCACCTTTTGTCAGCCCTGCCACATTCACAAGACTTGCTCTTGAAAAAGCAGATGCGTGTGTGTTTACCTCTGTCCACTCCTTCGCATCGTCTACTTTGTATTGGAACTTGCCCAATCCGCTGCTCTTTGCTCCAAAGAGTTCAAATCCTGTTCCTGTAAACTTACATGTAAGAGTTGCTCCTTCTGCATTGGCAGCATCTACATATACTTCGTCTTTTCCAAACCAGGAATCTGCATCATTTTCGTTATTTGCCGCACGATCCCAGCGCGCCCAGCTTCCTTCAAATTTTACTTTTTCGCTTTCTACTGTCGGGTTCCAGTCAATTGTCTCCCCTTCTAATACTTTCAAATAATCAAAAGATGTTTTCGCTCTGCCTGCATCATCTCTTATTGATTCAAATGTTAGTGTATGTGTTCCCTGCTCCAAACCTGAAATTTCAAACAAAACAACTCCTGTCTGTTTCGTAGCGGAATACATACTTCCGGTAACCTCTTTGCCATCTACCGTCGCTTTGAAATTCCCCATCTCATTGTATTTTACACCGATCATCTGAATTCCGGTTCCCTCAAACGATACAGTGAATTTTCCCGGGTCGTTTGTATAATGTTCTGAACCGCCTTCCCAATCAGGCTGTGGATATGAATGCCACATAGATTCATATTTGATCTCATCGCTTGTATCACTGATGATCTTTTCTTCTTCCTGAGGTTCTTCTCTGTCAAAATCCAGATAAATATCGCCCCAGCCCTGATAAGCGCCATATTCTCTTGAACTTGTACCAACTAATTTTTCACACATGTTTGATGCATTGCTGTCCCCAGTCAAAAATGCATTCTGCACGGATTTCACATAATCAGACATTGACTGCCCATTCACTGTGCTGATATTTCCGCCTGTATAAGGTTGTGTCTCAGAAGGTCCGCCATTCCACAATGTCTTCTGATTGAATGTCAGGTGCTCTTTTTCTACTTCACCATATATGTTCGCTCCCATATACGAGTTTCCGATTGGAAGAGATAACTGCTGCCACCAGTCTGTATCACTTCCTGGTTTTGTAAAATTACCTGAAGATCCTGTCAATTTTCCTTTTGACAATGGCTCGCCAAAACGAATCTTCATTGGATCCTGATCAGGCTTTGTGGATGCCGCCTGTGCAACAGTCGCATCAGGAAAATTTACTCCGGAAACTGCAAGCATTGCTGCCATCGTCCCACCAAGCACTTTTTTGACACATGTCTTCCCATGTTTTTTCCATTTCATCATGCTTTTCTCACTTTCCGCATTCCTAAAAATAATGCTTTTTATATAATTTTCTTTTTCCTTTCTATTATAGCCACTTCATATGTCAAATACAACAATTTTCTTCCAAAAAATATGCTTTATTGTTATATTTTGACATTTTTCTCTCACAACCAAACATTGTTCTGCACAAAAAAAGAGAGTGGAAATCTGTTTTTTTATTCAGATTCCATCTCTTTTTTTGCTCTTGTTTTATTCAGCCTTTATGCTCTGCGTCTCTTTCTCAACACAGCAACTGCCACTGCAAAAATTGCAGTAATTCCTACAATTGACCAAACAGCCGCATTCACGTTATCGCCAGTTACCGGTTTCTTGTTATCACCTTTATTATCCGTATTATCTTTGTCCGGATTTTCTGGCTGTGTACTATTGCTAACTTTTTTCAACTGTTCCGTTGCAGCTTTGATTGCCAGGACCGCATCTTTTACGTCCTTCTCAGTTGCTTTTTCATTGTCAAGTACTGCTTTTGCCTGATCCATAGCCGCTTGATATACCTTCCAACTGTCAGCTGTGTAGTTTGCCTCTTTGTAGTATTCCAGACATTCGTTATAGTATTTTTCCAATGCGGATTTATCTACTTTGTCAGGTGTAACCGGAAGTTTCGGAATTGCTCGTTCTTCTCTCACTTCACAGCCATCACGTTTACATGTCCGGACTTCCAAGCCTTCCTCAGTTTCAGTTGGCTCTTTTTCTACTGTCCACTCTGTGAAATCGTGTCCTAAAGCTTTCACTTCAGTTCCTTTTTCTACTACGGTATCACAAACTTTACATACCTCATCACCAGTATAACCATCTTTTGTACATGTAGCTTCTCTGGCATTGCGTGTTTCTGCATCATGACCTTTTGCTTCTATAACTGTTCCTGCCTTCACAATCACTTCACAGTCTTTACATACTGTATCACCTGTGTAACCAGCCTCTGTACATGTGGCATCTGTTTGATTCCGAACCTCTGTGTTCTTATGCTCACAATCTGGTTTTTCTTCTCCGCCTACAGTCACTTCGTAGTAGTCAAAGCATACTTTCGGACTTGTAACACCGGCGTCTTTTGCATCCTGTGCCAGACCATCTACGGTCACTTTGACAGTATGTTTTCCATCTGTCAAATCTAATTTTTCAAATACCTTCTGTTGTGGCTCACTTCCTGCTACGGTCGTGAAAGTAGATACTTTTCCAGCTTCCTGACCGTCAATTTCAATCTTAAGCTGCGCTCCTCCTGTATTTCCGGATTTTTCTAATTTCATCACATACAAGCCAATGCCTGTCCCGTTGAATTCAAATGAGAAGCTTGCACCATCTGTTGTAGTCTCAGTCTCTGTGCCATTGTAATGTTTTTCTTCATCCCACTTTGTCCAGTTCGCATCATATTTGATGCTAGAATCACGGTCATCATATTTTACAGTTGTCGCTTCTTTTGTGATTGTGATTGTCTTTGTCGCCGTCAGTTTTTCATTTTCTTTGTCTGTTGCTGTCACAACGACTGTTCCAGCCTTCACTGCTGTCAGAAGACCATTTGCATCGATTGTCGCAACCTCTTGTTTATCTACAGACCAATCCACTCCTGCACCTGCTGCACCTTCTGGTGTATACACTGCTTCCAGCTGTAATGTCTTCGATGCATTCATATTCAAAGAGTCAGCACCTGTAATTTGTAATCCTGTTGCTTCCACCGCCGCATCAAATTCAAATGCATCCAGAGAAATCTTCCCCTGTTTTACAACTAATTTTACTTTGTGAATCCCTTTGTCCAAACCAGTTATTTCAGTAAGTACTTGCTGTCTCTGGCATGTACTAGAGGTTGTGCTCACATCCTTTTTCTTCAACTCTCCATCTACATATAAATCAAATGTCCGGCAGTCTGTATTTTTCATACCGATCACACGAACTCCTGTTCCATAGAAATAAAGTTCTGCTGTATCGCCTACTGTATTAGAGTATTTCTCTGTTTTTTCATACTGACCTTCCTGTGGTCCCCAGTTGCCCCAGCCGGAAGAATACTCGATTCTGCTGTCACGATCATCAATCTTATTGGTTACAGCCAACTGCTCTGGTGTGATTTTCGAAGTCTTCTCTCCTTCTTTTCCTTCTACCACTGCTGCTACTTTATAAGTTGTTCCTTCTGCGAAATCTTCTGCTTTGTATTCTGTCCCGTCCACTTCGCCGACCTTGTTGTATGTTGTTCCGTCTGTTGATGCATATACAACATATTTTTCTGCGTTTGCCACTGCATCAAATGTCACGATTGCTGTGTTATCTTTATAAATCGCAGATGCATTTGCCGGAGCTTTTACCGGTCTTTCCGGAATCTCAGTCATTGTGTAAGTCTCGCCCTTTGTCGTATTGAATTTAATACGGTCCTCACTTACTTTTTCAACTGTTACTTCTGCACCTTTACTGTCTACAATTTTCGCCTTCGCGATGCTAGGATATCCAATCTCACATTCTCCACCATTTTTAGAAAGAATTTCAGCTTTTGTCAGGCTTGTCTTTGCCCAATCCATATCCACTTCAAAATTGCCACGTGCAATCAGTCCGTCTACACTTCCATCTGCCCATACATCCGGAATTGCCGGAAGAAGATTGAGATATCCCATATTGCTCTGCAGCAGCATCTCAGACACACCTGATGTGTATCCGAAGTTACCATCAATCTGGAATGGTGCATGTGTATCCCAAAGGTTTGGATAAATTCCACCTTTGAACAGGTTCTGGATCAATTCATGTGCTTTATTACCTTCTACAAGTCTTGCCCATGTATTGATGCGCTGTCCCATCCCCCAGCCTGTACTGTTGTCTGTACGATAGTCCATCGAAACTTTTGCTGCCTGCACCCATTCTTCTTTCTGTGCAATCAAATCTCCCGGGAAGAGTCCTAACATATGTGATAAATGTCTGTGTCCTGCCGGATCAGCTCCTTGTGGCTTCATACTATCCAACGTTGTCTCTTCATACCATTCTTTAATCTGTCCGTCGTCACCGATTTCAATTGGTCCTTTTAATTTTGACTGATTCTCTTTCCATTTTGCTGCAAGCTCTGTATCTTGTCCAAGTACCTCAGCCGCTTTTGCAGCATCTTCATACAACTGCCAAATCAATGTATGCTCATATGTATTACCTGCAGTATATGGTCCGTGTTCCGGTGAGTAAGATGGAGAAGATACTAATTTGCCATCTTTATCTTCTGTCAAAATCTGATTATAGAATGTAGCTTCTTCTTTTAGCATTGGGTAAATATTTTCTTCCATAAATTCAGTATCGCCTGTGAACTCATAGTATTCCCAACAGTTTTGAAGAATCCATGGCACTGCCGCCGGAGACCATCCCCAGCTAAATGCCCATCCCGGACAAGTCCATCCAAATGGTGTGTTCTGTGTATGTGCCATAAAACCATTGGCTTCTCCTTCTTTACTTTCCACTCCTGTATAAACCTTTGCCGTTACACGTCCAGGCTCTCTTAAAGCATCCACATAGTCAATCAATGGCAATGCACATTCTGAAAGATTTGTAGAATATGTAGGCCAGTAGTTCATCTGAAGGTTTACATTCATATGATAATCTGAGCTCCATGGTGGATTTGTCAGACTATTCCATACTCCCTGTAGATTGGATGGAAGCTGTGAATCTTCTCTTGAAGAGGCAATTGTCAAATATCTGCCGTACTGGAATAACATATTCTCCAACTGGCGTTTTTCCGGCTCGCTGGCACTTCCGTCCTTGTATGTCTTCAATAAGTCATCTGTTGTCTTTTCAGACACTGTCTGTCCAATATTTAAAGATACGCGGTTGAACAGTTCCTGATAATCTTCTAAATGTGTTGCTTTTACTTCTTTGTATCCCTTTTCTACTGCTTTATCCACAGTTTCTTTTACACGTTTTGCTAACGCTTCATCCGTCTCACCTGTGCGGTAATAGTAATCTTCTGTCTTGTCTTCATTATAAAATGCATTCTTGTAATCCGTAGCTGCTGACAAATACACAGTAACTGCACTTGCATCTTTTACCGTCAATTTGTCCCCTGAACCTGTCACAGAACCATTATCCGCTTTCACCGTCAGATAAGATGCATATTTCATCTGATTGTCTGTCAGTGCTCCGCATAATTTTAATGTATCATTTCCTTCCGCCACGGTCTTTCCGCCTTGCTTTGAAGGAAAACGTACATCCAAATTCAATTTTTCTGAGCCTTTTGCTTCCAAACGTGCAACTAAGACATCATCGTCATGGCTCATAAAAAATTCTCTTGTGTACTGTGTACCGTCTTCTTTGAACGAAACAGTCGAGATTGCTGTCTTAAGATCCAGATCTCTCTGATATTCTGTCGCATTTTTCTCTGTGATATCTTTGTAATCAAAATAAATATCGCCCCACGGCTGATAAGCGCCGTATCCGTTACTTATTCCAACCAGCAGATTATTACATGCCGCAGTCGCTTCAGAAGTTTTTCCTTCCGCAAATAATTTCTGGATATTTTTCAGTGACGCTCCGTCCTGCCCTTTTTCTGTTGAGTTTCCACCCATATAGTCTTTTCGGCTTTCACTCGGACCGCCTGTCCAAAGTGTCTTCTCATTGAATGTCAAATGTTCACTTGCAATTTCTCCGTAGACATTCGCTCCCATATCACCATTACCAATCGGCAATGTATGTTGCTGCCATCTGTTTTTTTCGTCTGTATCATACCCAGAACCGGCACCAAGAATATTCGTGCCTTGCGATGTTGGCTCATCGTACCAAAGCCTTAATTCATTCCCTTTTTCTTCTGCATGCACATTTGCCTGTGGAAATGATATTCCAGATGTTGCCATCACTGCTGCAAACGCACCTGCCACTACACGTTTTAAATGTTTTCTTTTCATAATTTCCCTTTCCTTTTTATATTTTTACTAATATTTCTTTCTATCCTCCTTTTCTTTTAAACATTTCGCACATATACATTCTTACTATACCATATTTCTCATTCTTTTTGCATATATTTTCCCATTTTTTATATGTAAACTTGCAAAAAGGCACAAACCCAAATGGATTTGTGCCTTTTTAGTAAGCTTATCTCTTATCTTGTTTCTCTTTTTCTTCTTATTACAACTACTACCGCGCCGACTGCCAATAACATTACAACTGCTGTCATTCCCCATGTTGTCATATCTCCAGTTGTCACATTGCCATTTCCACCATTATTTCCTTCTCCGTTAGGCGTTGTTGGTGTTGGCGGTGTTGTCGGCTCTTTGCCTGCATCTTCCAGCTCTTTGTTCAAAATACCTGTAATCTCAACTAATACTTTCAATGCATTGTCAACTTCGTCCTGTGTTGCATTTTCATTCTCAAGTACTGCTTTCACATAAGCAAGTACTGTCTGATATTTCTGCCAGTTTTCTTTTGAATGATTTGTCTCTTTGTAGTAAGCAAGACAGTCTTTGTAGAATTTCTCTAATTTTGATTTATCTGCAGATGGCTCTACTGGTTTTTCCACCTCTTTTAATGCATTTATCGCTGCATTTAATTCGCTTGTCGCTTTGTCAATCTCATCTTGTGTCTTAGCATTCGCCAAAACGTCTTTCGCTTGACTTAAAGCTGCCTTAAATGCATCTTTTTCCACACCGTCTTTGTACTTATCCAAGTCTAATGTTTCTGCTTTGTCAATCGCCTTTTGCAGATCCTCTTTATCCAGTATCACTTCGTCTTTTGTTACTGTCACTGTACATGATGCCAGTTTCCCGATCGCATTTTTAATCGTGATAGTCGCTGTTCCGGTTTTCAAACCTGTTACGACTCCATTCTGATTTACCTTTACAACTTCTTTATCAGAAGAACTCCATACGATTCCTGTCAAAATGGTGTCCTCATCGTGTTTAGCTTCCAATCTGACTTTTTCACCGACTTTTATTGTAACATCATCTAATGTCGCCGAATCTGCAACCTTCTGTATGCGAAGCGGAACTACTTCTGCGATTGCCGCAAAGTTTCCTTTTCCTTCTTCTACATAAATCTTAATTGTTTTTACATTTGCTACATTTTCAAACAGAGATGTAATCCACTGTCCACCTGCTCTCTGCGCATTATCAACAGAAATTGTATCGCTGGAAGCAACTTTCTCTCCTGCTGCATCAAAGGCTTCATAGTGATATTTGTAAACAATACCATTATTCGTTCCCGGTCTCTGCTGGAATTTGAATCCTCCAATTGACATTTCTTTTCCAAGATCGACTGTGAGAATTGCAGGATTTTCTTTGCTCACAGTAAATCCACTCCACTGTGAATGCCAGTATGTGGAAGAGTCACCGTCTGTTGCTGCTGATGCAACACCGCTTCCTGCCGGTTCTCCGGAGGATTGTTCTGTGTTTGCAGAAGATGTGATTCCATCAAATTCCTCTCTTGGAATCTCTGTCACTACACCGTCTGTAACCGTGATCTCAAATGTAATCTTCTCATCTTTTGAAAGCGTCGCTGTCAAAGTTGCTGTTCCTGCTGCAAGTGCTTTTACAACTCCTGCTTCTTTGTCCACTACTGCAACTTTATCATTGCTTGTTTCCCATGTAATCTGATCCAGATTATTTCCATAAATTTTTGCAGTTTCACCTTTGTAAAGCTCTGTAGATTCCAATGTCACAGATGTTGCATCTTTCTCCTCTGTGATCACAAGATTGTCGAGAACGAAGTCTCTTTGTCCCATGCTTCCTGTTCCGGCTTTGCTTCCGTTTTCGTACAGACCAATCCATGTCTGTCCGCTTCCCGAACCAACTACCTGCATTTTTACATGTTTTTTCTCATCTTCACCACGTGCCTGAGCCAGATACTCATCATCTGAAGGAGTAGTGTAAGTTGTTCCATCACCAACTACCATCGCATACGCTTTATCCGGTCCTGACTGGTAGTCAAACTCTACTGTATACGCTTTCCCAGGTTCAAAACGGAAGTTTTGAGGAATTGTCTGATAAATAATTCCTGTATTTCCATCGTGATGCTTTAATGACCAGTTTCCATCGATAACATCATCGATGACTCTTCCATTCCATCCAGCCTGTGTATATGGTGCGTTCAGCTGCGATAAATGTGTAGCCGGGTCAGAAATACCCTGTGCAGAGCTTAACACAAATGGATACAAGCCCTGTACTACTGTCTCGAAATCTTGTTTGAACACACCATCTTCCTGGAAGTTATTCAAAGATTTCTCAACGATACGGATATCGTCCATATAAGTAGAACCATCGCCGTAGCCTCTTGAAAGTGTTAGCTGTGCAGTCTCACTCTCTGCTGTAAATGAAACCTGCATACGCTGCATCTTGCTTCCGTTTTTCTGGTCACTCTTTACGTAGTTATTGAGAATCGAACGCTCTGTATAATTAGAAACTTTCTTTTCTCCTGCATTCACTTCAATAGAAGCTTTTGCATCACTATTGTTTTCCACATAAACTTCTGCTACGTAGTCTGTTCCTTTTGTCAAACCTTTGATTGTAGTTGTCACTGACACACCGTCAAGAGGACTGTTGAATGCAAGTCTTTGATCTCCTGTATCTGCTTTTTCTACTACAACTGCATCATCGTTGATATCGCCAGACCATTCATCTGCAGATAGTTTTTCCCCTGCGGCATATCCGTTGAATCCCGGATCTGTCACATAGTCATACTCACCAAAGTCATTTGCAAGTTCTTTTACGCCTGCCGCATCACCTTTCACCAACACATAGGCTGTAGCAGCCTTTGCATCTAATGTCACTGAATTTCCAGACACAGCAACACTTGTCTCGTTGATACGACCCTGATCAGAAAGTTCATACATCACAACATTCGCAAGACCTTCCCATCCATTTGGAAGTTCCCATGTTGTCTGTCCACCGTCCAGATTCCAGTGATACAGTTTTTCACTGCCATCCTGATTATCTGTCCATGGAAGCAGATATGTGACATTATCTAATACTTTCTTCCCATTTAATGTAATTGTGCGCTCAATGTTATCATCGCTGCGCTGTTCTTCGTTTCTTGTGACAACAACTTCATCACCGCTGTCATTTCTCAATGTGATTTGTTTTTCATGGTTTCCAACCGGAGACTCTCCCTCTTCATAATTCTCCCAATCTGTCACATAGTAGTGCTGTAAGAATTTTGTAGGTAAGTTCTGATTGAATGTCTGAAGAATGTAGTTGTCATAATCTTTGTCTCCACCCCATCCTTCAAATCCGTACAGACGGTATCCTCCAAGTAACGGATTGTCTGCTGTTCCACCGAACTGTGGATAGTTCAATACCTGAGAATCTCTCTGGTCATTTCTGATGAAACGGATAATATCACTGTTATATCCTTTTGATGTTGCCCCGCCATATGCGGCATCTGTAGACCAGTGCTGCCATGTAGAGTCATATTCACCCTCCGCACTGAACTCTGTAGAGAATCTCCATCCCAAAGAATTGATCTCATCCGCAATCTGTCTTGTCTCCCATGCATCCTGATACCATACGTCAAGATAAATGAAATCCATATTATCTTCACGGGATTCTGCATCTTTTTTGATTTCTTCTTTTGTAGCGTTTACTTCACCCAAAGAATTTTCAACTGCATCCGGCCATTTTCTGCTATAGAAATCCGTTCCGTTGATTCTGTCATACAGCTGTACAAAACGTTTCCATCTTGCCTGACTTGACAAATCCCAAAGTTTGTCGATAACCTGTGACTGGTCAAGCCATCCCCATCCGTTTGAAAATGGTTTCTGAAGCATCTCTTCATTGAAAGATGCCGCTTCCGGATAAGCTTCCTGTGCATTGACGTGAATACCAATCTCTGTGTTATAGTCATGTGCAATCTTAATCAATTCCTGGAAATCTTCTACTCCTCCTTCTCTTTCTGCAATATCAGCATACTCAGAGTTTGCAGAGTCATGTCCTTCGTTACCGTATCCTTTGAGCATAACCGCCTGTGGAAGACCATCTGTTGCAAGATACACTTTTTTAATGTTGTCTGCTGTTGTATGGTATGGATTTGATGCCATACTTGCAAAGTTCATAACAATACGATAGTTTACTAAATCTTTGATATTTTCAGAACCGTATGGAATGTTCATAATATCACGGAATGCAAGCGCACCGTCATTCCAGTCGATTGTCTCATCGCCATTTGCATCTGCTGCGATTGCCACTTTTGTACATGGAAGTTCACTCACCGGATAATCATCATACTTTGAAGCATTCTTCTGTCCGTTTGCATCTCCCAACTCGTAGTACCATGCAGCACTTGTGAGACTCATTGTATCCGCCCCATTATTGCGAATGACACGTTTGTCTCCTTCCACCTCGGAATTGCTGTAAAGACCTGCGCTTAATTTCCCATTTGTCAGGAATCCATACAGGTATCCGTCTGTCTCAGATGGTACAAATCCATCTTCAAAATCAATAAATACATCTCCGGAAGATGTTGTTGTTGTCGAAGCCTTTGCTCCTGCGAAATTGGCTCCTGTCTCCACTGCATCCACAGTCAGAAGGTTCAATCCAGGAACATCGATTGTTGCAATATCTGCACAACCTTCTGCTTTTTCTAATTTTGTTACTTCCCATGTCAGTTCATTTTCTTTTACACTGACTTTGACATCCATATCCAGATTGATGTCATCTTTCTCCACATGCATTGCATATGTTCTTGAGTCTGCTTTTGTCTCTGTCACTTCCACTTCCGGTTTTATAGCGACACCATTGATTGCAACTTCATCAAGTTCTGTTTCATTTCCGCGGAAATATGTATCTGTAATCTCCTGTCCATTCGCAAGCATCTGGTATCTTGCCACAACCGGAAATTCTTTTCCGATATATACTTTCATTTCATCAGATGAAATAGAATCGTATTTTGACAAATCCAATGGAGCTTTTAATTCCAGTGTTATATCTTTGACATTATCTTTTTTATCTTCAATTGTCACTTCACCTGAGAATGCCTGATATCCCGGTTTGGAAACAGCCATAGTATAGGTCCCAAGTTCCAACGCATCAAACTGATATTTACCATTTCCATCTGTTTTTGCAGACTTGTTTCCAACGCGAACTGTCGCATCTGCCAATCCGCCTTCTCCTTTTTCCGTAACTGTACCTGTAAGCGGCACAAGTTTTGAATATGTCTTTTTAAACGACTGTCCGTCACGGTCTGCACAAAATACCCAGTCATCTTCCATACAGTTATCTTTTCCGTACATCACATCCGCAAAAGAAATCGTTGTTGCACTGTTTGTTTTCACACCGAAACGGCCTTTACCTGCATTCTCCTCACTGAAATCGA
The DNA here is from genome assembly GCF_900104635.1 of Coprococcus phoceensis. Taxonomy (NCBI): domain Bacteria; kingdom Bacillati; phylum Bacillota; class Clostridia; order Lachnospirales; family Lachnospiraceae; genus Coprococcus; species Coprococcus phoceensis. The sequence continues at coordinate 2,280,377 of NZ_FNWC01000007.1, forward strand.
TCAATGCCTGATTTGTCACACGCGAAGTTACTCCGTTTACTGTCACAGACAATGTCTCTCTGTTCAATGAGATAGACATCTGAAGTTCTTCCCCTTCAACCGGATCCGGAAGTCCTGAGATTTTCGGATAAGATCCACTTCCATTCAAGTTATACTGATAGTACCAGCCACTGCTCGTATCATGACCTACATATAACCAGTTATTGTCATTCACATAAGTATAAAATACACCCCAGTTATTGCTTGGCTTCACAGCAAGAGAAAGTTCTCCTGACTCTTCCATCTTCTTGTCATCATCAAGAAGCAGTACTGGCGCTTTTGCATTTGCATTGCCATAGGAGTGTCCACCACCATTGTTGCTTCCACCCTTTAACTCAATCCAAGCTCTTCCGTTTTCAGAAGGATTTTCCGGATCTGTGTCTCCTCCATCCGGTACTTCCACAGATGGTTCCCAAACCTGTCCTGAAAGAGTCTTGTATACATGCCAGCCACTGTAGTCGCTATAAGCTGTCTCACCAGCTTTTACATCTGAGAAATAAATTTCTGTGTAAGCTTCTCCAAAAGTACCTGCACCAAATCCAATCTCTCCTGATTCTGTTTTCAGCTCATTAAATTTTTCATTAGCTACAACTGCTGAACCACTTTTGTTTATTGTCTTATTTTCAACTGTCACATTCAAGCCATTGTCCTTATAAGATGTTGAAATCGTAATCTCATCATCTTTGTTGACTTCTGGCAATCCTGATAACGCTGCATAAGACCCATCTCCATTTTTAAATTCATAAAGCCATTTTCCTGTATCGTAAGCGATATAACTCCAATGAGTATCATCCACATATTTCGTTACAAAACGAAACCTCGTGTCTTTACTCTCACTTACAAGCTGAACCGTAGCACTTAAATCCTCTCCCGTAAACTTTTGGCTGGATAAGACAAATGCCTCCGGCTTTGCACCGCCAAAGTGCTCGTTTGCATTCCCACTTCCGGCTTTCAGATGTGCCATCATCTTCGGAGCTGCCAATACATCTAACGATGGCATATAACTCAAAAATGTCGTACACACCATGGCAGCAACTAACATAATTGCCGAAAGTTTTTTCATAAACTTTTTCATATTTCTCCTTTCTTTTTCCGTACAAACGCATATTATTTTTTGTTTTGTACCTTTCTCCCGTTTTTTATATTAGCATATTTTTCCAAAAGAAACACTATTTTTTTTGCTTTTTTCTCAAAAATAACTATTCGCAGCAGTTCGATCCTTGCAGCGCACTTCTTACTGCATAGGTCATAATTTTTATGCAATAAAAAATCCAGAATGCAGTATCTGCTTATACCACATTCCAGATTCATCAATCCTGTTTCAGATAATTTGCAAACTTTGTATAGTTCGGCAGCCATGTCAAATTGACTGTTCCAATCGAACCATTTCTCTGTTTTGCAATAATAATCTCTGCTACATTTTTCAATTCTGTATCTTTATTGTAATAGTCATCACGGTAAATAAACATTACCACATCGGCATCCTGCTCGATTGCCCCTGATTCACGTAAATCCGAAAGCATCGGTCTGTGCTCCGGTCTTTGTTCTACCGCACGGCTCAACTGCGACAATGCGATCACCGGCACATTCAGCTCTCTCGCCAGACCTTTTAACGATCTCGAAATATCCGAAATTTCCTGCTGTCTGGACTCACTTCTTCCTCCGACACGCCCTGTCATCAACTGCAAATAGTCGATAATAATCAATTCCAAATTATGTTCCAGCTTGTACTTTCTACATTTTGAACGCAGTTCCGAAATCGAAATACCCGGTGTATCATCGATGATCAGATTGGACTTCCCGATAATTCCCGCACTTTCAATCAGCTTTTCCCAATCCGAATCCTTCAAATTACCTGTACGAAGCGACTGAGAATCTACCTGCGACTCCAAAGAAAACAGACGGTTTACCAACTGCTCTTTTGACATCTCCAAACTAAAAATAGCAGTTGTTTTATTTTCTTTAAACGCCACATTCTGCGCAATATTCAACACAAACGCCGTCTTTCCCATGGACGGTCTCGCCGCCACAAGAATCAAATCAGAAGGCTGAAGTCCTGACATCTTATAATCCAGATCCAAAAAACCTGTCGGGATTCCGGTGACACTTCCATTCGTTTTCGATGCCTTCTCAATCTTTTCCAGCGCGCTCAGCACAACATCTTTTATCGGCACATAGTCTCCGGTATTTCTCCGCTGAACAAGTTCAAATACTTTCTTTTCCGTTGTCTCAAGCACCGCCTCCAACGGCTCTTTTCCAAGATAACAGATATTGGCAATCTCTTCATTTAACTTAATCAGTCGACGCAGCATCGCTTTCTCTGATACAATCTCTGCGTAATATTTTACATTCGCAGATGTCTGTACCGCGCTTAACAGATCCCTTGCAAATTCCAGACTGCTGACCTCTGCCGGGACATCCTTTTCCCGCAGACGATTCTGCAATGTGATCAGATCAACCGGTTTTCCTTCATTGAACAATTCCACTATAGTCTCAAACAGAATTCCATAAGCTGACTGATAGAAATCCTCACCGCTGATAATCTCTGACGAGGTCAAGATTGCTTCTTTGTCCATCAGCATAGCTCCGATAACTGCCTGCTCCGCCTCAATGCTGTGTGGGAGAACTCGTTTTATGAGTGCTTCTTCCATTGTCTGCCTCCTACGCTTCCTTCACAACCACTTTTAATTCTGCTGTTACTTTCGTGTGAAGTTTTACAGGTACATTGTGTGTTCCAAGCGTCTTGATCGCTTCTTTTAACTGTATCTTTTTCTTATCAATATCATATCCCATCTGCTCTTTTACAGCTGCTGCAATTTCTTTTGTAGACACCGAGCCAAATGTTCTTCCGCCTTCTCCTACTTTAATTGCAAGCTCCACTTTTCCTGCCTCAATCTTCTTTCCAAGTTCCTGCGCTTCTTCCAGCTGTTCCTGTGCAATCTTTTCATCATTTGCCTTTTTCAGTTTCAGATCATTCAGATTTTTGTTGTTTGCTTCCACTCCCAATTTTTTAGGTAAAATAAAATTCCTTGCATATCCGTCATTCACATTCACAATCTGTCCTTTTTTACCAAGCGCTTTTACATCTTCTAACAAAATTACTTTCATAACTAAATATCTCCTTCTTCTTTCATTGTATAGATCGTCTCTTTCAACGTCTCAATTGCCTCTTCCATATTGGTGTGCTGGAATTGGGCTCCGGCAGTATTCATATGTCCGCCTCCGCCGACACGTTCCATGATAATCTGAACATTCACTTCATCAATCGCACGCGCACTGACATAGATTTTTCCGTTATACTTGGTCAATACAAACGACGCTTTAATTCCATCAATGTTCAGAAGTTCATTCGCCGCCTGTGCACCGATGATCGTTGGACTGTCTATTTCCGCATTCTCATATCTTGCGATTGCATACTCATCACAGAACACCTCTGCACTACTTACAATCTCCGCTTTTGCACGGTAAGATTCCATATTATCACGGAAAATCTTCCGCACATAGGTAATATCCGCTCCGCATCTTCTCAAAAATGCGGCCGCCTCAAATGTTCTCACTCCTGTACGGTTCATAAAATTGTTCGTGTCGATCACAATTCCGGCATACATACTGTTTGCTTCCACATTTGTAATTCTCACATCATCTGTAATATACTGCAATACTTCTGATACCATCTCACACGAAGATGACGCATAAGGTTCAATGTAGGAAAGCACCGTGTTCTCAATCATATTGCTGCTCTGCCTGTGGTGGTCAAACACCACGATTGTCTTTGTCATCTTAAGCAGATCCGGACATTCCGTCATCTCCGGCTTATTCGTATCAACAACAACCGCCACCGTACTGTCATTAATGATCTCATCCACATCCTCCGATCTGATAAACATATCGTCCGGATACAGTGGACTTTCACAAAACGACTGATACAGCGGACGAACGGAAGATGTAATATCATTCAGCACAATGTAAGCCTTCTTTTCCATCGTCAACGCTGCACGGTAAATTCCAACTGCCGCGCCAAATGAATCCACATCTGCAATCTTATGTCCCATGACAATAACCTGGTCTTTCGCCGTGATAAACTCCCGAAGAGCCTCAGCCTTGACTCTGGCTTTAACCCTTGTGTTCTTCGATGTCTGTTCTCTCTTACCACCAAAATAAGTAATTCCACTGTTGCTCTTCACAACCGCCTGATCTCCGCCGCGGGCAAGTGCCAGGTCAATCGCCACACGGGCATAGTTATAACTTTGCGCGTATGTATCTGTTGCAATCCCTATACCGATACTCAGTGTGGCTGGCATTGTATTCCCGATATTAACACTTTTCGCCTCATCAAGCACCGCGAACTTATTCTTCTCCATCTCTTTATAATAGGACTTTTTGATCACGAAAAAGTATTTATCTTTTTCAAGCTTTTTCACAATACCGTCATTGACTGACATATATTGATTGATCTTTCTGTCAATCAACGCAACCAAAAGAGACTGTCGAACTTCCTCAACACTTTCCATAACTTCATCATAGTTATCGATGTAAATTAACCCTGCAACAAGCTTCTGCTCTTCATTTGCACGAATATACTCGTTCATCTCTGTAACATCACTCAAAGTAACTGTCACAAAATATTCTCTGCCTTTTCTCATCTGTAAGATATTCTCTGCCTCCTGCAAATCTTGCACAGGTACTTTAGACAGAATCGCACGGTAATCTCTTCCATTATAGCTTACTTCTTTTTCAATTGGCTTGTCTTTCTCTTTTGGAAATACGCTTCGATTCAGCTCCTGAATGTATTTGCTAAGATAGGTTCCCGTCTTCGCTTCGCTCCCAAACACTTCTGAAAAACAGGTATTATTCCATATAATCTGTCCATCTTCCAAAAGAATGGCATACGGAAACTGCAATTCCTTTAACAATACATTCTGTACCGATCCATATTGCGCCGCAAAATCAACCAGATCTGAAAAAATAATCGACTTATTATAGAAATATAACACCCCGACTATTACAATATACACCGCAACAAACAAACTCATAATTACCCCTGCACGTTTGTCCACAGAATATATCCACAGGTTCATTGCAATCAATAAAATTGACATCACTGCCGGCCACTGCATATACAGCCTCAGCATTCCTTTCAAATGTACGTCTTTTTTCATCTCTTTGCCCTCAAAATCCTAAAGTTTCAAATCCTATTATACCACTAATTGACCTATATGGAAAGCAAAAAAGAAGAGGCACTTACGTGCCCCTTCTCCGTCACAGTCTATTTTACTGTATTTTTAGCGCTTTTTTCTTCTTGCCAAAAATGCTGCAACTACCGCAAGAACCGCTGCCATTCCTGCCGCACCCCATCCGATTGGAGATGTTGTGTCGCCAGTTTTAATGACATTATCTTTACCTGTCACTGGATTTTTCGGTGCATTTGACACATCTTTTAACTCAGCATTCATCTTAGCTGTAATACTGATTAATTTGCTCAACGCATTGTCTACTTCCTCCTGAGTTGCATCTTTATCATTTAACACTGCTTTCGCTGCAACAAGTGCCTCCTGATATGCTTTCCAGTTTTCTTTTGAATGATTTGCTTCTTTGTAGAATCCAACACATTCATCATAGAATTTCTGAAGTTTAGACTTATCCGCTTGTGTTGTCTGATCTGTTGCTTTCACAAGACCTGCACGTGCAGACGTTAATGCCGCAATTGCCTGATCAATCTCAGCCTGACTTGCATTTTCTTTTGCTGAAACTGCTTTTGCATTTTCTAATGCATTTGCAAATACTTTCCAGCTTTCTGCTGTGTAATCTTTTTCATTTAATCCACTGTACTGTGTGATCAAGTTATTTAATTCTGTTTTGTCACCTGCTTCTGGTGTCTCTACTGCTTCTAAGCCCTCGATAGCCTCTGTCAGGTTCGCTATTGCAAGAAGTACTTCATAATCTGTTGCTTCTGGATCAGCATAAACTTTCTCTGCTGCCGCAAGTTTTGTAGTTAATACTTCCCATGTCTCTGCTGTATAATTTTCTGCCTTTAATGCTTTTGCTGCATCAATCGCTGTCTGTAATCCAGATTTGTCAACTTCGATTGTAACGTCTTGTTTTGCTCCCATCAGACGAATTTCTGCTGCTGCTGAGAACTTGTTCGGTTGATCTCCTAATGTAGCTTTTGGCACAATCTTAACATTTGTTACATTCTCAATATTTTCAAATGTAACTACCTGCCATCCGCTTCCTCCAAAACTTGCATCTGCTACTTTCACATAATCCGCATCCGTCGTTTTAACCCAGATTTCTGCTTCTTTAATCACACCGTTTTTACCAGATCTCTGCTGAAGTCTCACTCCACCTACTGTTGTCGGTTCTGCAGTTGCAATATCAATCCATTGTTTATCAAAACTATCTACAGATGGTGAATACTGTGTATGCCAGATTGTATTCGCATCTCCATCTAATACATTACTTGCTGGTCCTTCGCTTCCTGTTGTTCCCTGCTGGCTTCCTGCAGTCGCAGTCATACCCTCTGTAGAGATATCTCTTGAGTCATCTGTTGCATCAAGACCTTTGGAATTATCCATTGTAACCATCGCACCTTTTAATGCATAGTATGCTTTTTCGATATCTTCCTGTGTTGAGTTATCTTTGTCAAGAGCAACCTGTGCTTTTGCGATTTCTTTTTGGAAGTTGTTCCATACTTCTGCTGTATAATCGTCTTCGCTATATTTTGTTTTTGCGTCTTCGATCAATGCCTTCAACGTATCTGCTGTAACTTCTTCATCTACTCTTTCAATTACAAGATTATCAAGAACAAGCTCTTGGTATCCACCAAAGTTTGCTGCTGATCCAGATGTTCCCTGAAGATCTGCTGCTTTATCTGTAGAATAGATACCGAACCATGTCTGTCCTGTAGAGTCACCTGTGATCTGAGTAGTATAGTGACCATCAGCATCTTTGCCCATTGCCATCGGAAGCTCTTCAAGTTGTACATTACCATTGTACTCACCGATTCCCACTGCTGCTGCATAGATTCCATCTGTTCCTGCCTGATAATCAAAGCTTACTTTGTATGTCACACCTGGTTCAAAACGGAAGTTCTGTGGAATCGTCTGGTATGCCAATGTAGATCTCTGTGTCAATCCGTTGATCTTCACTGACCATTTTCCGTCCAAAACATCATCCATCTTCTTCACATCCCAGCCTGCCTGTGTATATGGAGCATGTAATTCTGATAAGTGAATTCTGTTATCCTCAACACCTTCAATACCAGCTACTACAAATGGATAAAGTCCCTGTACGCTCTTTTCGAAATCCTGCTCGAATTTTACAACTTCACCTTTTTCGTTTGTTGTAATGTTCTTAGAGTCATTTTCAACGATACGTACATCATCGAAATATGTATCTCCCTCACCTGCTGCCTTTGAAAGTGTAAGTGTTACTTTACCGCTTTCTGGCGCTGTAAAGAATACATACATGTTCTGGAAGTAACTGCTTCCATCTACTGTTGCGCTAGAGTTACTGTGTGTATATGCTTTTACATAGTTCTTTGCAATTGAGCGAGTCGTATAGTTTGTTGCCAATACTTTATCGCCTGCTTTTACAGTCATAGATGCTTTTGCATCACTTCTGTTATCTACACCAACTAAAACTGCATACTGTTTTCCAGCCTCTAAGTCTGTCAGTTCCTGTGTCATAGATACTTTTCCGGATAATTTCATCATTGGGTTGCTATACTGACTCTTTGCAATCTCAGCTTTTCCTTCTCCGTCTTGTTTCCAAGCATCAAAGTTACCACTGTTAAATCCTGCATCTACGATGTGCATTCCTTCACTCCATGTAATCTCAAGGTTTGCTTCATCACCTTTACATACTACATATGGAGTTTCAGCGTCTGCCTCTAAAGTAATTTTTCCATCTACCACTTTAACAGTCTTTTCATCCGTCTTACCAAGGTCTGTCAATTTGTATACTTTGACATCCTTCAGACCTGACCAGCTGTCTGGGAGTTCCCATTCGCTTGATCCACCTTTTGTATTCCAGTGATATAATTTTTCATCTTTTGCATCTACTTCATCACCAGTCTCAGAATCCCAGATCCATGGAAGCAGATATTTTTCTGTTCCGCCTTCTCCGTTATCGCCTCTTGCAACAGCACCTGTTGCGATTACCTTACCGTTCAATGTCATTGTTCTGTCACGGTATGCCGCTTCATCCGGATTGTCAGATCCTCTTTCAAGAACAAGTGTATCGTCACCATCTTTTAATGTGATCTTCATCTCCGGTGTCCATGTGTAAGCTTTTCCATCCGGATCATTCTTGGTAAATGAGTTTTCAGAATCTTCCCAGTCTGTGATTTCATAGTGCTGAATAAATTTTGTTGTCAGATCATGTGTATAAAGGTTCTTGATGTAAGCATCGTAATCATTACGTCCTTGCCATCCTTCGAAGTCTTTCATGTTGTATCCACCAAGGAGTGGTGCCATTGCAGCTCCGCCGTATGATGGATAATCACCTACCCATGAATCTTTCTGATGGTTACGTAAGAAACGCATTACCTCGCTGTTCTCACCTTTTAATTTATATCCACCATATGTAAGGTCTGTTGCCCAGTGCTGGAATGTGGAATCATATTCATTCGCTGATCCCCACTCTGTAGCCATACGCCATCCATTATCATTGATCTCTTTTGATAACTTACGTGTCTGCCAAGAGTCATCGCTTCCACCTGTCTTATTTCCCCAAATATCTACATATACGAAGTCTAAGTTCTGTCCGACTTTTTCTTCTAACTCATCAAAACGTTTTTCACGAAGTCCCATTCCAAGATCGTATACACTGTCGATTCCGATACCTTGGTCAATCCAGTTCCATCCATAACGAAGGTTCCCGTTTGCATCACGTCTTACTAAGTCTTCACTAAATGCTTTTGCTTCTGGATACATCTCACCTGCATTGACATGGATACCAAATTTTGCTCCATACTCAGCACCTTTTGTCATCAGTGTGTTCATATCCTCTGCTCCACCGATTCTCTCTCCGATGTCTGCGTAATCAGGATGTCCTGAATCATGACCTTCATTACCATATCCTTTTAATAATACGGACTGTCCAAGTCCATCTGTATGCATTGACACACGTTTTACGTTATCCAATGTTGTAAGGAATGGGTTCTGGGCCTGTCCACCAAAGTTCATTGCAATACGATATGCAACTAATTCCGGCACTTCTTCACTCTTATATGGATTGTGCATAATGTCACGGAATGCTACCGCACCATCCTGCCAGTCAATCTCTTCATCACCGTTCACATTTCCGGCGATTGTAACTTTTGCCTGTGGAGTATCTGTCTCATCTACAAGATGCCATGTTCCTTTCGAATCTTGTTCTTCTCTGTGCCAGTACCATTTTGTACTTCCAAGCCCCAAAGATACATAACCGTCTTTTTCTTCTGTAGTTGCCATGACTCTTGTGTTATGGCTTCCTCCAGATACGCCAACCGCTTTTGCAGAACCTTCATTCTCAGAGTTGCTCCATAATCCGGCGCTCATCTCGCTGTTTGAGATAAATGCATACATATAATCCTGTGAAAGTTCTGTGTTAGCTGTAATCTCATGATACTCATCACCGCTGATTGTTGTATTAGAAGACATTAATGCGCCTTTTAAGTTTGCATTTTCCTGTGTGCTATTTACAGAAATCAAGCTGTGATTTGGGATCTCAATGCTCTGTATTGCATACACATGTCTTTTATCTACTATTTTTGTTTCATCCAAATTATTTTTTACTTTTGTAATCTCAAATGAAACTGTATCATCTTTTGCAACTAACTCTGCTGTAAGAACTGCATCAATTGTATCACCTGATTTTACAGTCAGCTCATAAGTAGCTTTGTTGTCTTTAAACGTTGCTTTCACATCATCTTTAGAAAGTTTGATGTCTGTTCCGTTGATACGGATTGTGTTGATCTCTGAAGTCTGTCCATAGAATGTCTTTCCTTTCAGATCACCTTTTTTCATCTCGTATCTCACAACGCTTGGGAAGTTCTTTGCTACATGAACATCCATATAATCTGTAGAAAGTACTTCTGTCTCTACTTCTGCAACTTTTTCTAATTTTACAGTCTCAACTTTCAAATCTTCATCTGCTACTGTCACAGATTTTGTTGCTGTCTGATATCCTGTTTTTGCAACTGTCATATCATATGTTCCAGCTGCCAATTCCAAAGAATATGCACCTGACTTATCTGTTGTTGCTGTTTTATCACCAACTTTGACTGTAGCACCTTCCAAAACTTTGTTATCTGCGTCAGTTACTGTTCCTGTTACTGCATATGTAGCTGCTTCTTTTTGTCCTGTGTAGTGAATGTCTTTGATAAGGACATCAGACACATGCCCTGACCAGCTTGTACACTTGAATGCAATCTGAGTTCCAAGAACATCTTTGATAGAACCAAACTCTTCATTTGTAAATACAGCCTGATCATTTAATTTCAATGTCATCTTCTGATCTGCTGTCCACTCAATGCGTACATTCACTTCCGCATTGTCTTTTGGCGCAGCTGTTCTTCCGCCTGTAAAATAAGCTCCATTACCATCTTTATATTTCTGCCAGAACCATCCTTGGTTATCATATCCGATAAACATACCGTTCTTTGCAGTATTATATCCAAGATATACACCAAATCTGTCACTATTATCCTGACTTGTATTTGCATTGTTTGATTTCATTGTGAATGAGAAATATCCCGCTTTTGTAAAATCAAATTTGTTTGGGTTCACAACCATCAATTGTTTTCCACTGTTAGGAGTATTGTCATTCTGTGCTCCTGATTTTAAATTAAGCCATCCGTTTTCTACTGCACATACTGCGTCTTCGCCAGCTTCGTTTTCCAGAGTCCAAGCATCATTGATTCCATCTTCCAGTACTGCTGTCTCTTCTGCTTTTTCTGTCTTTTCTTCTGTAGCAACAGATTCCTCTGCTGATACAAGCTGAAGATTAGACGGAAGCATTGTACCTGTCATAGATGCAACCATAGCCAGACTCAATAGTCTTAAGACCATTTTCTTCTTCATGTTTTACCTCCTGTCTTTCAATTGGTCGTTTTCACAACCAGTTATATTGAATTTCATATTTGATTATACCAAATCACCAATTTTTGGCAATACACTTTTCGCATTTACGGTTTTTTGTACAAAAAAATGTATATATTGTGCAAATAGGCAGGATGCACGTATGCACATCCTGCCTATTTTCTATGCTTATAACATCCAATTCTTTTCATCGCAAAAAAGCCGAGAGATAACTCTCTCGGCTTTTAAATGCTCTCTATGAATTATTTTAATTCTACAGATGCACCTTCTGCTTCTAATTTAGCTTTGATTTCTTCAGCTTCTGCTTTAGAAACACCTTCTTTGATTACTTTAGGAGCTCCGTCTACAACTTCTTTAGCTTCTTTTAATCCAAGTCCTGTGATTTCACGAACAACTTTGATTACTTTAACTTTAGATGCTCCTGCAGATGTTAATTCTACGTTGAATTCATCTTTTTCTTCAGCTGCTCCAGCTGCGTCTCCACCTGCTGCTGCAACTACAACACCTGCTGCTGCAGATACACCAAATTCTTCTTCACATGCTTTTACTAATTCATTTAATTCTAATACTGATAATTCTTTGATCGCTTCGATCATTTCAGCTGTTGTTAATTTTGCCATTTTATTTACCTCCATTGTTTTAAATGCTTTGATTTTCAGGACTGTATCCTGTATGATTCTTTTAGAATCCTCTCTGAGTCTTACAATTACTCAGCTGTTACTTCTTCTGCTGCTTCAGCTGGAGCTTCTGCTGCCTCTCCACCTTTTTCAGCGATTTGATTAAGAACACGAGCGAAGTTTGTAATAGGTGACTGAATGCTTCCAAGGAATTTGGAAAGTAATTCTTCTCTTGAAGGGATTTTTGATAATTCCTGAACTCCAGCAACATCATATACTGTTCCTTCAACCACACCTGCTTTTACTTCTAATTTTTCAGCTCCTTTTGCAAATTTGCAAATAATTCTAGCTGGTGCTGTAGCGTCATCTTTAGAAATAGCAATAGCACTTGGTCCTTCTAAGTATTCGTTCAATCCTGCAAAATCAGTTCCTTCGAACGCTCTTTTCATCATTGTGTTTTTGCAAACTTTGTAGATGATTCCTGCTTCTCTTAATTGTTTACGTAATTCTGTATCCTGAGCTACAGTTAATCCACGATAATCAACTAATACAACTGATGCTGCATCTTTTACGTCCTCAGCGATTGCTGCAACGATTGGTTGTTTTAATTCAACTTTTGCCACGAATGGTGCACCTCCTTATAGATTATTGTGTACCGCCGTTCGAATAAAGATAAAAAATCCTCTCGCCACACGACAAGAGGACAGTAAATTCACATAATTCATCGAATTCAAATCTCCTCGGTAGGCGTTTCACTACTTATGCCTTACGGCACCTACTGTCTTCGGCAGTTTTCTAATATAAGTTATCATATTTTTTTCTATATGTCAAGCTATTTTTGTAATTTTCCAATGGTAATTTCGAGGGATTTCCTCTGATTCAACCGAATGGCTGTAAAATAGAAAGAATTATTGCCAAACTAAAATTTAGTAAGGCAATAATTCTTTTTGTATATTTTTGAATATCAATTATACTAATTTAGCTGGGTTAATTTTCACACCCGGTCCCATTGTAGATGTTAAAGTAACGCTCTTTAAGTACTGTCCTTTAACAGCTGCTGGTTTCGCTTTCATAATTGCATCAATAAGCGTCTGGAAGTTGTCCGCTAATTGTTCTTCTGTGAAAGAAGCTTTTCCAAGTGGCACATGGATAATGTTTGTCTTGTCTAATCTGTATTCGATCTTACCAGCTTTGATATCGTTAACAGCTTTTGTAACGTCCATTGTTACTGTACCAGCTTTTGGGTTTGGCATTAAACCTTTTGGTCCAAGTACACGACCAAGACGTCCAACAACACCCATCATATCTGGTGTAGCAACTACAACATCAAATTCAAACCATCCTTCGTTCTGAATCTTCGGAATTAAGTCTTCTGCTCCTACGTAATCTGCTCCTGCTGCTTTTGCTTCTTCAGCTTTAGCATCTTTTGCAAATACTAAGATACGAACTTTTTTACCTGTTCCGTGTGGCAATACAACAGCACCACGGATCTGCTGGTCTGCATGACGTCCGTCACAACCTGTTCTGATATGAGCTTCAATTGTCTCATCGAATTTTGCTACTGCAGATTTTTTAACTAATGCAACTGCTTCTTCTTTGTCGTAAAGATTTCCTCTTTCGATCAATTTCGCAGCTTCTACGTATTTCTTTCCTCGTTTCATATTCAATAACCTCCTAGTGGTAATATCGGGAGAGCCCCTCCCACGTTACATGTTTACAATTTTACTCTTCTACTGTTACACCCATACTTCTGCATGTTCCTGCGATCATGCTCATAGCAGCTTCTACTGTTGCAGCATTTAAGTCTGGCATTTTTAATTCAGCGATTTCCTGTAACTGAGCTTTTGTGATTGTAGCTACTTTTGTTTTGTTCGGAACTCCTGAACCCGATTTTAAACCACATGCTTTTTTAATCAAAACTGCTGCCGGTGGTGTCTTTGTGATGAAGCTGAAGCTTCTATCATTGTAAACTGTGATAACTACAGGGATGATCAAATCACCTTGATCTGCAGTTTTAGCATTGAATTGTTTTGTAAATTCAACAATGTTTACACCATGTTGACCAAGCGCTGGACCAACCGGTGGTGCTGGAGTTGCCTTTCCAGCTGGAATCTGTAATTTAATATAACCTTGTACTTTTTTTGCCATTTTGTGTACCTCCTTGTGGTATTCGCGGGGATTTCCCTCCCACTTTTACTTGTTACATTTTTTTCACTTCTGAGAAACTTATTTCTACTGGCGTTTCACGACCAAACAATTCTACATTGATTACAAGACTTTGTTTTTGAGCATTCACTTCCTGGATTACTCCAACCGTATCTTTCCATGCTCCCTTGGTAACTTTTACAACCTCACCAATCTCAAAGTCTACAACAATATCTGCATCCATAATTCCAAGAGCATCAATCTCAGCCTCTGTAAGCGGAACCGGTTTAGACCCCGGACCTACAAATCCCGTTACCCCTCTGGTATTTCTTACAACATACCAGGTGTCATCATTCATAATCATATGAATCATCACGTATCCAGGGAACATTTTTTTCTGAGCTGCTTTCTGCGTTCCGTTTTTCATCTCAACAACTTCCAGCATAGGAACTCTTACTTCTAAGATCTGATCCTCAAGGTGTCTGTTTTCAATTGTCTTATCAATGTTTGCTTTTACTTTGTTTTCATACCCAGAATAAGTATGAACTACATACCATTTTGCTTCTGACATAAAATCACCTTTCATAATTGCTGGCAGCCATTACTTCACTAAGAAGTCGACACCATATTTTACAATGACATCAACAACCGCAATAATTGCTCCTAATACTATCGAGCACGCCGTAACTGCCACAGTCTGCTTAGCAAGTGTTTTTTTATCCGGCCAAATGATCTTTTTAAATTCTGCTTTAAGACCTTTGAACCAGCTTGTCTTTTTGGCTTTCTCTTTTTTTTCAGCCATTCCGTTCACTTCCTTTCCACAAACTATTTTGTTTCTTTGTGCATTGTGTGTGATTTGCAGAACTTACAATATTTTTTTGTTTCCATACGTTCCGGATGAGTTTTCTTATCCTTTGTCATATTGTAGTTACGCTGTTTACATTCTGTACATTCCAATGTGATTCTTGTGCGCACAACTTCCACCTCGCTTTATTTATTTCTTTTACGTGTTACATGGCAGTTTGCGAGACTGCCCAATTTTAGGCATAAAAAAAAGACCTACTTCCATTCGCTAGTACAGTGTACCATACCAGCGAATGGGCGTCAAGTCTTATTTTTTTATATCGATTTTCTCAATATGCCGATTTATTTTTTATTTTTTTCTCTTTTTGCTGATAATCACACCAACAATTGCACCGATTGCAAGAACTGCTACAACAACGATTCCTACAACTGCTCCTGTTGACATGTTATCTCCTGTTTTTGCAGCCTTCTGATCTGATTTTTTATCCTCTGAAGGCTTTTTGTCCGGCTCGGCTTTCGCTTTCAAGTTATCCTTTGCAACCTTCAAATCTTTTGCCGCTTTATCTACTGCCGCCTGATCTGCATTCTCATCGTTAAATACTGCCAATGCTTTGTCGTATGCTTTTTGCACTGCCTCTGCACTTTCTGCTGTATACAATGAGAAATCAAGTTTTTCTGTCTCTTTCAGCAAGTCTTCCAAAGCATCCTTATTCGGAATCAGTCTCAAAGCAAAGATTGCCTGCTGCAAGCTTGTATACGCGCTGTCCACTTCTTTTTGAGTCGCTTTCGGATTGTCGTATACTGTCTTCGCTCCTGCGAGGGCTGCTTTCAATCCTTCTACTGTGACAGGTGTATACTTTGTAAGGTCATAGCCTTCTGCCTTTTTAATCATTTCGAGAAGCTTCGCTTTATCAACTTCCACTACAGCTTCATCCTTCAAACCTTCAATTGCCGCCTTCAGTTCTGCAACCATTGCGTCTAATTCTTCCTGAAGTGCATTTCCTGATGCAAGCAGTTCCTCTGCTTTTTCGATTGCCGCATTCAATACTGCTACAGATTCCTCTGTCTTTCCTTCTGTCGAAGTCTTTTTCGCAAGATCCAGTGTCACTTTAAGATTTGTCGGGTTGCCGATAAATCCAAGGAGATGTACTCTGCTAAGAAGTAATTCGTAAGCTGCATCTACCTGTTCCTGTGTTGCAGCTTCATCTGCATTGACTGCCTCAGCATCTGCAAGCGCTTTTTCAAACGCTTCTTTTACAGCTTTAACAACCCACTGGTACTTTTCTTGTTCTTTTTGGCTGTTTGCGTATTCAATCAATGCAGTCAAGTTTGATTTGTCTGTTTTTTCAGGCTCTTCGTTTTTCTCAAACACTGCGTATACTGTCATATTTGCGTTTACGACTGTATCTTTTGTCACTGCATCGCCTGTTCCGTCTGCTTTTGTATTCCAGCCTACGAATGTGTATCCGTCTTTTGTCGGATCTGCCGGAAGTTTATCCCCGATTGCGCTTCCCTCTTCCACTACAGCTTCCTGTGTTGTTCCATCTACATTGAATGTAACTGTGAACTGTGCTGCATTTTCTTTGAATACCGCGTATACTGTCATATCTTCACTCACTACAGTATCCTTTGTCACTGCTTCGCCTGTTCCGTCTGCTTTTGTATTCCATCCTGCAAATGTGTAACCTTCTTTTGTTGGGTCTGCCGGAAGTTTATCACCAATTGCTTTTCCTTCCTCTACTTTCACAACCTGAGTTGTTCCGTCAATATTAAATGTTACCGAGAATTCCTTCGGTGTCGGATCCGGTGTCTCAGCTGTCTGAACTTCTACTCGAACCTCAGCTGCACTCATAAATTTATTTGTCTGGTTTCCAACGCCATATGTTTCTACACCTACCAAACGGATAAATTTCGTTGTTGTAGGAGTTTTTAATACTGCCTCTTTTGCTCCGTCTTCTACCGGCCACTCGCCTTCCGAAACAGACTTCCATGTCTCTCCGTCATCACTGCACTCTACACGGTATTTTGTTACTGTTCCATTCTTTTCTCCACCGTCCTGAGTATTACCGTTTTTTGGAGTATAGATTAATTTTGTTACTGTCTGTTGTTCTTCGAGTTCTAATTGGAACCAACGAAGATTTTCAGCAAGGCTTCCACCTTCTGGATTCCATGATGAGTGCCACCATGTTCCCATGTTATTATCCAACGCTTTTTCAGGTCCAAAGTTTGCCTGTGTACTTCCTGCTGTTGCAGTTGTTTTGCTTGGATCATAAATTTCTGTCTTTCCTGGCTGTGGTTCTGGATCTACTGCTACACCTGTTGTTCTGACACGAAGTTCTGATGCAGACATATGCGCATCATTTCCACTATCTGCATATGTATGAACACCTGTCAGACGTACATATCTTGCTTTTACCGGTTTGTTAAATAATGCAAGCTGCCAATCCGCATTATCTTTGTCCCAGTTGCCTGTAGAAACAACTTCCCACGCATTTCCATCCATACTGCATTCTACTTTGTACTCTGTAACAGCACCGTTTTGAGAATTTCCTTGTCTTCTCAAATAACGAAGTGCATCTACAGTTGGATAGTCTCCTTTGCTCTTTGGCTGCATCTCTAATGTAATGGCACGTTTTGCAACATCTGTTGCTTCTGTTGTATTCCAATTTGTATGCCAGTATGTAGCTGTATTATTATCTAATACAAATCTTGCTGGTCCTTCATTTCCCACTGCCGGTTCCAATGCACTTGCAGCTGTTACTGCCATCTGTGCCACTGGATAATCACGACTGTCATCTCCCGGAAGAATTGACTCTGCTTCGCCAAGTCTTACTTCAAATCTGTTTCTTACATTATGATCTTCTGATTCTATAATCATACGGATTACGTTATCTTGTACCGGCAATACAGTCAATGCTGCATTGTCTGCTGTCTTCGCTTCCACTTTCTTTGCATCTGTCTCTGGTGTAGAGTAGCTGCTCAACGCAAGTGCAGCTTCCGGAATTGCTTTTCCAGCAATTTTCACTTCTGCAAGTTTTGCAGTTGTGTTTGTTGTAAATGCACCAACCGCTTTCTTTAATTCAATTTCTGTAATACCAACACACTGATTATCTGCCGGACTTACTACTTTGAATTTCACAAATGTTGCTGTTGTAGGTGCAATCTCATATGTATATGCTTTCACACGATTATTTTCTGCACCAATTGTTTCAGTAGCTGTTACTTTCGTCCAGCTTTCTTCTTTTCCTGTCTCAGAAACATAGATCTCTGTTGTTCCGGCTGCTGGGAATTTCATTGCTCCATTGTCTCTTGAGAAATGAATCACAATCTGTCCGATTCTCTGCTGTGTATCATATTCAAATGTGATTTCCGCATCTTTATCACCTTTTTGAGTACTGTTTGCCCAGTTACTCCAACAGTCTTCATTCGGACCGCCATCACTGTTATTACCGATTGTTGTGCTTCCGTTCTTGATTGCATCTAATGTATCAGATTGGTCTTCCTGTGCAATATCCTGTGTTAATTTTGCTGCTCCGGATACACTGTCTCCAATCTCAATTGTCTCTTCAGCCACACGTACAGATGCTGTTACATTTAGCTCTGTTCCAAATACATCTGCAGTTCCGTTTACAGTAACAACTTCTCCTTTGTTTGCATATGCAGATGCTTCCTTATCTTCCCAAGTTACTGGGAATGCTGCTGAAAGGATTGTTCCATCTGCCATAACCGCCTGTCTTGAAGCCGGAAGTGTCGGTTTTGTATTCTGAACAGTTGTTGTTGAGTAGTTCAACAGTGCCGCAACTTCATCAATCATATTCACTACAACTGAGACCGTACAACCTTCTGCTGTTCCGCTTACAACAAAGCTTCCTGCTTTACTTACCTGTTCATCTGTCACTTCTCCCCATTTCACATCAACTTCTGCCGATGTTCCATCAGAGTAATTTGCTTTAACCTTAGCTGGAAGAACCGGTTTTTTACCTGTCTTTACATAATATGCTTTTGCATATTCAAAACTTTCAATATATTTTTCTGTTTCTGCAGATGCCTTTTCATTCACTTTTACAGTTGCAGGATCTAATCCCTCCGCACTTGCAGTCACTGAGATTTCTCCCGCTTTTTTGTCTGACTGAACGATTGCAACTAAAGAACCATTGTAAGCATTGCGGTTATCATCCTGATATGACTGGTGATCAGCCTGTTTACCATTGTCAACACCTACTAATGTACCGCCTTTTACATCAAATTTCACATTGTTCTTTGCTTTTGGAACAATGTTTCCATCTTTATCTGTCACATCCACTGTAACATACACAAGATCTTTTCCGTCTGCAGAAATTTCTTTTCTGTCAGCTGCTGCTTGCAATTTTTTCGCTTCTCCAGCTGTTTTTACAACAGAACGTCCTTTTGTATTTTTAATTACTTCGCCTTTTTCATTGTAAGCAACTGCTTCCAATGTTCCTGCTTCATATGGAACTTGGAATGTCATATACATATTATTATGTCCACTCTTGCCATTTACAGTCTGATAAGTGTATCCAGCATCAGTTGTTGTCTTTTCAAATTCCTGCGTTCCAACTACTTTTCCATTCAGTTTCAACTCAACTTTAGCAGCATCAGAATATACAACGACTTCAACTTTTCCACTTACATCTTTTATCAAGCTATCTTCATTCCATGTAGGAAGTACATGCAATGTATTCACATCATCGTTCCACTGACTCTGATAGAAATAGTAGCTGTCTTTTGGAAGCCCTGCTGTATCTACAATACCGAAATATGAGTTCTTTGGAGATGGCCAAGAACCTACCGCTCCCGGTCCTGTACCATTTGCAGGTGTTGGCTCTCCGAGATAGTCAAATCCGGTCCATACATATTCACCGGCAACGAAGTCTCTTGTAATAACATCATACCAAGCTTCACTTGCCAATGCTCCCCAGCCAACTTTTGATTTATCATAAGAAGTCAACTGCTTGTCTGAATCTAAAGTATTATTCCGTTTCGTTGTGTACACACCACGGCTGTTTACCGAAGATGCTGTCTCAGAGCCGTATAAATTCCACTTTGGATATAGTCTATGCAAGTTATCATAACTAGCTCCTCCAGAATAGTTTGTTCCAGATGCACCGCCTACTTCTGTCAACTGGTTTGCAATCTGAACATGCTCATAACCACCGTTCTTTACAGCGTTACTTCCAATTGTAAGAATTCTTGTATCATCAACTTCTTTCGCCCATTGAATCAATTCTGCCGCTTTTTCATCGTATCCACTTCCACCGGCTCCTTCTTGAATTTCATTTCCGAGAGACCACATAATGATAGAAGGCGCATTCTGTCCTCTTCCAACTGTTGCTTTCAAGTCAAATTCAGCCCATGTCATTCCATCTTCTGCACCAAGAATTTCATTTCCTTCTTCAATCGCTTGATTAAACCATGTCGCATAATCGTTGGAGTTCGTATTTTTGTGGAACATCCAGCCATCAAAGAACTCATCGATTACAATGATTCCCTTTTCATTACAAACATCGATCAAAGCAGATGCCGCTGGGTTATGTGTCACACGAATTGAGTTACATCCCATTTCTTGAAGAATCTCAACCTGACGTTCAATAGCACGTCTATTGGCTTCCGCACCTAATGCTCCCTGATCATGGTGCATACATACACCTTTCAGTTTTACCTTTTTGCCGTTCAAAGAGAATCCTGTCTCTGTATCAAACGCAAAATATCGGAATCCATAATCTGTCTCGTATGTATCTACTACCGCATCTCCCACTTTCACTTCTGTGCGAACTGTATAGAGATTTGGAGATTCTGTACTCCATAATTTTGCACCAGTTACATTCATCGTGGCTTCAACATCAACACTTTGTCCTGCTGCAACCGTCTTGCTGTCTGTAGTTACTGTTCCAACGCTCTTATCCGTTCCTTTTTCAAACATTGTGTGAGTCACAGTAACAGCCTTTTCTTCACCAGACTCGTTCAAAACTTTCGTTTTAATGTTTGTGTTTTGGTTTCCTTCAGCTAATTTTGGAGTCTCAACTTTTACTCCGTTCAAATCCACATGTACTTTGTCCATCGTTGTCAAATGCACACTTCTGTAAATACCACTTCCTGAATACCAACGGCTAGATGGAGTTTTGTGATCTACTTTTACCGCAATTGTATTCACTTCTCCAACTTTGACATAATCTGTAATATCAAAAGAAAATGCTGTGTATCCATAAGGATGTGTACCTACTTTGTGACCATTCACATAAACTGTCGCATTCATGTAAACACCATCAAAATCAAGTCTTACCTCTTTTCCTTCCATTGCTTTATCGAGCGTAAAGTTCTTGCGATACCAGCCTGTTCCACCTAAGAGATAAGCACTCTCAGCTTCTCCTGCCTGTGTGTATTCCTGCTCAATACTATAATCATGAGGTAATGATAATTGTCTCCACTGCGAGTCATCAAATGTTGGTTGTTCTGCTCCCGAAGCATCGCCCAAATAAAACCTCCAGTTACTGTCAAAGTTTTGAGAACGTTCTGTTTTGCTTCCATATTGGTTCACATGAACAATCTCTTTCTCAGAACTCATCTGTGTGTTCGAGTCTGAACTCATAACAACCGGCTTGTCTGCTGCAAGTACTGAACTTGGAAGCCCCATACCTTGAACAGCGAGCATCGTTGCCATAGCGACCGCACCAATACTTGTCACTTTTTTCTTTTTCATAGCCTACTTCCTTTCCTTTTTTGTAATAATATACGAATATGAATTTGTATCTTTTTTCATTATAGTATCATTTCACTATTTATGTCAATTTAACAAGAATATTTTTTCATATTTTATCCAATTTACCTATCGTTCTTCGCCTTCTCCATCAATATAGCCACAATAAAAAAGAATGGCAAACACTCCATTGTGCTTACCACTCTTTTTTTAATATTTTTTTAATATTCTATTTTTTTCGTTTCTTGTTGATAATTACTCCAACAATTACTCCGATTGCAAGAACTGCCACAACAACGATTCCTACAATTGCACCTGTTGACATGTTATCACCTGTCTTTGCAGGTTTTTGTTCTGGTTTCTGCTGTGGTTTTTGTCCAGGTTTCTTATCCGGTGTTGGTTCTGGTGTTGGTGTTCCAACTTTTTCCAATCCTTTCACCGCTTTTTCCACCGCATCAACTGCTGCCTGAAGATCTTCTTTTGAAATATTCTCATCAGCAAGCGCTGCTTTTAAACCTTCCATAGCATTTGCATAAACCTTCCAGCTTTCCGCTGTGTACTCATCTTTCACATAATGTCCAAGACAAGCATCATAATATTTTTGTGCTTCATCTTTATTAACATCTTCCGGAACAGATGGTTCTTCTTTTTCAACTAAGGCACTCTGTGCCTCTGTCAATGCTTTGTATGCTTCATCCACTTCTGCCTGTGTCGCATCATCGTTTCTGCTTACACTATACGCATCTGCCAATTCTTGTGCAAAAGCTTTCCAGCTTTCTACTGTATAATCAGCTTCCTTCAATGACTCAGCTTC
Source organism: Coprococcus phoceensis (assembly GCF_900104635.1). Taxonomy (NCBI): domain Bacteria; kingdom Bacillati; phylum Bacillota; class Clostridia; order Lachnospirales; family Lachnospiraceae; genus Coprococcus; species Coprococcus phoceensis. The sequence goes on from NZ_FNWC01000007.1 coordinate 2,302,595, forward strand.
TTCAATCGCTTTATTAAGCACTGTCTTATCAGCTTTCTTCACAAGTGCTTCTTTTGCCGCTTTCAATCCATCCACCGCTGCTTTCACAGAATCTTGAGATACATTTTCATCTTTTTGTACTGTTTTAGCAACTTCTAATGCTTCTTTGAAAGCCTTCCAACTGCTTGATGTGTAGTCAGCTTCTTTTAATTTTCCAGCTTCTTCAACTGCTTTGTTAAGCTCTGCTTTATCTGCCTTCTTCACAAGTGCTTCTTTTGCTGCATTCAGAGCTGCCAGCTTTTCATTTACTTCCGTCTGTGTAGCATCTTTATTGTCAGCAACTGCTTTCGCTGCATCAAATGCCTTTTTGAATTCTTTCCAGCTATTTGGAGTAAAGTTAGATTCTTCCAAGCTTCCCGCTGCTTTGATTGCTTCATTTAACGCTGTCTTATCTACTTTTTCAGGCTCCTCGCCTTTCGCTACGCGAACACGAAGTTCCGCAATCGCCATATCAGATGTCTTTGCTTCGCCGTTTGACAATGTTTCAACACCTGTAATACGAACATATTTTGCCTCTGTAGGTTTCTTAAAGTCAGCTGTTAACCAGCCATTTTTCGCTTCCCATGTACCTTCAGCAACTTTTGTCCACTCTTTGTTATTCATGCTGACTTCTACTTTGTATTTGCTGATAAATCCATTCTGCTGTCCTTGCAATAAATCTTCACCCTCATATCTTGGGTAGTAACGAAGCTGATCCAATGTAGCTGCTTCTTTTAATTCCATTGTAAACCACAATTGATCTGCTGTAGAAGCCGGATTCCATGATGTATGCCACCATGTATTTGTTTTTCCGTCAAATGCTTTTTCTACTTCGTTTCCAACCTGTGTACTTCCGGCTGTTTCTGTAATATTTGCTACCGGATAATCTTCTCCCGGTTTCACTTCTGGTTTTTCTGGTTCTGGAGGAGTTACTTCTCCAGTTGCAACGACACGGAATTCCGCTGTTGCCATATGAGCGTCAGCACCACTATCCGCTGCAGTATGGACACCAATCAGACGAACTTGTTTTGCTTTTACCGCTGGGAATGTTACTAATTTCCAGCCTGTTGTTGGATTATCCCATCTGCCGTTCGCCAAATCTTTCCACTCACCATCATCCGTTGCACGATACTGCACTTTGTACTCTGTAACAGCACCATTTCCACTTCTTGGTAAATAACGAACAGCACTTACTTCTGCCGCTTCTTTCAAGCTTACTCCAACCCAACGTTTATTAATATCCTGTCCTTCTGTTGTGCTCCAATTTGTATGCCAGTGTGTGTCTGCTCTTCCATCTAATATGAAATCATCCGGACCTTCATTTGCAGTTCCTGGCAAATATTGACTTCCTGAAATTGCTGTCAATTTCTCAACTGGATAATCTTTACTGTCATCATCTGGTAATAATGGTTTTTCCTGTCCCAAATAAATAACAAAGGTATTTCTTGTTCTATGGTCTTCTGATTCTATTAAAATAGGAATCTGTTTGTTGTTTACTGGCAATACTGTTACTGCCGCATTATCTGCCCCAACCGCTTTTACTGTAGCTGTTTCATCTAATGTGTAGTATGCATTTGCTTCAAGTTCTTTTGCTGATAACGCTTTTCCATTTACTTCAAGTGAAGCAAATTTTGCAGTTGCATTTGTTTTATAAGAACCAACCGCTTTTTTAATTTCGATTTCAGTAATACCTGTACATGGCTTATGCCCTGTTGTCAATACTTCATCACTGTTTGTAACTGCAACTTTAAATAATGTTGCTCCCACCGGATTAAACTTATATGTATACGGTTTGACGCGTCCGTTCTCATTTCCAATTGTTTCTTCTGCCACAACTTCCTGCCAGTCATCACCGTCATTTGCTTTCACATAAAGTTTTGTTGTGTTCGCTTTTGGATAACGTGCAGATGCATTGTCTTTAAAGAAGTGAACTGTTACTTCTCCGATTACTTGCTGTGTTGCATACTGGAATGTAATTTCTGCTGTAGTATCTCCAGCTTGAGAGTTTGCATAGTTTGTCCATGCAGTTGGATTTGGTCCACCATTTGTATTATCTGCAATCTCTGTTTTTCCATCCCAAACCGCTTCCAATGTATCGGATTGTTTTCCCTCTTCAATATCCTGCGTTAATTTAGAAGGATTATCTACAGAACCCACAATTTCATAAGTTTCTTCCTGAACGCGGATAGATGCTGTTACTTTCATCGCTGTTCCTAAAACATTCGATGTACCATTTACTGTAACAATGCCAACTTCATTATATTTTGCTTTGTCCACTGTCTCCCATGTAACAGGGAAAGAAACGTTCAGAACTGTTCCATCCTGTGCAATTGCAGGTCTTGCTGTTGGAAGTTTTGGTTCTGTTCCTTTCGGTGTTGTTGCAGAATAGTTCATCAATCCACCTAATTGATCAATGACATTTACTGTAACAGACACTTTATATTTTCCGTCTACTACACCGTTCACAACAAAGCTTCCCGTTGTCTCTGTAACCTCATCCCATTTCACAGAAAGATCTTGTTCTGTCCCGTTTTTGAAACGAGTTTTAATCGTTGCCGGAAGCTCTACTTTGTTTCCTGCTTTTACATAATAGTGTTTTGACATATAGAAGCTGTCAACTTGAGTTTTATCTACTGTTTCATCTTTCACTTCTGTTGTTGTAATCTCAACAGTGTCTAATGTCAAACCTTCAGATTCTGCTTTTACTGTAATCTTTCCGGCATCTTTTGTTGACTGTACAATTGCAACAAGTGAACCATTGTATGCATTTCTGTTGTCATCAAGATATGACTGATGATCTGCCTGTTTTCCATTGTCCACACCAACTAATGTACCAGCACCTTCTACTGTAAATCTTACATTATTGTTTGCTGTCGGAACGATGTTTCCATTTGCATCTTTCACATCTACCGTGATGTACGATAAATCTTTTCCATCTGCCGTAATACTGTTGCGATCTACAGTTGCATCCAATTTAGCCGCTGTACCTGTCGTAGTTACTGAAGAACGACCTTTTGTGTTCTCAATCTTTCTGCCATCTTTGTCATATGCTTCTGCTCTTAACGTTCCAGCTTTATAAGGAACATTAAATGTCATATACATACTTTGATGTCCATTTCCGCCCTTAACTGTCTGATATTTATAACCAGCACCTGTTGTATGTTCTTCAAATGTCTGTTCTTGAATCAACTTATCATTCAAGTAAAGTTTTACTTTTGCCGCATCTGAATATACAACAACTTCCACGTTACCTTGATTATCTTTTACAAGACTGTCTTCATTCCATGTTGGTAAAATATGTAATGTTTTCACATCATCATTCCACTGGCTCTGATAGAAGTAATAGCTGTCTTTTGGAAGACCTGCTGTATCTACAATACCAAAGTAAGAGTTCTTTGGTGATGGCCATGATGTTGCAGCTCCTGCATTGATTTTGTTAGCCGGTGTTGGCTCTCCGATATAATCAAATCCAGTCCATACATATTCACCAGCAACAAAGTCTCTTTTAATAACATCATACCAAGCTTCACTCGCCAAGGCTCCCCAGTTTACTTTCGATTTATCATAAGATGTAAGCTGTTTGTCCTTATCAAGAGACGCATTGGCTTTCGTTGTATATACACCTCGACTGTTTACTGCTGATGCTGTCTCTGAACCATACAAGAACCAATCAGGATATGCCTGATGCAACGCATCATAATTGTTGCCACCTGAATAGTTTGTTCCTGACATTCCTCCAACAGCTGTTAAATCATTTGCAATCTTAATGTGCTCATTATTACTTTGTCCAATAACACCTTTTACTCTGTTACTTCCGATTGTCAAAGGTTTTGAAGTATCTACTTCTCGTGCCCATTTAATAAGATTTTTGGAAATATCATAGTAACCACCTTCACTGGCGCCTTCACTAATTTCATTACCAAGTGACCACATAATAATAGATGGATCATTTTTCCCTTGATCGATTGTTGATTTCAAATCAAACTCAGCCCATGTCATATTTGCTTTGCCATCAACAATTTGATTTTCTGCTCCAATCTGTTGATTGAACCATTTTGCGTAATCATTTACATTACCATTCTTCGCTTTATGCCATCCATCAAATAATTCATTGATTACTAACACACCTTTTTCATTGCATATTTCAATCAATTCTTTTGCAGCTGGGTTATGTGTTACACGGATAGAATTACATCCCATTTCCTGCAAAATCTCTACTTGACGTTCAATTGCACGACGCTGTGCTTCTGCACCAAGAGCTCCTTGATCATGATGCATACATACACCTTTTAATTTCACCTTTTCTCCATTCAGAGAAAATCCTGTCTTTGTATCAAGTTCTGTATAGCGGAAACCATAATCTGTTTCATAAGTATCCACTACTTTATTGTCTACTTTAACTTCTGTTGTTACTGTGTATAAATGTGCGTTTTTCTCACCCAGACCCCACAGTTTTGGTTTGTTTACTTGCAATTTTGCAGAAATGTCTGCTGTTTTTCCAGCTTCTACAGATTGTTTTTCTGTAGTAACTGTTGCCACTGCATCTTTTCCACCTTTTTCACGCAAAGTATGTACAAGTGTAACCTCTTTTGTATCTTGTCCTTCGTTTGCAACCGTTGTCACAACATCCATATTCACATTGCCGTCTTTTTCTTTCGCAAGGTTTGGTGTTGTAACTTTTGTCCCATTTAAATCCACATGAACTTTATCCATTACAGTAAGATCAACACTTCGATAAATACCACTTCCTGAATACCAACGACTGGATGGTGTCTGATGATCAACTTTTACTGTAATAACATTTTCTTCTCCCGCTTTTACATGCTCTGTAATATCAAATGAGAATGGAGTATATCCATATGGATGCGTTCCAACCTGTGTTCCATTCACCCACACAGTTGCGTTCATATAAACGCCGCCGAAATCAAGCCGGATTTCTTTGTCTTTCATATCTTCTGTCAATGTAAAATGTTTCCGATACCAACCTGTACCACCCGGAAGATATCCACTTTCAGCCTCTCCTGACTGTGTATACTCCTGCTCAATACTGTAGTCATGCGGAACTGATACTGTCTTCCAGGAAGAATCATCAAAATTAGTCTGTTCTGCGCCTTCCGCATCACCTAAATAGAACTTCCAGTTCGCATCAAAATCATGAACTCTTTTTGACGTGTCATATGTATTGACATACACAACTTCTTTGTCTGAGCTCATCTGTGTGTCCGAATCTGTGCGAACTTGAACTTGTCCTGATGCATTTACAGGAAATCCCTGCAGCGCCATCATTGTTGCCATTGAAAAAGCAGCCAGTCTTTGCACTTGTTTCTTCTTCATAACATTTCTCCTTTTCATATTTTGGTATAACATGTACTAATGTCAATAGATACATTTTATGATTATAGTCTATTTCCACCACTCATGTCAATTCCAACACAACAATTTTTCGTATTTTTCAACCAAACCTCAAAATACTTTCAGCAATTTTATCATCAACTATCACTATGTTTTTTCTCTTCCTCTTGACAAGAGGTGTATACTGAAACTGTAACAAGGAAATACACTTAACAAAACCTCTTTGCAATATGAACTACAAAGTTGAAGGCTTGCTAAGTACGATTCAGTGATTGGAGGAAAAGGTAAATGAATACTTTAAAAGCTGAAACACGTAACATGTCAATCAAAGCCAAAGCACTTAGAAAAGAAGGATTTGTGACCGGATGTATTTTCGGCCGTGAACTGAAAGAATCCATTCCTTTGAAAATGGAAAAAGGCGAAGTCGAACGTCTCCTGAAATCCGAAGGGAAAGGTGGAAGAGTCCTACTTCAACTGGAAGGCAAAACTTATGATGCCCTCATTAAAGAAGTAGATTACAATCCACTGAAAGGTTTCGTGGAAGAAATCGATTTTCAGGCACTTGTAAGCTCTGAAAAGGTACATTCTTCTGCTGAAATTCATCTCATCAACGAAAGTAAGCTTGTCGCAGGAATTCCACAACAGATGCTTCATGAAATCAATTACAAAGCCCTGCCTGCATCTTTAGTTGAAAAAATTGAACTTGATGTTGGTGACTTAAAAGTCGGGGATACCATTCGAGTAAAAGATCTCGAAATCGCCAAAGATCAGAATATAGATTTGATGACAGATTTAGATTCCACTGTTGTCACTGTGACAGAACCACGTGTAAATGCAGATGTCACATCAGAAACGGAAGAGGCAGCCGAATAGGCTGCCTTTTGTGCTGCTTATGATTGTTTGTGCATCTGCTCATGCTCTTTTGAAATTTCCTCATAAAGCTCCGGAATCGTCCATGTTTTATTTGTCTCTGTCAGAATCGCCTTATAATCTACTCGCTTCACACCATTTTTTCTCATCATGAAAAGTATCTGATCCAGCTTTTGATTTGGAATTCCCGCAAATACCATCATCTCTTTTTGCAGTTCTTCTCCCTCATAACACTCTGTTGTCGCTTCCATGTCCTTCAGCCCTGCAAGACATCCTATCTGCTGCAAATACTCTTTCTTTTCTACCTTCTTCATTCGAATTTTCAACGTAAATAAAATCATTTTTAAATCACGTAACTGCTTTTCATCTTGAAAATTAATCAACAATACTGTTTCTCGCATAATCATACCACTCCTCTGTCTCTTCTTTATTTTCACTATTTAAAAATACGGTCATATCTTCTAATTGAATCTCTATAATCGGAGTTTCTTCCTTATATAAAAACATCATACATTTTCCGGTTTCTTTTCCTCTGAAATGCCCTATTAGAAATTTTTCTGTATCTCCTCCATTGCTTCTGTAAAAATTATCTTCCGGCATCTCATCAAGCAGTTTTACAGAAAGAATTTGCTCCGATTGAATCTGGCAGTCATAGGAGGCTGCCCGTATATCCATCTTACCACCTGCCATGCGGACTGTCACCTCCGTAGTAGCAAACTCTACTAAAATAGCCGCAACCCATATAACACACCCTATAAGTACAGCGCTAATTACCGCTGTGAAAATTTTTGCCGAGTTCTTCGCCATATTCATCGAATAATTCATACCACACATACGATCCTGAACAAACAACCTTTTGTCATGCGGGTTGCTGTACCAGCCATTTTTCCAATACACATCGTCATCCGTCTCAATTATTTCGGTATCGATTGACATTATTTCTTTCTTCTTCTGTAAAATCCAACATAAACCTCCCAGTAAAATTGCACCGGCAGTTACTTGCAGCAAGATGTATATGCAAAAATCAGCCGATGTCAACCATTGATTTTGCATCATACGGACAGAAACATACAGCCATGCTGCCGTATTTACTGCGGTGCACACAAGCAGGCATATTGTCCAAGTCCGTTTTATCAACTGATTCAGTGTCATATTCACCTGACTATTTTTGCTGTATACAACAGTGGGTCTGCACTCAATCCACCAGTGCAAGACAAAGAAACACAGATTCACAGCTATTGCACTCCCAAACAACACCCAAGCGATGTTCTCCTCTCTCAGATATGCTTTCATCTCAGGAAACGGCATGACTGCACAAGTCAGGAAAAAGAATACAAGATACCACTTTTTCGGCAACGGCATTTTGTCTACATGAGCAGACACTTCCGTATCCACATAAATAATCTGTTTTGCCGATTCCATAACCCATCCATTCTGCACTTTCAGATTATACATTCTCCGATGTGTCCCATAGACAATCCAATAGAGACCGACAATATATTCCGTAAGCCAGACAGTCCAGACAATCACAAAAATCCCTATACCGGCAAATGCTAACCCACACACCAATATCCCCAAAATCATGTTCCAGTGCTGAAATTTTTTGTACTTCTTTTTATATATCTCCGCCATGTCCCGCACTGTTTTCTCGTCCACTTTTTCTTTTGGAATATGCACACCAAAAAGCATTCCCTCACTATACTCTTCTTTTCCCGCATATGCAAGCATACCAATCCCGACGACCATGATGTCCATAAACAGGAAAATAACTAACATGATAATTGCCACTTCCATAATCATACCTCCTCCATCAGTACCGGATGCATCATCTGAAACATTTTCTTGCAAACCTTAAGAAACTCATCCTCACTCATTCCTTTTATACTTGCTTCTGCCGAAAGTAGTTCTAACTCAGACTCCAATTTCTCCCGAAAGTAATCCTGAGTCTCCCTTATCGGGCAAACAGTCGCACCCTTTCTCCGGTCAATCTCGATAAATCCTTCTAGCTTTAACAACTGATAAGTCTTATTGACTGTCATCACGTTCACTCCTGCATCCTGCGCAAGCTGACGGACTGTCGGAAGCCGCTCCCCTACTGCCAGTTCTCCCTTCCCAATCCCTGTTACAATCTGATTCCGCAGCTGCACATAGATTGGAACCTCGCTTCCCATGTCCAATGACAAAATCATATAATCACCTCTCTTATGTCAAATTAAGTATTATTTATTATAATACAAATAATGCTTAATTACAATAAATTAGGACGTAATAAAATTCAATTTTACTACGTCCCAACCCCAAACAGCAATATCTGCTATTTTACATATTTTTTCTTCATCTCTTCTACTTTTGCATTGTATGCTTCATTTTGTTTTTGCTGAAGCAAAGTTCTTCTAATTGTCTCTTTCACTTCCTCAAGTGGCGCAACCGCAGCTTCATTTTTCTTCTCCACTTTAATCAAATGGTATCCAAACTGTGTCTTTACCGGTCCGACTACATGTCCGATTTCCGCTGCAAATGCCGCATCTTCGAATTCTTTTACCATCTGTCCTCGTCCGAATTCTCCAAGGTCTCCGCCTTTCGCTCCTGATGGACATGTTGAAAATTCTTTCGCTGCTGTCTCAAATTCTTTCTCGCCGGTTGTGATGGATTCTAAAATAGAGTTACATTTTTCCTCAGAATCTGTCAAAATATGTTTTGCACTGACAGTGTCTCCTTTTGTGAAGTGTTGTTTGTTTGCCTCATAGTAAGCTTCGATTTCTTCTTCCGATACCACAACATCTTTCAAAGTCTCTCTCATAGCCATCTGTGCAAGAATATCTCTTCTTGCATTTTCCACCAGTTTTTTGAACTCTTCCGTTTCCTCTAACTTCATCTCTTCGCCATTTTTCGCAAACATATGTAATGCAATCAATTGTTCCAAGCACTGTTCTCTGAACTGTGGGTTGGAAAGATACGGTTGCTGCTCTCTTGGCACCCCCTGTAAAAACGCATCAAACTCTGCCTGTGTAATCTCTTCTCCTGCTACTACTGCTAAAACTTCCTGACTCATATTATTTTCTCCTTATTTTCATAATTATCGGCTGCTAAACCGCTTTTCTCTGATGATACTATATTTCACTCATTCTTTGCAAGACACCCTGCTACTTTACCCCTGCTTTTTTACAAATATCTTCCAGACAGCATCTCTCGCAGTGCGGCTTCGTCCTTGCGGTACAGACATCACGCCCGTGATAGACAAGTCTGTGGCAGAAATCGCTCCCCTCCTGCGGCGGAATAATTTTCCACAATTCCATCTCTACTTTTTTCGGTTCTTTCAAATCTTTGACAAGCCCGATGCGATTTACAAGACGAATACAATGTGTGTCTGTCACAATCGCCGGCTCCCCGAATACGTCACCCATAATCAGGTTCGCGCTTTTTCTTCCGACGCCCGGCAATTTTAATAACTCTTCAAACGTATTCGGAATTCCTCCATCATATTCATCGCGCAAAATCTTCATACACGCACTGATATCCCGCGCTTTGCTCTTGCCTAATCCACACGGTCTTACAATTTCTTCAATCTTATCCACATCTGCAGCCGCCAATGCGTTCACATCCGGGTATTTCTCGTATAATTTTCCCACAACGATATTAACTCTCTCATCGGTACACTGCGCTGCCAGCCTGACACCGACAAGCAGCTTCCACGCTTCATCATAGTCAAGTGTGCAGTCTGCATCCGGATATTCCTTTTTCAAACGTTCTATTACTTCCAAGGCTAATTCCTTTTTTCTCATGTTTCTTCCCTTTCAATCTGTCCTATTCTTCCTAATCCGCGAAAAAATCCACAGTTTTTTCCTATTTTAACATGTTTTCCACATTTTGATACCATGAATTGCACACGAAATACAAAATCTTCAAATTCCAACATCGATACGGTAAATGGATGTTCTTCCGTGACAGTAATCTGCATCTGTTTCTTATAGTATTCCGGATACATTCCCTCAAATCCATCTTCAAGCATTTTCGCATGAATTTCTGTTCTCTTCTTTTGAATCCTACAATTCAACTCCTCACCGTAATCCCGCTGCGGATAAATTTCCGATGCCGCTTGCACTTCCTGACAAATGGTCTCATATAGTTTCTGCCTCTTCGGGCTCAAAAGCCTCCTCCCGAGCAGCCTCTCGAGTACTCGACTCGGAAATCTCCGGTAAAGACGAATCCACTTTATATATCCACGGTCATCCGCTTTTCTTGCAAGCCGCTCCATACAGTCAATCCCCTCATAAGTCGCCGGATATTTATCCTCCAATGATTCGTGAACTGGTGACCACATTCGAAACGGCGGAAATTCAACAAGCCGCATCAGTGCTTTCTCTCCTTCATTGCAATAGCGCTCTCCCAGATAACTGTATTTCTCATAAATTGTCCCAATGATATAGACAAGCTGTCTCCAATGCTCCTGCCCCTCTACCCAGAAATGACCAATCCTGTGATACTGAAAACACTGTATCTTTTCTTCAAGTTCCTGAAAACAGAGCGTGAATGCATTTTCCTCCCCTTGCCTCACACTCAAGACATACCTGTCTTCCTCGATTGCAAGTTTTCCACTCACTTCAAGCGCATCATCGCGCAGATAGCTTCCTGTCATCTGACAGCCTTTTAAAATCAAATAATTCTCCACCGCGTCATTCATCATATAAGGAATCAGATACTCTTCACCGACACACAGCTCAAACACCTGATATTCAAAAACTTCTGCTAACTTTTCAAATGCAGATGAGATGCCATCTTCTACGCCGGAAAAATATGTGTAATCTAAAGCCATCTTGTTTCCACTTCTCTTTTCAATTCGCAAAACTTTCCACTTCGCCACCTTCTACCGCCAAATCAATATCACTTGTTCTCTTAAAGTCGCCTCTTGCTCGTGAACCAAACAAAATCACTTTTTGAATATGATATTTCTCTGCCAAATCACAAATTTCTCTCAAAACTTCTCCGTCAATTCCTGTTTCTTCCATATCTGCACCTCTATTTTTCATTAAAACCAGTCACCCCAATATTACCATAACGTTGTAAATTTTTCTACCTTAAGTACAGCAAAATGCCCGGACCGTTTCACCTCGTCCGAGCATTTTCATTCACTCAACTAACAACTCTCTCATGTTAGATTTTCATTATCCCACGCATGCATTTTGAAGAATTTCATTCAACGCACTTTTGCTGCTTGTATGGCAGCGCACGATTTCTGCATTACATTTTTCCGCCTCGGTAATCGCGCATTTTACCATCTTGTGCGACACTGTGTTGGTAAACAGAATCAGTAAATCCGGACTTCCGATCTGCTCACTTAAGTTTGCCGACATCTGCGTAAATATTTTCGCTTTGCATTTATACCCTTTACATATTTTTTTATACTGACAGACCATACGGTCATGTCCGCCAACAATCACAACACTCATAGAAATCTCCTTTCTTTTCAGAAGAGGACGTCGTCACCTCTTGCGACGCCCTGTTTTCCCTCTATTGCACAAGCTGCTTTCCAAGTTCTTCACACGCGGCAAGCACTTCATCATCCGGTGCTTCCTGACAGATCAAACCTTCTCCGTTTACAATCTCTGCTCCTGCATTCTGCATACGCTCTACCCAGTCACGCATCCATTCTCCGTCTCCCCAGCCGTAGGAACCAAACAACGCGATTTTCTTGCCTGCCGCAAAGCTTTCTACTGCTTCGACAAACGGTTCCATCTCAGCTTCCTCAAGCACTTCTGCTCCCATTGCCGGGCAGCCAAGAGCGAACACCTTCTCATCTTTCAAAGCATCCGGAGAAATTGCGCTAACTTCAGATACAACTGCTTCTCCTCCTGCCTGTGTGATTCCTTTTCCGATTGCCTCAGCCATCTCTTCTGTGTTACCTGTCTGTGACCAATATACAACATTGATTCTGCTCATCTTTCATACCTCCTATACCACCGCTGTCTGCAGTATATTTTCATTATAATATCCTATAATTTCTTCCATACTGACACCGCTTGAAACAAGCCGGATGAGCATCTCTTTTGCCATCTCAAACTGCTTGAAAATCTCAAGTTTTTTTGCGACGTCTGCATAAACTTTCCAATATCCGGAATACAGAGAATTCTTTCCTCCATGCACCATAAAACCAGTCACATCTTCCACCGGATACCCTAAAAGCAGCCCCATCTCATGCGGAAATATTTTTGAACCATTCATATATGCCCGATAGCGCATCTGAAAAATACTGAGGATTCTTCCAAGCTGGATTTCGACATACCCTTCTTCGCGGAGTACCTCGCTTACATCCTCTCTCTCCAAAAATTTCTCCAATTGATTTCTGCGGAACAAAAGAAGCGTGATCTTCTTTTCATTCTGTAAAAGACGATAGCAAGAAATACCTGTTCTTTTTAAAATTGCCCGCACTAATTTTTCATCTTCATTTGAAACAATCAACATATTAGAAATTTTTAATCCTGTGATAAGCGGCGCACATTGTAATGCCAATTGCGTCTCGATATTTTTCAAATCCATTCCCTGAACGATTTCAAATATTTCTCTGCTCATATTTCCTCCTTGAGTTAGTTATTTCTAACCTGTGTTTATAATATCTAATTTTATCCTATAAGTCAAGACAAATTATCAATAAAATTGTTCAATAACGCATTGACACGTTTTGCATTCAGTTCTATACTATATTTTGTTTACAAGTAAACTATTTTGAAATCGGAGGTGGATATGAGACAAACCGTGGAAGAGATGCTCGGATACTTTAATCAAATTCGCCGAGTATATGCAAATGAATTGAATTTGAAATTTACAAATGAGAATTTTTCTCCAAATGAAATTTCCATCCTGATTCTTCTTTCCAATAATCCCTCCATCAATACAAGCAGTCAGTTATGTACGATTCTCGGCGTATCCAAAGGGCTGATCAGCAGGAGTATTGATGCATTAGTTGAGAAAGGATACATTATTTGTGCAAAAGATGACGCTGATAAACGTATCCAGCGACTTTCATTTTCTCCTCAGGCAGCTCCTGTCATTCAAAAGCTGAACGAGGAACTCACAAAGATGAACAATGAAGTTTTACAAGGTATTTCCAAAGAAGAACTTCAACAGGTTGAAACTACAATGACGAAAATTTTGACACGTTTTAAAGAAAGGAATGAAACACAACATGAAAAAAACAATGTCTAGAGAAGTAGACTTAGGGAATGAACCGGTCCGACATCTTTTACTTGTTCTGGCAGTTCCGGCTATTACTTCCCAAGTAGTCAACGCACTTTACAATATGGTTGACCGTATGTATATCGGACACATTCCGGAAGTTGGTTCCACTGCACTTACAGGGGTCGGTGTCTGTTTCCCGATTATTATGATCATCTCCGCATTCGCTTATCTGATGGGAATGGGCGGTGCGCCAAGAGCCAGTATCTACATGGGAAAAAAAGACAATGACACTGCCGAAAAGATTTTGGGAAACAGTTTTTCGGCGCTGGTCATTGCCTCCATTATTCTAACGGTCACTGTGCTGGTTTTTCAAGAACCGCTGCTTTATTTATTTGGCGCCAGTAAAAATACAATTTCCTACGCCAAAAGTTATATGACAATCTATGCTATCGGTACGATTTTTGTACAGCTTACTTTAGGAATGAATGCCTTTATCTCCGCACAGGGATTTTCTACGATTAGTATGATGACAGTCATTATCGGCGCTGTCACAAATATTATTTTGGACCCTATTTTCATCTTCGGTTTCAACATGGGTGTACAAGGCGCTGCTGTCGCCACCGTTCTCTCACAGGCGTTAAGTGCTGTCTGGGCGCTGAAATTCTTATGTGGCAAAAACACGATTCTTCGTATCAAGAAGAAAAATTTAAAAATAAAAGCTTCTGTCTTTTTACCTTGCGCAGCACTCGGAATTGCTCCATTTGCAATGCAGGCTACTGAAAGTGTGCTTGTTCTTTGCTTTAATTCTTCTCTGCTGAAATACGGAGGTGACCTGGCAGTCGGCGCCATGACGATTCTATCAAGCATCATGCAGTTTGCAATGCTTCCACTGCAGGGAATCACTCAGGGTGGTCAACCGATTATCAGCTATAATTATGGTGCGAAAAAAATAGACCGAATCAAGCAGGCATTCAAACTGCAGACCATCTCGTGTGTTGTCTATGCCACAATCATTTGGCTCATTGCCGAGTTTGCGCCGTCGATATTTGTATCTATATTCACAAGCGATCCGCAGTTGGCAGAATTGTCACAATGGGCGCTTCGCATTTATCTGGCATGTATCTTCCTTATGGGCGTTCAGGTTTCCTGCCAGCAAACATTTATCGCATTCGGAAATTCTAAAATCAGTGCATTCCTTGCCGTATTCCGAAAGATACTTGTGCTGATTCCACTTATTTATATTTTGCCGGCATTCATGGAGGACAATGTCAAAGCAGTCTTTTTGGCGGAACCAATTGCAGATGCCATTGCAATTCTCACAACTGCCACGTTGTTTTATATTAATTTCAAGAAAATTATAAAGAGCGAATCACAAGTCTAGGTATTAAAAAAGATTGCGCTACTGCGCAATCTTTTTTACATCTGTGTCACTTCGTCCACAATCGACATTGTCGATTTGCGATGAGACACAAGTACAATTGTCTTATCTTTCCGCTCTTCCAACAAGCTTTTCAAGATAATTCCTTCATTCAGGCTGTCAATATTGCTTGTAGGCTCATCCAGCAGAATAGTCTTGGCATCATGAAGAAATGCCCTCGCAATTCCGATTCTCTGGCGTTCTCCTCCCGATACCGAATCTCCGAGTTCCCCAAGCTTTGTATCATACCCCTGTGGCAGGGAATCGATAAAATCATGAATTGCTGCCTTTTTCGCAGCCTCAATCACCTCTTCTCTTGTCGCATCCGCCTTCGTCACCTTGATATTATTTTCAATTGTGTCCTGGAACAAGAAGGTTTCCTGCGTCACATAGGAAATATGATTTCGCAAATGCCCTGTGTCAATCTCGTTTACGTTGCGCGTTCCATAGCTGACACTGCCGGAATCTGTCTCATAAAACCGCATAAGCAGCTTTAACAACGTTGATTTTCCACATCCGCTTCTTCCGAGAATACCATGAATCGTATTTTTGCGGATATCCAATGAGAAATTTTTCAAAATTGGTTTCTCTTCTTTTTTGTCTTCCGGGTATGTGAACGTCACATTTGAAATACGAATATCTTCATCCGGAACTCCCACATTACTTTCCACATCCATCACAACCGGTTCCTCGGCAAGCAGGTTCAATACACGATTTCCACTTGCAAGCGTCTGGTTCAGGTTGTTTGAAAGTGCGGACAATGCCGCTGTCGGTCCAAATGAACTCATCATGGCGATGATACAGATAATTGCATTTCCGGTGATGATCACCCCGTTCGATGCCAAAAGACCGCTATATAATGTCATGCACACTCCTGCGACAAGAATAACCGTATCTGTACTGATTCTCTGTACTGCCTCCTGTTTTTTCAAAGTTGCATTCACCTGCTCCAGATGCTCCGTGAACGCATCCATTTTTTCCTGACGTTCTTTCTGCTTTTCATACTGTAAAATTTCGTCTAATCCATACAGATTATCCAAAACAGTTGTATTTAATTTTCCATAAATACTGCGGTATTTTTGCCCGTGTTTCTGTCCTGCTTTACTGTTCACCACCGGAACAACCACTCCGACAAGCAGATAGAACACCGCCGCCAATACTCCCAGTCCCACATGGAACTGTCCGATAAATACAACCATCACAAGCGACGTGATCGCCGCAATTGCAATCGGTGAAATCGTGTGTGCATAGAACACTTCCAAAAGTTCAATATCGCTTGTGATAATCGAAATCAGATTCCCCTTTTCTTTGCCATCCAGCTTTGCCGGAGCCAATTTTCTCAAAGAGGCAAATATCTGATGACGGATTCTGGCAAGTAATTTAAATGCAATATAATGGTTGCTTGCCTGTTCCGCATAGCGAAGTACTCCTCGCAATACCGCAAATACAACAAGCAGCACGAATATCATTTTCATGGAAATGCTAGTCACTTCTCCAAGCAGATTTCCAATTGCCGCTCCTCCGAGAATCGTAATAAAAATCGCCATCAAATTTCCGATACATCCCATGATGATCGCAATACACATCACTCCGAGAAGGGGTTTGATCATACCAATCAGACCAAGCATCACCTGAAATCCATTTCTGTTTTTATTCATTGGCAACCGCCCCCTTTCCAAATTGCTCCAATGCGCTCTGCTGTCTGAATAATCTGTGATAGTATCCATCTTCTTTGCAAAGCACTTCGTGCTGTCCTTTTTCCACAATCATTCCGTCTTTTAGTACATATATCTGATCCGCAGACACAACATTCGCAAGTCTGTGTGAGATCAAAAGAACTGTTTTTGTTTTTGCCAGTTTTCTCACGACCGCCATAATATCATTTTCACTTTCCACATCTACATTAGAAGTTGCCTCATCAAATATGTAGATTGGCGTGTCATGCAAAAGCGCCCTTGCAAGAGACAGCCTTTGCTTCTGCCCGCCCGAAAGATTAGACGCTTTCTCAAGGAGAACAAAATCCAGCCCTCCGCTTTTTTCCACAAAATCCGACAGATTCACCTCGCGAAGCGCCTCTTTCATCTGTGTTTCTGTCGCATCTTCTTTTCCCATGAGAAGGTTTTCCCGAATTGTTCCTGCAAACAGATAACTGTCATGTCGGATACGGGTAATCTTTCTTCGAAGTGCTTTCAAGTCCATTTTGTCAATTGGCATATCTCCGATAAAAATCTGTCCCTCATCTGCCCTTCTGTCTCCCATTAAAAGCAGCGTAGTGGTACTCTTTCCGCAACCGGATTCCCCGACCAATGCAGTCAATCCATGACCTGCCCGGAAGCTGATACCTTCCAGCACCTTTTTCTTTGCCTCATAGGAAAAACTTACATTTGAAAACGCAATCTCATCAGATTCTCCTTCCATTTGGGCAGATTTTTCTCCTTGATCTTCTTCCAAATCTACCAACCGGAAAATCTTATCCGCTGCAGCATTTCCATTCATCGCAATGTGGAAGAAGGAACCAAGCAAACGAAGCGGCAGGAAAAACTCGGCTGAGATCATAATAATGAAGAAACATTGCGCCAGTCCGATTACACCTTTTTGATACTCTAAAATACTCAAGATGATACCGACTGCTGCCCCACCGTAGGCTACCAAATCCATAATACTGATGGAATTTAACTGCATGATGAGCACGCGCATCGTTACTTTACGAAATTTTTCCGCTTCCTCATCCATTCTTTTTGCATAACGCTCATCTGCCTGATAAATTTTCAATGTCGTAAGTCCCTGAAGGCACTCCAAAAAGGAATCTCCCATCTCCGTGTATGTTCCCCAATATTTTGCAAGCATCTTTTTCGCAAATTTCTGAACTGCTACAATTGAAAGCGGAATCAACGGAACACAGATTAAAAGCACGACCGCCACTTTCAGGCTCATCGTTCCTACAATGACAAATAGTGTGACCGGTGCAAGCATGCTGTAGAAAAACTGTGGCATGTATTTTCCAAAATAAATTTCCAACTGTTCCACACCTTCCGTGGTGATCTGCACCACCTCAGATGTCTGAAAATATTCTTTATAACTGCTCCCAAGCCGCATCATTTTCTCATACACCATCGTTCGAAGTCTCGCTTTCACCTGCTTCGATGCCTCAAATGACAGCTTGCTGTTGAGCAGCGACATCAAGCTTCGTACAACCCCAACAACTGCCAACGTCACAAGCAGCCTGATACTTTGGTTTTGCAGATTTTCTCCACGAACCATTCCAGCTATAAATGTAGCTGTCTGGAGCATCAGCACAACATTTGCAATGAGCATGACCCACTGTGTAAGAACCATCCCCCAAATGTTTTTCTGATTTTCTCTAAATTCTTTGATCAACCTCTTATGAAACATATTGCTTTCCCCTCCTTTTCTTAGTCTTATATTGCACAGCATGGGCTATCCCCAATACGCAAAAAATAACCGCCGAAAGCTTATGCATAACAATGACTGCCATCATCTCTCCTGTCGGTCTTATCAAAAAACCGCTGACCGCCATCACTACAATCGAAACAATCAACAACTTATCAATAATTTTCTTCTTATTCATTTTTCTTCTCCTATCTCTTTTTCATTTTTCCTTTCATTGTCACCCACATATGATCCAGCGCCTGAAGCGGATGATAAAACAACATTCTCGGTCCTGCATACTTCATAACTTCTTTGATCTTTTCCTGCATCTCTTTTGAATAACAATGCACTTTGCAGGCACTGCAAAATGTCTTTGTCTCCATGAACGGACATTTTTCCGTTCGGAGCAACGCATAGTCCAACAGTTTCTGACATTCCGGACAGAGTTCTCCCTTGTGCTTGTGTTTTCCGCGACAATACACCCCAATCATCACACGTAGCGTTTTCTTTTCCTTTTCTCTCTTCTTATTTATGTCCACCATTTCGTTCTCCATTTTTGATATTGATAAGCATTTTCATTTAAAATACATGGATTAGTATATGCTAACTTTTATTTCATGTCAAGAATTTTAAATCTTTCAAAAATAAAAACCGGGAAGATCAGTGCAATACGCTTCTCTACACTCAATGCGATTTGTGACGTATTAGACTGCCAGCCCGGTGGCATATTGGAATTTATAAAAGATGACAAAACACAGGGAGGAGAACCGAAAGATGAAACCAAATGATTTTGATACAAATATTTCTTATAAACATTCGAAAACATTTTCAACACGCATGCGTATTCTTTTATTCCTTGCGCTATTCATGACCGGACTTATTTCCACAGTCGGCATTATACAAATCGTTGGGCCTCTGTGTTCAGATGATTGGTTGGCTGTTCCTGGCATCTTCCGTTTTGTTTCCGCGTCTTCCAGGTTATCATTCTTCTGGAATTGAGATTTTTAGCTATGGAAGTTTTGTTCTGATCGATGGTATAAATCTAACACTGGGAATTCTAATTATCATTTTCGGTTGTTTGATTCATGAAGGATTGCGAATGCAAAAAGATTTAGATGAAGTGTTGTAAATATTCTATCGAACACTTTAATCGATTCTGTAACTCATAAATACAAAGAGAACAGCCTTCCGCAATGGTGGCTGTTCTATGCTTTAAACCACTATCGGCAGAACGTAAAAACATGAATACTCTTGAACAATTACAAGAACCGTTTTATCTTGAATCAAACGTAACAATGCAGGTGAATCAAATTCTCATTCACTGGCATTCTCCGCCTGATAGCTCACATCCATTTTCTCCAATCTGGCTATTCCATTTATCCGGGAGTTTCTCTGCAAATACACGCAAAAACCCCTCAACTGCATTTTCGAAAACACTCTTTTTCTAAGCAGTCTTTTCCTTAGTTTTTCCTTCAAATTTTTTGATCTCTTCATGAAGAAAACGATGATATTTATTGATATTTCTTCCAATCGCATACAGCATGAATTCTTTATAAACCTTCTCTGCTGTTCGGCAGTTGAATCTTCGAAAGTTATCATTTTCTTTGATATCTCCGAAATGTCCTTCTGTCTGAATAGAACGGATCTGACGGTTTAATATTCCCTTCTCACTCTGGATGTTCGCATGGGATTCTTCCTTTAAAGCTTCCCATTGTTCATTGATCTTCATGACCTTATTTTTCTCTGCATCTTTTTCGGCATCATATTTATAGAGACATTTTTCTTTATGTCTGCAGCCGCTGCAATCGGAACATCCATACACCTCAAAGGTTTTGTGTATAACCAGCCTGTTCTTTTTTCTCTGTCCTGATATGATGAAGTTCTCTTCCATCATGGCAGATATAATAAAGTTCATCCTCAAATATCTGCGTTTTCATGTTGTAATACTTTCCAATCTCTTCCGTGTATGCACGTGTTTTCCGTTTTTCATGATTCTGCAGCTTGATATAACTGGAGATTTTATGTTTCTTTAAGTACAGAAGATTCTTTTCACTACAATAACCGCTGTCGGCAGTTACTTCCTCCAAAATTTCTCCAAACGCATTTTTGTGCTTTTCTAACACAGGAATCAATGTATTATAATCTGTCCGGTCATTGCTTACATAAGTCTGGACAATGAAATAATTCTCTACTGCAATCTGGACATTATATGCGGCCTTTAACTGTCCGTTCTTCATATGGTCCTCTTTCATCCGCATAAAGGTGGCCTCTAAATCTGTTTTGGAATAACTGTTCCGATCCTTTCCCATGATTTCAAAACACTCTTTATATCCCATGAGACGTTCACCGCAGCTTTCCAGTTCCTCATATAGCTGCTGGATTTCCGATTTTCTCTTTCCTTTTCCATAAACAAACGTAATGTGTTCCTGCTCTGCGATCTGCATTAGATTTTTCTGAAGTTTCAGAATCTCCAGCGGAGAACAGTTGTCAATTTCGATGATTGTATTATTTGATAACTTTTTATGTTTTGTCAGTTTCCTTGTCCGGTTCTTTTCAATGACATCTCTTACTTTTTCCATTCCTTCTATCACAAACATATGAGCATGGGGAAGGTCATATTTGATGCCATATTCATTTTCGTCAATCAGAGCATTATACTTTTGATATACCGAATCAACGGTATCTAATAATCCTGCAAGGTGGTAGTTCAGTGTTCCTCTCCATACAAACGTATAGCGGTTTGCATTGGCTTCAATTTTTGTTCCATCAATAAATAGAGATTTTAACGTGATGAATCCTTCTTTTTGCAGACGACGAAGAAACTGATAGTTCAGTTCATCCAATACATCAGCGGTTAGTTTTTTGTTTTTAAATTCATAAAAAGCATCCCTTTTCGGTTTTTGGCCTTTGGTAAGCCAGATAAAAGCAAGGTCTCTTTCACATAATTCTACGATACGGTCAACAGCTCTTACCCCACGCATATTTGCGTAAGTAACTACAGCATACATCATAATTGGATTGTACCCGATTCTTCCCTTATCTGAACAATTGGCTAACAAGCCAGAAAAATCTAACTCCTCCATCACTTTTTTCAGGGTATAGACTGGATCGTCATCAGGTAAACTCAATTCAAAGAAACTAAAGTTAATTTTCTGTTGCCCTAATTCAAAAAATTCGTTATAATAATCTTGTTTTTGCATAGTTACATTATAACATGTAACGGAGAAGAGATGGTTGTCGTTAGCCATCTTTTTCTCTTTTTACGGAAAAATTTCAGGGGCAGCTTTGACTCATGCGAGTCAAAGCTGCCCCTGTTTGGAACTATCTATTTCCCGACAGCCGCCTGATTTTTTTATTATTGAACGTATTTAGAAATTTCAGCTATTGCATCATCCAAAGTTTGAGGAGTAGAACGAGTTTTTGCTTCATATCCAAATAAAGAATATTTACTTGCAGAGTATAATGTTTGATCCTCCAAAACTTTCACAGCTCCTTGCGTTGGGTTTAGTGGAGAGTATGGAGTACCTTCAAATGATGCTAAAAATAGCAATTCGGAATCATTTGTGTTAAAATACCCATCGGTTTCGGCTAAAAATGCTTCTGGCATGTTTTCGAAGTCTCCTAATTGTTTCACTTCTAAAATATCACCAATTTCAACATTTCCCTTAATTACATTAGTTACCTCAATTTTAGAAATGGTATATGGTATAGAATCTGTACTATTTCGAGTTTGAGGATCAGTATTTATATTAAGGTTTTGTACATCTTCTGCTTCAAGAACTTTGCCTACAACAATTACATCAGCAGCTTCTGTGATATTACTAACTTCTGGATAATATGGATAGTCTGCTTCAAGAACTTTTGGGGACGATGCAAAATGCCCTACAATTCCAAAGGTAAGTGCTAAACAAAATATAGTACAACAGATTATGATTTTTTTATTATATATTTTTTTCATAAACTCACCTCCTTAAATCCATTAATAAGCACTATTGACACCCGCAATATCATTACTTGTAGGTTTAATCAGAGTGTTTCTATTCCTATCATAATTCATGATTGAAGAATTACCACTAGATGGATTATCATCTAAACAGAAAGCATGACCTAATTCATGAACCAAAACACTTTGCCAAAAATTATCTGATTCGCTTACTAATTCTTTTCGATTTAATTCAATAGTAAACTTACCAGCACGTCCTGAAATAATCCATTGACGATTTTTGGGAGTATATAGACCATACCAAGTATCATTGTAGACACCATCAATAACATAACTATGGCCAGATCCAGGTACAGTTTTAATATTTACTGGTGTATTTGTGCTATTCCAAGCACTTACACTATTCTTGTAAACACTAGAATTTGAAAGTCGATTTTCTACATCTACAGTTGCACTTTTCAAACCTCCATCATAATATATATATGATGCGGCATATACAGCTGTAGAAAAAGAAAAGCAAAATACTAAACATAAAAGAATGCTTGATAATTTTTTTGTTTTTTCCCTCATAAATGCTCCTTTCTACAATATATTGATGGTTAATATTTCTTGCAGCCAATAAGAAAATTCCCATCTTGTTGCTTGAGCTGTATAATGATAGAGTAATAGGTATGTCGGCTTTCTTTCTTGAACTTCATGCCTGTAAAAAAAGACTAATAACCAACTCTTCATTTGCAGCGTTCGTTTTATGCAGGTTGAATTGTCGTAAGCGTATTCTTATCACACCACAGGAGCTTGAATAGGCAATGAATAAATCTAGTACATATCCATTAATCAAATTTTCGTATTTCAAAAGGATAGCAGTAAACACCCATTACCAATTAAGCTGTAATCAAACTCAATAAATATTCTGCAATCGTGGAGTCTGTCAGTACACGCACTCATGAATAAAACTGCTTTAAAACTTTCCCCACACCCTATTGTTATATGATGAAAGATTCCTTTGTTTGATTAGCAATTAATGGCTGCAATTAGGGGGGGGGAGCGTTTCATCCATAAAAGCTATGATTATAATATATTGATATAGATGAATCTAGATTTTATGAAAAAATGGATGTTTTGAGTGAAACAATGCCTCAGGATAATCCTATTTAACAGTTTTTCGATGGGAAACGAGTCTAAAATATGCCTTTTTACGTTTACATAACCGTAATTTTGCAGATTATATGGTATTGTGTAAAAGGATATCTTTTTATTATTTCTAGAATTTGAACAGCTGTATAGCAGTTTCCTTAACCGGCATAAGTGTGAAAGTTTTATTTTGCTGCCTGATTTTCAACCTGTATAAAGTTTTCAATGTTCATCAATTTAGCCATGACTTTTTATTTGTAGGCTTAAATATTATTATTTTCATGTTTTACAGATAGAATTGCAATTCTTATTTATAAATAGTATATAATTTTATTCCTAAAATATCAATGTATTGATGGACAATTTTTGGTATAAATGTTAAAAAAACTATATATTTAACAGAATAGTATATTATAAATGAATAAATAATGATAAATACAAAAAAAGTTGGACAATATTGCGCGAACCGATTGAGAATACAAGAAAAATAAGGAATAAGTTTATTTACTATTTGATAATTTGCAAAATCTTCCAATTTGTAGTGGCTAACTGGTGAGCTTAAGGTAATATAGCAGCATTTCAATCGTTGACTATAGAACGGTTATAAAAACGATTACATGGAATTATACTTATATCATTTGGATATTTCTTTCCAAATATAATCATAGTATTTTTATCGTTTCATTTGCTAATGAAGTGAACCGGTGTCAAGTGATAAAAAAGACACCGGTTTTGATATTTTCGCTATTGACCAGTACTTCCAAAGGAATCTTTATTTCTAGTTTCTCCAAGTTCTGAAACAAAATCTGCAATTAGGATAGGGGTAATGATTAATTGGCCTATGCGGCTATCTTTGCGCAGTATTTGTGGTTCTGTTCCTACGTTGCTGATAATGGCATGGATTTCTCCGCGATATCCGGAAGCGATTGGCAGAAGTTCGCATACCAGGCCTTTGGCTGCCATGCTACTTCGCGGAAACACATATCCTGCAAATCCGTCCGAAATGATAAGCCCAAATCCAAGGGGTATCCGAATAATTTCACCGGGATTTAATGTATGATCATAAGGCATGAAAGCATCAGCGCCGGCATCCTTGGCATGTGGACGGAATGGAAAATGATCTTTTTTCAATCCAAAATCAATCAATTTTATTTTCATGAGAGCGTTCCCCTTTCTGAAAGAATCGGATAATCTACTTTTAAAATATCGATCGGAAACCATAAGGATGGGATCGGATGTCCACAGGACATTTTGCCTTCTCTACAAGCTCCCTTTTGACAAAATGGACTGGTAAGATTTGGAGCAAATAAAGCAGGACTGAGTTCGTAAAGTTTTTGCCAGATATTTAACATGACGATTCTGGTCTCATCTGTATTTCTCCTGCAGGTGCGCTGTCCGATCATATGCTTCCACTGATAAGGAGTTGCACTGATGACTAAAACATTCCTTAATCCCTGGGGAGTAGCATATGCGGCAGCATCATGGCTGATTCCTGTGTTACAGAGCTGTTCATAACAACTCAGATCAGACTGGCAGCTTTTCATATACAAATCTTTGATTTCTTTTCCTGCTATTAAAATTTCATATGGCACTGCGAACATTGCCTTTCCGGAATAATTACTGTACTGTAAAGAAGCGCTCATATATTTTACTTCATTTTAGTGTCTGGTTATCTGTGTCAGAAAACGTCTGCTGGCACCTACTACAGCAACCGTGAATACAGTAAATTTCTGTACCGTAGGATGCGGAAGGGGTGCAATGTTTTTCAGCGTTTCATTACTGAATGATTTCTGATAGAGTTTTAACAGGTCTTTCATGTCACGAATGGTATGTCCATGCTGCGTCAGTCTTGCAGTAAAGACCATATGTTGCTCTGCTTCCCGGATGGCAATGCAGTTTAAGATTTCTGTTTCAATGTGATCCATAGGCCTGTTCCTCCTTTACTAATGCATAACTTCTCGGAATCTTCAGCCCTGATTTTACAAGGCTTCCAGACCCCTGTTTCAAAAAATCACCCACTTTTTTTACAAAAACGCTTGACAAATCGTCAAAAATTTGCGGCGAAGCCGATTGATTATAGTTTATTTCAATCGACTGGAGGCGATTTTTATGTTACCTGTTAATATCGGCGGACACTCCGCCTATCAGGATACTTTCGTATCCGAGTTTCTTAAATTTTATCCCGACCCTTTTTCCCTTCCTAAGAGTACCTGGGATTATATCGTACAGTTTTGGTATCTGGATCTTTCTATGACCGATTCCATCATGCAGGATTGTACTTTTGGAACCTGCATCTGAAGAATTGCATCTACGTTTTTATCTGCAGTTTCCAGTTCTTTTTGCTTTTCCTTTAAAAATTGAACGGAGATTTTTTGAGACTGTATCTTGTCCAACAATATTTTTTTCTGAGATTTCATAATATTCATGGAATGCATTTTTCCATCCGGATAAAATGATTTCAGCCAGTCTCTTGCATCTTCATATGCCTGAATGTCTGTAGAATGCTCTTTACGGAATTTTCCTTTATTCTTGCTTTTTAAAAATTGGGAATAAAGCTCTTTGTGGGCAAAGTATTGTCCGGTATAGCGGATCTGAAGGTTTACGGTTTCTAATTCTGCTGTATATTGTTTGAGCAGATTTTCCGTTTTTTCAAGTTCGTTGGTCATTTGGGAAAGTTGTTTTTTCAGATCTTGCTGCGAGTTATATCCATGTTCCTGAATATAGATGATCGTATTTGCCATCTGTTGCAGATTGGTAATCTTTATTCGATGAGCATAAGCCTGACTTTGCATTGCTTTTACATTTGTCTGGCGATCTACAACCAGCCGTAGATGAGATTGGATACGGAAAATCAGGAAAGGATCCTTATGTAAAAAGATCTGTTCCAGTCGTTCTTTCCCATAACGGGTTCCAAGAGAACGTTCCGTAATCCTTTTATCACGATCTGGATGGAGGTAACTGTATCGGCCTCTTTGTTCAATCACAGAAATATGGTATTCGTCCAAAAGCCTGACTTGAAACTCTTCAAAGTTTTTGGATTGTGCAGCACAGGCTTTGATGGCAGTCCGTAATTCCTGCTTTTGCGTTTGGAAAACGGATGACGATGGCTCCAGTCCATCTGCGAGAATTTTCTTATTTGTCTTTTCCAGTTTTTCCTGTCCGGACTGCTGAGCCATATATTCTTTCTGTGTGATCTTTTTCTCTGCCGGTGACAGCAGATCGATCTGATGCAGGCCTTCCTGAAGACACATATCCATAACTTCTTTTTTGAAATGTTCCAAAAACTTGTCGGTGGAACGGTGTTTATATCCTGCTTCATGATCATGAGGTTGCGTCATATAAGGTTCCCGGTCAGCGGAATATTTCCGGACACTGTTTATTACGATGTGTGTATGAATATTTCCGGATTGATTGTGTCCATCCGTGTGCGTGCCACAAGGGCCTGGTATCCGGGAAATATTTTTCTGGCAAGTTCCAAACATAAGGATTGTGTCTTTTTCCCGGTCAGCCCGCATTCTGTTACATCGGCAGGATCAAAACTGATGATGTAGTGATGGCTTTTGATATCGGAACTTTTTTTATTTTTATGGAATTTTGAATTTGTTATTTCACATTCCTTATCAAAAGACATGGGATCACAGTTGATGCCGTCCATATAATAGTGTTCTCTAAGAATACTTCTGCCTAACTCATCCCTGATCTTTTTCCCTGTGTTTTCACCGTGCTGAAAGAGCAGATAATCAATTGCATCTGTGTAATTTGCATTTCGGCTTTTAATATGTTTTAAGATTGCCATTTGTTTCACCTGCCATTCTCAACACTTTTTTTCTCAGGAGAAAAAGAGCGGAAATACATTGATGGATTTCTTCTTCGACAGCACGAGAACGGTCTCCGCCACTGTTAAAATACCGGGCAATCTGATTCAGGTTAGAACCAATCTTGCCATATTCGCTGACTAGCTTGCGAAGTATTTTTATATCTGCAACAATTTCTATACGATTACAAATTTCTTTTTCTATTAAAAGTTTGCGAAGATACTCTGACCGGGAGACACCCAAAATGGAAGCGTTCTGATCTAAAAGTTCTATTTCAATATCCGATAATCGTACAGCCACAAAATGTGGATGAAGCAGCTCTGATTGTTTTTTACTTGCGTTCATATTCCTCCTTTCGCATTGATTTTTCATCACATAGTGATGCCACTAATGAATATCGGCTGTCCCTTCCGATATTTGAATTATTGATGCGTACACCATTTGGTGGAAGCCGGTTGACGTAGAATACGTCTGATATCGAGGGTATGGGGAAAACGAAATCCCCATCAAGATAAAACTCAGAAGATAAACAGATGCCTGAAAAGGCTATACTGTTTAACATGAGTGGATCTTGCTCTTGAAGATTCAAACCCTCTCACTTATAGAATTTGCGGGAATATAAAATACAAGGTAAGATAGAAAAATAATAAAAAATTATTGTGCAGTGCTTTTCAGAATTTTATAATATTGATATGGATTATTATTACAGGTAAATAAATGTAGCAGGAGAGATGCAGAATTGGAACGAAATGAATTGTTTTGCTGGGTAAAAGAAGTCTATGGAACGAAGCCAGATTATCCGTGGAAGGATTGGAATGCAGTATTGCGTCATTCAGAGAATCAAAAATGGTATGCTGTCATTTTGGAAGTGAATACAAAAAAATTGGGATTATCTGATGAAAGAATGACAGATGTTGTGAATATAAAATGTGATCCGGCATTAGTTGGTTCTTTGAGAAATAGGACAGGATATTTTCCGGCTTATCATATGAATAAAGAAAATTGGATTAGTATCCTTCTGGATGGATCGGTGTCGAGGGATGAGATTCAGAAACTCATAACATTAAGTTATGAGCTTACATCAACTGGAAAAAATAGTAAATTATCAAAAAGAACAAGTGACTAGAAGTGTGTTGTTTTACATGGATGGTACGTTTGTGACATTCTAGATTATATTATACAATTCTCCGGGGGATGCAGTATTTAGGGTATTGGAGAGAGAAAGGATCTGAAGAGGTTATGACAGAATTATTGTCGACTATGTTGGAGAACTTAATATATGATATTACTACTTCCGTCATAAAGAAGCGGCTAGACAGGTATCACTTGAAACGTTTTCTCAAGATGCTTAGAAAAGATATTAGTAAGTTTTGCGAGAAAAATGAGAGCATGTATATTGATTCGAGTGCTTTTGATTACTTCATTCGTAATACAGATTTTTTGAACAAGGTAATCGAGCGGTCGATTGCAACCAAACTTGAAAAGGGAAATAAAGAATTCCTTAGAGATGAGATTAAAAAAGCGAGAGAAATAGCAGTCGCAGAAGGTGTTATGTTTGCAAACAGTGAAGAGCGTGTGATAAAAGACTTATATCACTTAATAATGGATAGGGTAGGTACTTATTATCGTAATAGTCTGTCTGTTGAACAGCGACATATGGTGTCTATATGCCTGAATCAATTTGCGGAATTAGAAGAAGCAGTAAATGCTAATCATAAAGAAGATTGCAAAGAGCATAGAGAAATTCTTAATGCAATAAAAGAGGGAGGAAAACTTAGCAATACAAAAGCGGCATTGATAGCCGATTTGTTATCGAAGGAGCTGTACGAAGGACGGATTCAGGAATTTGGTGATCTTGCAATTGCGGTAAAAGATAAATCTGATGATTTGTCGGTTTTCTACGACTGTTTGTCTCAAATCCTACGTTCAGAGAGATGTGCAGACGCGGTCAAAAGAATAGCTGATATTTCTGATGCGAGAATTAGGGATAACGCAGTTAGAACAGTGCTTCCTTTACTTCTGTTTAGAGACGAAGCTATAGATGGACTGATGGAAGCCACAACTGTGGAATCACTGCGGAATATTGTAGATAGTTTGATAAGTGGCAATAATGAAAGAATCTTTTCAGAAGAGATTACTCTTGATGGCGGTCTTGAAATTCACAATTTTACGCTCAATAAAAAGTTGGTCTATGAGGAAGAAAGACTAATAAAGTTGATTGTCATTTTATCTTTATATGAGAAGCCGATAAGAAATATTCATTTTGCCATGGAAGAGGTAGGAAAAGGAAAGGGAACTCGGTTCACGGATATCTTAATAGCGGATAAGAGGATAGAGGATTTAATAAGCGATAATGCAGATGATAATTCGCAAGAATTAACCACTGTAATAACTCAAATACTGCAGTATAAGGAGATCTATGACGGATTATGCAAAAAAAAACGAAACTTTTACTATGCTGTGTTAGTAAAAGCATATTTGTTAATGGATAAAATTGACGTAGCAGAAAAGTATGTTCCCAAGGATTTGATGCAGGAACGTCCCCTTTCTGATTATGTTTATGCCATAAAAATTGAGAAAAGGGAAGTAGGGTTAAATGAGATTTACGGTTATTCGGTATGAAATGAAGCATATTGGTTGCTAAACAATTATTTTGTATCAAGTAAAAACGAAAAGGAAATAATAGACTTTTGTAGGGAACATGAGGAAATCTTTGAAAAAGATTGGTCGCTGTTTTTCATGTATCAAGGTGCGTTGAAGGTTTTGGGGCTCAATGATGAACGTGAATTTCAATTAAAAAAACATAGCGATGGATTAAGTAATGTATATGAATATTGGAATGAACTGTTGAATTTGTCAGATTTAGAGGAAAATCAGAAGGCGTTTGTTGAAGCGTGTCGTGATGGTAAAATGACATGCTTGTTTAACCATTCAGCTTATCTTATAATTGAGCGTTTACTCAATTTTCATGAATATGATCTTGCTGAATTGTATGTGAAAAAACATGAAAAAATAGGTGAAAAAGGTTTTAGAATAAAAAAATATAAAGCGATTATCCTTCAAGGTAAAAAGAATGATGTAGAAGCTTTGAAGTGGTATAGAGCAGCGTTTGAAGATAATAGCACCGATGAATTGGTTATAGATTCATTGATAACATTATCACTGATGAACAAGCGAAAAGTCAGTAAAGAGGTATTAAATGCAGCAATAAAGACAGATACATCACGACTACATATGCTTGCGGCTGCCTGCTATTTGAATGAGGGCGACATATCAAGAGCGAAGAGTGAAAATATACGTGCTATTTTAATGTCCGGAGAAAGCTATAATCCTGCGTTTGGACAATATATAGCAATTTCGACATCCATACACAGTAATGAAGTAATAACAATAACAGGAATCGAGGCCGATACTGCGGCATGCTGTAAAAAAAATAATGGTAGTCAACGTTGGTTATGTGTATATAAGGATTGTATTCTCCCAACATCTCCATATGTTTGGAATAATGATTATCATATGCATATTGATGATGCTGCTAGGCTAGGCTTTTTAAGAAAGCATACCGGTAATCAAATTACTATAGATAATGATTTATATGTAATTACAGACATAGTGCCGTTAGATTGTTACTTATTTAGAACATGTACAGCGAAAATGACTCAGAATGGATTTGCTAAGGAACTATCTATTCCAGTACAGAATGGAAAAATGGATTCTTCTGCTTTTACAGAAATGATTTCTCAAATCATCCCTGATGAAAGACAGTCAGTTGATTGGCTTGAACAGTATAATAACATTCAAGATGTTCCGTTACCACTGTATACGTATAAAAGATTTACACGTCTTACATATTTTCAGTTTGTAGATGTGATTCTTTCATCTCATGACTATTTTGTTAGGCAGATGATTCATGCATCTAAACCAGCAGAGAAATATGTAATTTCCTTTTCGGCGTTAGTTGCTTTGTATAAAACGGGATATCCGGCAGATAAAATAGGTGAATCTGGCGGAACCATTATGGAATCCACATTGGTACAAGCTGATTCAGATGTTGCAGAGGTCATTAAAGAATATAATAGAGATACTGTAGCTTTTTTAGGGGTTATGGACGAGAAGCTTTTTATTAATCAAGTAGATGAGGCCGGTAAAGATTATTGGCTAAAAGAAGCCGGAGGTTTTAAAAAGTATTGTGAAGCTATACCTACCGTCAAGAGTGATCAGGATTTATCCGGAGAGTTTTTTGGGGAATTTGATAGCAAGGAATTATTCGGGATTTGTGATTATGATGCTATAGCATTTGTTCAACATAATGAAGAGTATTCTTTGGTAATAATTGAAGCAATATTAGCATCTTTGTCACAAAATGAGTTAGTCAATCTAAATGTTATTTCAGTTTCAGATTGGTTGGTTAGACAGCAAATGGATGATTCGAGATTAATTGGGTACTTGCAATCTTTACTGGATGAAGGTTGCTTAATGTCTGTTACTAAAGATGTGATTGATTACATGTCATTAGAAGCATCAAAGAAAGATAGTGTTTCTAAACAGAGAATGTATTTGATGTGGGATGATTTATTAAGTAGAGTTGATAACTTTCCAGATAAACAAAAGGATGTATTTATTCAAGCTGTGTCGGAGATCGTTGCTTCGTTTGGAGATGAGGTAAGAAACATTGATAAAGGTATTCTTCATGTATTGACTAAAAATATACTTTTACTTCGAAAGCAGAAAATTGAATTGTTTATCGATGCAGCAGGGTATTTATCCTTTTCGCTTGTAAACATAGAGTCTGAGGAACAAATGGTGGAAATTGAGGAAAAGTAATAGTTAGTTATCCAATGGTTATGATTTGTGAAAGTATACGATTTAAGAAATGAAACAAAACTGAATAAGTTAAGAAAATTGAGGTGTTAGTAAAAAACGACACCTCATTTCTTTTGCTCAAAACACTATTGAAATTATATATATAAGTTATAATGAACCTATCAGAAACAAAGTGTTTCCGATAAGAATGCATATTCTGCAAGAACTGCACATACGTTCCAATAGAACGGAGTGCTGTTCCGCTTTAAACTGAGCGTAGCTCAGCTATAGTTAATAAGTTACTGTTTTTCAATTCGTCTATCATTTCCAATAAATTCCAAGATATAGGCTTTTGAAGTTATACGACTTAGGCAAGCCAATACAGAAAGAGACCACTGCCTATGAAAAGAATACTATTTTGCGCTTACATTATAGTAGCTTCTCATGGTGATTATTCTGAAAACCGTAGCTTTAACAGGGTTATTTCGATGAATGCTGGTAGCATGAAAAACGATACTTGTAACGAGTAAATGAGTAGAAGGGGCTGTCGGGAAATCAATGTCAATAAGTTAAGGATTGTCCCAACAACTTCATTATGAATGATCAAATAGCTAAGAGCAGATATTTCTGCTTTTGGCTATTTTTGCGCATAGCAAATAAAACAGTCCCATGGGCTGTAAGATTATATATATTTTTTTATTCTTTCTATGCTATTCTATATAAGAAGCTCACTGCTGAGTTAGGACGGATTTTCCGAGGAGCCTTACGCCCTTCTCTTACAGGCAGGATATTCTTTTGAATAAGTGCTTCTAAATTTGGTGGAGGAACCCTGCCCGAAAAAAATTCCCGGCATATCAGCACCGCAACAGTGAAGTTGGCCTGATAAATATACTTCCTGTTTTTCTGTTGGATTACGATCTTTGTGATAATCCTTTCACAAAAGTTGTAGATGATCAGTCGGGCAAAAATTTCCTGCAAGATATACTCCACCTTTTTTGCATGGAAATTCGTTAATCCAATCGTATATTTCAATTCTCGAAAAGAACGCTCAATTCCCCATCTCCATTCATACAGTTTTTTGATTTCTTTCATTGGAAAATCTTCTTCCTCTAGATTCGTAATGATACATTCCATCGTACTTTCTGTAATCGGAAACCGTAAGACACGAAAATGAAGTGTATAAAAGGGATTTTCGATTGGATCCAGAAAATCACATACAGTTTTGTTTGTGAGGAAGCGATATTTATGGGGCTGGCTTTTTATTTCTTTTGTTTGCTTCCTGGTAAGGATTAAGGACAAAGTACAATCAAAAGTTCCATCTTCCGGTATCGGTAAATGTGTAAGAATACCGCGGCTTCCCAGATCTTTTGCACGGATCAGAAATTTCCACCCTTTTTCCTGTGCGTTAGCCATGATGTTATAACTTTCATATCCTCTGTCTGCAATCAGCAGAACCGGCTCCTGCACCTTAGAGCGTTTCAGCATTTCAATAAGCGCCTGTGCCTCGTTTGGATGACGGCCGGGTTGTATGACAGCATCTATATAAATGCGGTTTTTCAGATCATACAGTGCATTTAAATGAAGTTGGTTATACCCCTTTTCACCTCGCTCGATAGAATTATGCCGTCTATGGGTCTCTTTGTCTTTCGGATTGCAGGCGATGGCAAGGTCTGAACCGTCACAGGCAATTAAACGAAATCCCCGGTAAGTACTCAGAGTTGAGAAGGAATCCGTAAAAGTATGGAATAGAAAATCCATTGCATCAGGGAGCAGCTTTTGTCGTTGCTGTGAAAAGGCAGAAACAGAGGGCATATCAGGATAAAAATCCCAATAATCCATCCATTCTTTTGGAACCGTGTTTCCATTCATAGACAAAAGAAAACGGATCGTGTCTGCAAAAGAAATCTTCCGTTTCCTAGAAAAGTCTTTTTCGGGCTGCTTTACAAACAGTTGAGATACTTCCTGCATATTCGAGATTGTGCGAAGCAGATTCTGTTTTAACATAGTAGGTGAGTCATAAAACATACGGGAACCTCCTTAAATAAAAAATATATTCAAGTGGCTTCGCCGCAAATTTTTGAAGATTTGTCAAGCGTTTTTTCTATTTTATTACAAAAAAAGAGTGAGCATACATTTTTGTATTACCCACTCTTTCAAGATTATCTTAACTTATTGACATTGATTAACCGACAGCCCCCTTGCACCACTATTTGTGTTTATATCCTGTGTACAGTGTCATAAAAAGGCATCCTATCATTGCCCATGCCCAAAATCTATGTTTTTTCATATCTTTTCGCCTCCTGGTATGTGACTACAGCAAATCCTGCATACTCTTCAGGCTGATTCCAAGTGTTGACATATTATGGAACAATGCTGACGTAGTCGGCTGTAAGATTCCACTCACCCCAAGTAAAATCAGTCCTGCATTAAAAGTAACAATAAATCGGTAATTTCTTTTGATTCGTTTCATCAGTCCATCGCTCAACTGCTTTAATATTACAAGTTCATATAAGTTTTCTGCACCAATCATAATGTCCGCAATTTCTCTTGCAAGCTCTGCTCCGTCACTGATTGCGACTCCTACATCAGCAGCCGAAAGCGCCGGTGAGTCGTTGATGCCATCTCCGATCATGATGACTTTTCTGCCTTTTGCCTTTTCTTTTTCCACAAAATCAGCCTTATCTTCCGGAAGTACTTCTGAATAATATTCATCTACACCGACTCTTCTTGCAATCGCTGCCGCAGTGTGCTCGCTGTC
Source organism: Coprococcus phoceensis (assembly GCF_900104635.1). Lineage (NCBI taxonomy): Bacteria > Bacillati > Bacillota > Clostridia > Lachnospirales > Lachnospiraceae > Coprococcus > Coprococcus phoceensis. Next base: position 2,337,265 of record NZ_FNWC01000007.1, read on the forward strand.
CCCTGTCATCATCACGATCTTTGAAATGCCTGATTCTCGCAGTATTTCAATGACATCTGCCGCCTCCTCTCGGAGAGGGTCTTCAATGCAGATGACTGCTGCCAATTCTTTTTCAATCGCAAGATACAGATGAGAGTATTCCACCGGAAGTGATGCAAAAAGCGCTTCTTTCCCCTCTGGGATCATACATTTTTCATCCTCAAAGACAAAATGATAGCTTCCGATAATTGCCTTTTTCTCATTGATCATCGTGGAAATTCCGTGTGCAACCATGTATTCCACTTTCGAATGCATTTCCTCATGATCCAATTTTTTCTTCTTGGCAGCGTTCACGACTGCTTTTGCCATAGAATGCGGAAAATGTTCTTCCATGCATGCTGCAATCCGAAGTAGTTCATCCGGATCTTCTCCATTGAACGAAACGACATCCACTACAGTAGGCTTTGCTTTTGTGAGTGTTCCTGTCTTGTCGAACACAATCGTATCCGCCTCTGCCGCTGCCTCTAAAAACTTACCGCCTTTTACTGTAATATTATGCACGCCTGCTTCTCGAATCGCTGAAAGGACAGAAATCGGCATCGCAAGCTTTAATGCACAGGAAAAATCGACCATCAATATGGACAGTGCTTTCGTGATATTACGTGTCAAAAGATAGGTCAGCGCTGTGCCCGCAAGTGTATACGGCACAAGTTTATCCGCCAGATGCTCCGCCTTGCCTTCCAATGCAGATTTCAGCTTCTCCGACTCCTCGATCATTGTGACTATTTTTTCAAATCGGCTGGAGCCGCCCACTGCTTTGACCGTAATCGTCACTTCGCCTTCTTCCACCACGGTTCCTGCATACGCAGAACTTCCTTGTACTTTTCTTACCGGTAGAGATTCTCCGGTAAGAGACGCCTGATTGACCATCGCCTCACCATCTGCCACTGTGCCGTCAAACGGAATGACATTTCCCATATGTACAACAACCTGATCTCCTGCCTGAATATCAGACACCGGAACAAGAATGTCTTGTTCCCCCTGTTTAAGCCATACTTTCCCCACATTCAACGACATTGTTCTCGCAAGATCATCCACTGATTTTTTATGTGTCCATTCTTCTAAAATTTCTCCGATTCCCAGCAGGAACATGACCGAACCTGCCGTATCAATATCATTTCGTAAAATGGAAACCCCAATCGCTGTTGCGTCAAGAACCGGAACTTCAATCTTTCCTTTACACAACACCTTTAAACCCTTATAAATATACTTTAACGATATTGCCGCCGTATAAAGGGCATTTACCGGATATGGAAGAAACCATTTTCTTGCATACCGGAACAAAACTTTATTGATTAACTTTTCCTGATAAGCAGCGTTTAACGCCCTGCCGGAATTTTCTAAAAGTCCCGCCGGCACCTCCGTCTTTTCATAAGAAAATCTCTTCATTTCTTCTATAATGACCTCTCGGTCACCGGTATAGCGAATGACAGCATCCTGCGTGCGCTCATACACTTTCGCTGATGAAACCGTTTTCATGTTGGTTAAAAAATACAGCAAAATATCTGCCTGCTCATAAGTCATTCTGTTTTGCAGAAGATGAATTCGCATTCTGCCTTTCATCTCATGTTTTATGATAAATCTCACTTGCTGTCGCCTCTATTCTGCCACTGTCTCTTCCACAGCTTCTTCCGTAATTTCTTCTGTCTGTGTCTCTTCAAACTCCTGCTCTTCTTTTACTGCTCTTTCTTCATTGATTGCTTTTGCCTCTTCGTAGATGTCTTCTGCATTCTCCTGAATAGTAGTTGCAGTCTTCATGACACATTCTTTTGCTCTAAGCACCGCTGCCGTTCCATTTGTATAAAGTTTCTTTGCATCTTTGCTTGATAATAGCTTGATTCCTGCTGTCCCAAATAACACACCTGCTGCAAAAATACCTGTTTTCTTAAAATTGATACCTTTTAAACAATCTAACATCATAAATACCTCCTAGAATAATTTTATCCATTGATTATATTCCCATGATTCGACAAATTCCAGTTTTTTTTACACTATCGATAAATTTTATCATTTATTTTCTCTACAGCAAAAAGGAGAATGCCACCGTCCAGTACTCCAAGACTGTGTCATTCTCCTTTTCTCCTACATATGTGGGCATGGCTGCAAGGCAATGTGTTTAATTTTCTGTTCATTCACATAACCGCATGCCTTCAGTCCCGCAAGCATCACCGACTGAAGCTTGTTTGATGACAGCCGGCACACAGAATGATCTTCAAACTCAATCACACATCCATTCTGACCGTCACACTCACATACATCCGAAATCCTATACATGTTTTTTCTGCTGATCGCTCCGATCTCCTCTAATGTATTTACCATTCTGTATATCGTCGCAATCCCAATCTGAGGATCTAACTGCGATGCGCGGTAATAGATTTCCTTACAGCAGGAATAATCTTCCTCCATAATAATATCAAGCAACATCAATCTCTGCTTTGTAATTCTGCATCCTCGTTCTTTCAGTTTTTGAATGATAGCCTCCTTCTGCATCCAGTCTCACTCCTCATCTTTAGTGACAATGTCCTCCACAGTGTTTACAGTCTCCACCACATTGAATTGATTTTCCGTTCTTCTTATCTCGAATCATTTTTCTGATAATCAGTGCTACGATTCCAGCTAACGCAATGCCAACAACTGCTGTTCCCATATTACCGCCTCCATTTCAAAATCAATCGGTCTATCAATTATCTTGCTCCTACCATACCTTTCATATTGACATTTAATGTCTTGCTTTCTTTGTATGGTCTGACAAGCAGATAAATAAACCCAATTACTAATATAAACGCTACTACAGTTCCAGCGCCGAATGTTCCGGTGCTGATCAATGTTCCAATCTGGTAGATGCAAAGTGAAACAATGTATGCAAGACCTGTCTGGTATCCGATTGCAAACCAGAACCATTTTGCATTATTCATCTCTCTTTTAATCGCTCCCATCGCCGCAAAGCAAGGCGCACAAAGAAGGTTGAACACTAAGAATGAGTAAGCCGCAACCGCTGTCATACTTCCTGCAAGCTGTCCCCAGATCTCGATACCGTTGTCTGCATTTACCTCCGCAAATCCAAATAAAATACCAAATGTACCAACTACATTTTCTTTAGCAATCAATCCTGTAACTGCCGCAACTGCCATTTTCCAGTCGCCCCATCCAAGAGGTACAAAGATCGGTGCAATCACACTTCCGATGTGAGCTAAAATACTGTCGTTCAATTGTTCTGCCTCCAACATACCAAATGTACCGTCACCCCATCCAAAGTTCATCAAGAACCACAATACAATTGTAGATAACAGAATAATTGTACCTGCTTTTTTGATAAATGACCAGCCTCTTTCCCACATACTTCTAAGTACGTTTCCAACTGTTGGCCAGTGATACGCCGGAAGTTCCATTACAAACGGTGCCGGATCTCCCGCAAACATCTTTGTTTTCTTTAAAATGATACCGGAACAGATGATTGCTGCGATTCCAACAAAGTAAGCACTTGGTGCAACCCACCATGCGCCATCGAACAACGCTCCCGCAATCAATGCAATGATCGGAAGTTTTGCTCCACATGGAATAAATGTTGTTGTCATGATTGTCATCTTACGGTCACGGTCATTTTCAATCGTTCTCGACGCCATGATACCCGGAACACCACATCCGCTTCCGATCAGCATCGGGATAAATGATTTTCCGGAAAGTCCAAATTTGCGGAAAATTCTATCCATGATAAACGCAACTCTCGCCATATATCCACACGCTTCCAAAAATGCAAGAAACAAGAATAACACAAGCATCTGAGGTACAAAACCAAGAACTGCTCCTACACCAGCCACAATACCGTCAAGAATCAATCCCTGAAGCCATCCTGCACAGCCGATACCGACCAGGAATTTTTCAATCGCAGGCGGAATGATTTCTCCGAACAATACATCATTAGTCCAATCTGTCACCCAAGTTCCAACCGTTGTGACCGAAATATAATATACAAGGAACATAACCGCCGCAAAGATCGGAAGCGCAAGCCATCTGTTCGTCACGATATGGTCGATCTTATCTGATGTTGTCATCTTATTCTGTTTATTCTTCTTGACACAGTCATGAATAATAGAAGAAATATATACGTATCTCTCATTTGTAATGATACTTTCTGTGTCATCGTCAAACAATTCTTCCATTTTTTGAATCTCTGCGGATACATCCGGAACAGATTTCATCTGTGCCTGAATTTTATCATCTTTTTCCAACAGCTTGATTGCAAAGAATCTCTTCTGTTCTTCCGGAACAGTTCCCGTCAGCATGTTTTCAACTGTCTTAATCGTATTTTCAGCATCTTCTGAGAATGCATGTACCGGCGTCATCGCTTTTTTCTTCTGCGCAAGCCCTACTGCCTTCTCCGCAGCTTTCTGAATTCCTGTTCCTTTTAATGCTGAAATCTCGACAACTTCACAGCCAAGCTCTTTGCTCAGCTTATCTGTATAGATCTTGTCTCCGTTCTTTTGCAGTACATCTACCATGTTGACTGCCATAATTACCGGAATGCCAAGTTCCATCAATTGTGTGGACAAATATAAGTTTCGCTCAATATTTGTACCATCTACGATATTAATAATGGCGTCAGGTCTCTCGCCAATCAAATAGTTTCTCGCCACTACTTCCTCTAATGTATATGGTGACAAAGAATAAATTCCCGGAAGGTCCATGATAATAACATCTTTATGACCTTTCAGTTTTCCTTCTTTTTTTTCTACTGTTACTCCAGGCCAGTTTCCTACAAATTGGTTTGAACCAGTCAGAGCATTGAACAACGTTGTTTTTCCGCAGTTTGGGTTACCTGCTAGTGCTATCTTTACTGACATCTTCTCTCTCCTTTTTTATGTTTGTCGAATCTTGTTTTTATTAGTTTTAACTAACCATTTGCTAAAAAAAATTATTCTACCTCTATCATCTCAGCATCTGCTTTTCTCAACGACAATTCATATCCTCTTACTGTTACTTCCACCGGATCACCAAGCGGCGCTACTTTTCTCACAAAAATCTCTACTCCTTTTGTGATCCCCATATCCATGATTCTTCGCTTCACCGGTCCCTCACCAGTCAGTTTCTTTACCTTGACGGTCTTACCGCAGGCTACCTCCTTTAACGTTTTCATCTCTTTTCGCCCTCTTTCATCACTAAACCATAATCTTGTTTGCCATATCTTTCCCAATCGCAACTCTGGAATCTTTCACATTCACAATCATGTTACCTCCGATTTCAGAGATTACGGTAACTACTCCGCCGGTAACAAAGCCAAGATTTTCTAAAAATCGTCTTGTCTCTTCTTTTCCACCGACTTTTTTAATTACATTTTCTTCTCCTGGATTCACCATCGTTAACGGCATCATACACACCTCTTCTTTCTGATAATGATAAACAATTTCATTTCACATGGTTAGTATACTCTAACGTTTATTAGATGTCAATATAATTTCTCTATTTTTTTTCCATTATGGCAATCTTTACAGGGATATGATATAATGCTGTTAGGCATTATGTCTATGCATAATAGAGTGAAGGAGGGAAGCCTATGAAACCTTTTGTAAATGAATCCGCTGAGAATTATCTCGAGACGATTTTAATGTTGAGCAAAAAGTTACCGGTTGTCCGTTCTGTAGATATCGCAAACGAATTGGATTTTAAAAAATCAAGTGTAAGCGTTGCAATGAAAAACCTGCGTGAAAAGAATCATATTACAGTCACAGATGCCGGATTTATATATCTAACAGAATCCGGACGTGAAATAGCAGAGATGATCTATGAACGGCACCGTCTTTTGTCCGATTGGTTGATTCGCCTCGGCGTGTCGGAAGAGACAGCGAACGAAGACGCCTGCCGTATGGAACACGTGATCAGTGCAGAAAGCTTTGAAGCGATTAAAAGACATGTAAAATAAAGACGCCGGCAAACGCCGGCATTTTTATTGCTTTTCTCCATCTATGAACATCATGACAAACGCCATACCTAACATCACCACACAGACTATCAATGCTTTTTCAGACAAGTATTTCACACAGATATTCCCCAAAACTGCCCCAATTACAAAACAAAAAATAATTCCGTAATATAAAAACCCTTTTTTGAGATGCTCTTTTCTTTTCGAGCCCAAATACTCACACATCTGCTGTGTCGCGCTGCGCAGGTTTCCAATACACATCGTCGTCGCAATTCCATTTCCATGTATCTTCCGGAAACTCTCAACCTGTATCCCACAGGCAAGTGACGTCAGACTATTTGCCGGAAGATTGAACTTTTGCGGTATGAAACAGACTACAAATAATACAACTGCTTCACTTAACACCGACAGCTGTCTCCAGTGGAAAATACTTTTTTCTTTAATCTTCATTCGGACAAGATCTGCAACTCCGATTCCGGTCACAAATGCAATGACCGGAATTAAATACCTGATTGCCATATCCCACTGTCTTTCCGACATATAGATACCAAATAATAAGATATTTCCCGTCTGGGCATTCGCAAATACCTTTCCTCTGCACATATAGGAATAGGCATCCATAAACCCTCCCGAAAGCGCAAGTATAATTCCAAGCCGAATGGACTCCGACATTTGTCTTGATCGTTTCACAGTACCACTTCTTTCAATTTTCTATTCTTTCCAAGTTGCTGAGGCAATCTTCTTAACAAGCGCAAGCTTTGCCCACTGCTCCTCCTCGGTCAGTTTATTTCCGATCTCACACGATGCAAATCCACACTGAGGACTGAGGTACAGACGTTCCAGCGGTACATACTCAGCCGCCTGCCGAATTCTTTCTTTGATTAGCTCTTCGCTCTCAAGAACCGGTGATTTTGTTGTAATAAGCCCAAGAACAACTTTTTTATCATCTGAAACAAATCTAAGCGGCTCAAATCCTCCCGAGCGCTCATCGTCAAACTCCAGATAATATGCGTCCACGTTCTCATTTGCAAACAGATATTTTGCCACTGGCTCATACCCGCCTGATGATGCCCAGGTAGAATGGTAGTTTCCCCGGCATACATGAGTTGTAATCACAAGATCCTCTGGTCTTCCCTCAATCGCAAGGTTGTTCAGGCGAAGATATTTTTCTGCCTCGCTTTCTATTGTAACACAATCCTGCTGTCTTGCCTCCCAATATTTTTTATCACAAAACATACCCCATGTGCAATCGTCAAATTGAATATTTCTGCAGCCTGCTTCATAAAGTTCTTTGATCACAGTGCGATATGCTTTCGCAATATCCTGAATGAGCACTTCCTCATCTGGATAAAATTTCACTGTATTTTTTCCATTTTCTTCTCGAAATAGCTCTGCCAGCAGCTGCGCCGGGGCAGGAATCGTCTGTCTTGCCACTGTGTTTTCATCTTCAAATTGTTTCACAAATTTAAAATGTTCTACAAACGGGTGACCCTCTCCACTGATCTTTCCGCTCACAGCAACGGAGCCGTGCGTAGTCTCTTCTCCATGGAAGAAATATCCATGATCCAGCTCAATATGCTCAACTCCATTTAATCCCCACATAAAATCCAAATGCCAGTAGCTTCTGCGAAATTCTCCATCGGTGATCACATGATATCCTGCTGCCTTTTGTTTTTCTACCAGATCACGAATCGCCTCATTCTCAACTTCTTCCAATTGTTTCTCCGATATTTTTCCACTCTCAAAATCTGCTCTCGCCTGCTTTAACTGTGCAGGTCTTAAAAAACTTCCTACAAAATCATATCGAAACGGTGCATTCTTACTCATATCTTCTACCTCCAAATACTTTTGTCTTACCCTCCGGTAATCTATGAAGGTATTATATCGGGACACAATAAATACGTAAAATATCCAAAAATATCTGTTAGCTATAACTTTTAGTTATATCAACTCTGTATTTTCGCCGATATTTCGTTTGAGTGCATCTATATATGCTATTCCTAAACGGCTGAAATGTGACTTCTGATGGCTCACATATCCGATATGCATATCCCCCTCTTTTTCAAGCGGCACTGCAACAATATTTCCCCCGTTCAGCTCCGAATCGATCACTCCGCTGCAGACAGTATATCCGTCCAACCCAATCAGCAGGTTAAACAGTGTCGCTCTGTCACGCACCCGGATATTTTTTATCCTCTGTACTGTACTGAAAATCTCCTCCGAATAGTAAAAGGAATTATGTTCTCCCTGTTCAAACGAAAGATATGGATACTCATGAAGCTCTTCCATTGTCACAGATTTTCGACTCGCCAGCGGATGTCTGTTGCTTATAAAAATATGCGGCTTTGCAACAAACAGTTCTGTAAACACAAGTTCCTTTACCTTCATAATTTTTCGCAGCACTTTTTCATTAAAATCATTCAGATACAGAATCCCTATCTCACTTTTCATCGCCGCGACATCTTCTATAATCTCATATGTCTGTGTTTCCCGAAGAGAAAAATCATATTGGGCGGTTCCATGCTCCTTGATCAAGTCCACAAACGCATTCACCGCAAACGAATAGTGCTGTGTGGAGACACAAAACTGCTGCTTTCTGCCGGATTTATGCATATACTTTTCTTCCAAAAGATCTGCCTGTTCAATCACCTGTCTTGCATATGCCAAGAACTGCTCCCCCTCATGTGAGACAACAATCCCTTTGTTTGTTCGCTCAAAAATTACAATTTCCAGCTCTTTTTCCAGCTCTCGAATTGATTTGGTGAGACTTGGCTGTGATATATATAATTCTGTTGCAGCTTCGGTCATCGTTCCCTTCTCCGCCACCATCGCCACATATCTCAACTGTTGTAATGTCATAGTTCCCTCTTATCTTTCAATCTCAAATGGTTTGTGAATCGGTGTTTCCATATCCCATATTTTGTATTCTCCATTCCAGTAGTAAGCCGGCTTACACTTACCACTTTTAAACACACGAATCAGGTCTTCCATCGTGCGCACCTCCTCCGGAAAATAAGTTGCAAAAAAGCCGATCTTTCCCGGTATATGACAGTCGCTTGAGCCAACAGTGACCAGTCCAAGTTCTCTTGCATAATCTGCCGCTTTTTTGTTTGCCTCAGGAAGTGTACTTCCGTTGAGCACCTCAACACCGTCCAGTCCCTTTACAATTCTCAGATTTTCTTCCAATCCCCGGTTATTATTGCGAAACGGATGTGCACTAAAACAGATTCCACCCTGCTCTTTCACAATATCGATAAACTTCTGTGCATCCACCCGCTCTTTCGGGTATTCCTCGATTCCTAAAGCCACGATATCCCCCTGCAGAGAAAAAAATTCAATTCCCACAAAAATCGGAAAACCGGTTTTTTCCGAATATTCTTTTGCGTACTCTTTCAATCCCATATCATCGTGATCTGTAATGCAGATTGCTCCAAGTCCCCGCTCCTTTGCAAGCTCCACCATCTCATCCAATTTTAAAAAGCTATCTTTTGAAAATGTCGATTCGTGCATGTGCATATCTATAAACATGTTTTTTCCTCTTTTCTACGTTATCATTTCCAGAACAGTCCGACTGATGCCTTCCCATGAGACACCGTTCAAATCGGGACATTCTTCTTGTTGTTGTTCTAATTTCTTCTCTATTGCCTCCGCCAATTTCTTTTCAAACTCTGGCAATTTTTCTTCTTTCGGCTCATCTACCCGAGTCATCTCAGGCAACGGAACAAACTCCACCTGTTGCCCCGGCACATGCTCATCTAACCACTCTTCCATCCCAGGAATCTGCGAACAGACCACCTTACATCCACATGCCATTGCCTCCATTGTCACCAGTGGCAATCCTTCAAAAAATGACGGGAGAGCAAACACATCGCTTTGCCGAAATACCTCTGCTAAAGCTTCCTGCTGCAAACTGCCTAAAAATATCACCGGATATCTGCATTCTCTGGCAAGCCTGCAAATTTCTTCATACTCTTCTCTGCTGCCATGCCCTCCTGCAATCTTCACAACCAGATTTTCCGGTTTGACCGAAAGCATCTCCAATGCCCGAAGCAGACTGAAAATCCCCTTCTTCTCTGTCACTTTCCCCGCAAATGCCAACTGTCTATAAGGTTTTTCTTCTGTTTTCTTCCGATAAAAAAGGTTTTGATTGTAGCCAACCCCGACAGTGTGCACAAGCTTCTCGCCGCAATTAAAAATCCGGATAATCTCTTTCTTCTGTCCGTCATGCAATGCCACAATGCCATCCAACTGCGGAATCCACTTCTGAATGTATTCCATCTGTAATGGATTTTTACAAATCTGACGCAAATCAGAGCCATGACAAATTCCAATGACTTTCTTCTTCGGATACCATTCCCGCACCAACGCAGTCAGAAGATACAGGTGATGACACACAATCAAATCCGGGCAAAACTCCTCGACCGCTTTTCGCACCACCATTTGAAATGCACTCCGGTACGCTTGAAACATCTCTTCTGTAAAGTCCTTATATCTCGTACTCTTATATGGCATCTCATCCGACATTCCTGCAATTGGAAACGGCAGTTCCTCCGACAAATATTTCACCGGATAAAATATAACTCCCTCTGGGAAATTTACACTGTCCTCCTCATAAACTCCCGCAAGAACTGCCTGCTCATATCCAAGGGCATTCCAGTTCTTTACCAACTCCGTCAGATAAATTCCACTTCCCGTGCTGTGCGGTTTCTGAGCTGTAATATTTAAAATCCTCATTTGTTTTTCTCACTCTTTCTTCCCATTTCTGTAACCTGTCTATACCAATCATACGATAACTCTTTTACCCACACAAGAAAAAAGTTGATATATTTTCTGATTTTCCTTGACCTGTACGCTGCGTACCCCCTTATAATATACCCATCACAAGGAAAGGAGCATACCGTTTATGTTATTAAGCGAAGTGGCAAAACAGGTCAGTCTCTTATCAGTACTTAAATCCTACAGACGAGGAGTATCAGAGACTTTTAGAGCAGACCCGAAAAAATGTAAAACTTCGCAACAGCTTCTTTTGCAAATATCACCCTGCGTTCATCTCGCAACGCCGATTTATGCGAGAACTCCAAAATCAAGGGTACAACGATATTTTTATCCCAAATATGATTGCGCTTTCGCCAAAATATAAAGAATACCACGATGCACTCACAGCGATAAATAAAAGAATCTGCGATGATCTCGGATTGTATTACAATAGCAACTATCATTTGATTATGAAATAAAATAAGAATGTTCAGACATAAAAAGGGAGCCGAATTTCTTCGACTCCTCCTTCTCACGATATCGGCTCAAAATCCGCCACTCCATGTTTGCAAAGCGGACAGATAAAGTCATCCGGCAAGACATCTCCTTCGTAGATGTATCCGCAAACGACACAGACAAATCCTTTCTTTCCTTCTGTCTGTGGTTTTGGTTTTACATTTTTCTGATAATACGTATATGTCATCGTCTCTTTATCGCTCATCACCCGCGCCTCTGTCACCGTACAGATGAACATGCCGTGTGTATCGAGATCCACATACTGCTCCACTTTCAAGGACATAAATGCATTGATGTATTTCGGAAGAAATACTAATCCATTGTCTGAGCGAAGTGTCTGGTATCCTGCAAATTTGTCGACCAGACGACCACTCTGAAATCCAAATGTCTTGAATACTTCAAATGGTGCTTCCACAGAAAGACAGTTCACATTCATCACGCCCGTCTTTTTGATGACATGGTGTGAGTAATTTGCTTTGTTGATATTCACTGCCACACGGTTCGGATTATCTGTAAGCTGTGTCACTGTATTGACGATCAGTCCGTTATCTTTCTCCCCGTCATTGGAAGTCACAACATAAAGTCCATATCCTATCTTAAACAATGCTGTCAGATCATTTTTATTCGCTTTTGTGTCAGACTGTGCAACATATTCTTTACACAATTCCTCCGCCATACCTTCGAGCTGATCCATATTATCACTATTAAGCGAAGACATGATCTTCACATTATGCTCAAGCCAGGAAATGTTTTTACTCTTTTCAAACATTTCCTTCATCACTTTTGCGGCGAGTGGCGCCCAGCTTCCATTTTCGATCAGTCCGATTGTGCGATTTTGGTAATTCCGCTCTGTCAAATGCTCAATAAATGTCTTCATAAACGGAAAGATATCAGCATTGTATGTCGTTGTCGCCAGCACAAGTTTTCCGTAACGGAATGCATTTTCCACTGCTTTTGACATATCCTCACGGGCAAGGTCACATACAACTACTTCAGGGCATCCTTTCTCGCGCAGTTTACTCTCCAACACTTCCACCGATTTTTTTGTATTTCCATAAATCGATGTGTAGGCAATCATCACGCCCTCTGATTCCACCTCATACGAAGACCATGTATTGTATTTTCCGATATAATGTGAAAGATTTTCTTTCAAAACAGGTCCATGCAGCGGACAAATCATCTGAGTATCCAAATTCTGTGCCGCCTTCAGCACGTTCTGCACCTGCATTCCGTATTTTCCGACAATACCGATATAGTAGCGACGTGCCTCATCGTCCCAATCTTCCTCCACATCAAGTGCGCCGAATTTTCCAAATGCATCTGCTGAAAACAACACTTTTTCATAAGAATCATAAGTCAGCATCACTTCCGGCCAATGCACCATCGGGGCAAACAGAAATTGCAGTTCATGCTTTCCAAGTGTCAATGTATCTCCATTTTTTACTTCCAGCTTTTTCTCATCTAAATCCATATCACGGAAGAAATTCGCAATCATCGTAAATGTCTTTGCATTTCCTACGATTGTTGTATCCGGATAAATTTTCATAAAGTTATAAATATTCGCAGAATGATCCGGCTCCATATGTTGAATGATCAGGTAATCCGGCTTTGTTCCTCCAAGTGCGGCTCCAACATTGTCCAGCCACTCATGTGCAAATTTTACATCTACAGTATCTACAACTGCGACCTTTTCATCTCTGATTACGTAAGAATTATAAGCCATTCCATTCGGTACCGCATATTGCCCTTCAAACAAATCGGTCTGATGGTCATTGACTCCTACATAAATAATGTCGTTCGTAACCTTCATTTCGCATTTCCTCCTATTATTTTTTGCTCGCTTTCGTTACACGATTCATTATATATTTTATGACATGGTTTTTCAACTCCTGCATCCGTTCGTTACTGATAAGATTTTCACACGGGATCCTGTCCACAATCTTTTCCACATAAGAGTGTTCCTGAATAATCTGCAGCGTTTCCGTAAAATAAATATCGAAAAAATATGCTATATAAGATACCCAGTAATCCAGATTTGTCTTTCTATCCTCAGACAATACGGAGCGTTCATTGAGACATGCCTCCCAGACTCTCTGGCTGATTTCCTGCGCTCCTGCTTCTTTCGCACTCGCTCCTCCAAGCAGAACCTCCACCCGCTCCTCTAATTTCACACGGCAGTTATCCAGCTTATCCGCATCCCGAATCAGTTCGGCATGCAATAAAGTTCTTGAATCCGAAATCTTTGGAAGCTGAAATGCACTGTGATAACGGATTGCCGTCTCGATTGTCTCATCCCACGTTGTCTCCGGAAGAAATTCTCTGATCCGCCCCTCCCGAAACAAAATATCTGCACCATACTGTGCATGGTCAAAAATGCCCGGTTCAAATGAATCATATAATTTAAGTTGCTCAAATCTTCCTATATCATGCAGCAGGGCAATGATTTTCGCAAGAAAAATATCTTCTTCTCCCAATCCCATCCTCCTTGCGATCTCCTCACTGCAGTCTACAACACCATATGTATGTACAATTTTTAAATAAACTTTTTCATCCTTTCTGTCATACCCGTTAAGGTACAATTCAAAAGCCTGTTTTGCCTGCTCAAAATCCATGCTAAACGCCTCCCTTTGTCTTTATTTATATCATTTCTGTACCGAACTTGCAATTGAGAAATTTTGTGTCTCTCCTCCTAGCTATTCTGCCCGGACTCTGATACAATATAGCCACAAAATAAATTCAAGAAAAAGGAGATCTTATGAAAAAATTTTTATCAATTCTATTAGCCTTCCTTTTAACATTCTCACTGGCAGGCTGTACAAAAAAACAATCTTCAAAAGAAGACACCTCACCAAAAGATGCCTTGGAGATTCTCACAACTGTCTGGTCCTCATACTCGGACGACAACAAATTTCAGGCTATGGGCGGTGACTACAACAATATGACCGACAATAAGCCCGGGAAATTCGATGTCAGCGACACGGAAAGTTTACGCTCTCTGCTGATTGTGCCTGAGGATTCAGCAGGTCTGATCGACGATGCAGCAAGCCTGATTCATGCAATGAATGCGAATACATTTACGGGATCTGCATTTCATCTGTCTGACCCCAAAACGCTCAATACCTTTGCCGATTCTTTAAAAGAATCTATACTTGGCAACCAGTGGATGTGTGGATTCCCGGAAGTATTGCTTCTCGCTCAAATTGGCGATGATTATGTTGTCTCTGCTTTTGGAAATACAGACTTGATCAACTATTTCAAAACACAGTTGACAGACCAATATCCATCTGCAGTCATCTTGACGGAAGAGAACCTATAGTATGTTATTTTCAAGCATTCCTTTTTTATACTACTTTTTACCGCTTGTTTTAGTCTGCTACTTTTGCGTGCCTTTTCGATGGAAGAATTTCATTCTGCTTTTCTTCAGTCTCATATTTTATTCCTGGGGAGAACCACGATATATTTTTTTGATGGTTCTCTCCATCTTACTGGGTTATATCGAAGGTATCCTCATCGAGAGAAAGAAGCATTCCCGACTGATTCTGGCAGGCGCCTGCTGCATTCATCTTGGACTTTTAATGTATTTTAAATACATTGATTTTTTGATTGGAAACCTGAATGCAATTGGATTGTCTATACCGCTTTTCCACATTGCTCTGCCAATCGGTATCAGCTTCTACACCTTTCAAATTTTGAGTTATCTCATCGATGTGTATCGAAAAGACTGTACGGCGCAGACAAATCTGATTTCTTTTGGAGCATATGTGTCGATGTTCCCGCAGTTGATCGCAGGACCGATCGTGCGGTACAAAGACATTGCAGCACAGCTTGAAGTGCGGAAACATTCTGTTGAGAAAGCAGCACTTGGCATCCGAAAATTCATATTGGGATTATCCAAAAAAGTACTTCTTGCGAACTCTCTCGGCGCGCTTTGCAGTACCTTCCAAACCTCCACAGACCGTTCTGTTCTCTATTATTGGCTGTATGCATTTTCCTTTGCGCTGCAGATTTATTTTGATTTTTCCGGTTATAGTGATATGGCTGTCGGTCTCGGCAATATTTTCGGGTTCCATTTTCCGGATAATTTTCATTACCCGTATTTGTCAAGAAGTGTCACGGAATTCTGGAGACGTTGGCACATTACACTGGGGTCATGGTTCCGTGACTATGTCTATATCCCGATGGGCGGCAACCGCGTGAAAAAAAGCCGCTGGTTTTTTAACATCGCAGTCGTGTGGTTTCTGACCGGACTGTGGCACGGTGCATCTTGGAATTTTGTCCTGTGGGGAATGTTCTTTGCGGTTCTGCTTGTATTAGAAAAGCAAGGATTTTCTGCATTTTTGCAAAAACATTCTTTATTTTCCCATATGTATGTCCTGCTCGCAGTGACCGTAAGCTTTGTCATTTTCAATGCAGTCTCCACCAAAGATGCTCTCGAAACGCTCAAGGTCATGTTTAGCGGCGGCTCTTTGCCACTTGTTTCAAAAGAATTCTTATACTATCTCAAAAGCTATGGTGTTATCCTCACCGTTTCTGTGGTCGGCGCCACCCCCTTTGCTGCGCAGCTGATTGAAAGATTCCGTACAAAGAAAACGGCGAAACAGCTCCTCAATATTTTAGAGCCGGCTGTCCTGATTGTTTTAATGCTTACTGTGACTGCTTATCTTATTCAGGATTCTTATAACCCGTTTTTATATTTTCGCTTTTAGAAGGAGGTATTTTCAATGTCAGATCAATGGAAAAACAGAATCGTAATTGTTACCACAGGTATTCTCTTATTTTCTTTTTCCATCGCCTGTCTTCTGAAGCCGTCCGATGAGGTTTCCCTCAGCGAAAGGCGCCCGCTCACACAGTTTCCTTCGCCGGATACAGGAAGCTTGCTCTCCGGAAGCTTTATGGAAAAATTTGATAAATATGCGGTCGATCAGTTTCCGATGCGAGAAGCATTCCGCCACCTGTATTCAACTGTTTCTCTCGATTTACTTGGAAAATCAGATATAGAAGGACTGTACTTAAAAGATGATATGGCAATCGCAATGGAATATCCGATGCACGAGGACTCTTTGAAGCACGCCTCGAAAGTGTTTCAAAGAATTTATGAGACCTGTCTAAAAGGGAATGCGGAAAATATCTATCTTTCCATCATTCCGGATAAGAACTATTTTTTACAGGACGATGACTCTGCACTGACAATGGACTATGATGATTTCTTCCAGACGATGCAAGATGCAAATCCGCAGATGCATTATATCGATATTGCACCGCTTTTGGAGTTAACCGACTATTATCAGACCGATCCCCACTGGCGGCAGGAAAAAATCATCGATGTTGCAAATCATCTCGCAGACTCCATGGGTACTTTTGTCTCAGATGATTTCCAAGAGCAGGTATTTACAAACGATTTTCGTGGCGCTTATGCAGGGCAGGCGGCTCAGAATCTTTCCGGCGAACCACTTTGGTTCCTGACAAGTCCTGCAATAGAACAGTGCACTGTATTCGACCACCAAAACGACCGTCAAATTTCCATGTATGATTTTGTAAAAGGCGACGGAAAAGACCCTTACGAGCTCTTTTTGTCCGGCTCTTTGTCCTATATCACAATTGAAAATCCTGCCGTACAGACAGACCTTGAACTTGTTATTTTCCGCGATTCCTTCGGCAGTGCCATTGCACCTCTGCTTGCCACCGGATACCAAAAGATTACACTGCTGGATGTACGCTATCTTTCAAGCTATTCGCTGCCATCACTGATTGATTTTAAAAATCAGGATGTCCTGTTTCTCTACAGTACATCGGTCTTAAATCACAGCGAGACACTGAAATGACGGAAATCCGTCATCAGTGTCTCTTTTTAGATATATAAATCTTTCTTGCAAAACAGGAAAATTCCTGCTGCAAACAGCGCAATTCCACCGATAAGTAAAATAGTAACTCCCATCAGCGCACTGCTCTTTCCAGCCACAAGATTTTCCGGCTGAAACAATGTAAAAAACGTAAAATATTTCGCTTTCTCTGCATCTTCCCCTGCATTTGCAAGCATCTGCAGAACATACATCAATGCAGGAATTCCTGCACCTAACCCAATACTGTATCTCGTATCCGAGAACAGACACGATGCCAAAAAGCAGATTCCTGCAATAAATAACAACAGGCAAAACAATCCAGAGTTCAGTTTCAAAAGTTCTGCGATCTCCAATTCATTCGGAAAGCTCCCCTGTGCCACCACGATTTCCAATACTGTCTCATAGCCAAGTAACTGAATCACTCCACTGATAAGTACGCTCGCCTGTGTACACGCAATCTTCTGCCGTTTTACCGGCGCCGCCACAAGAGAAACCACAGAACCTCGGTCAACATATTTGGCAATCAGACCATTTCCTCGCAGAATACAGAATACCATCGGGAATACAATCAAAATAAATCCATATAAATATGATATCATAAATCCAATCAGGCTCGTAGCTCCCGCATGTATTCCGACTGCCGCCATCAGTTCCGGCATCACCTTCACAAAATCATCCAATGTTTTCATCATCTCTGGATCATACATCCGAATAATCACAGTGACATAGAGCGTGATCACTGCCGCAAAAATGAGTAACACCTTGATACTGCCTTTCATTTCTCGTTTGTACAACAGAAGACTAATCATCGCTCTCACCTCCATAATAATGCATAAAGATTTGCTCCAAACTTGGTTTGGTGAAAACTGTCACGTTCTGTCCATCACGAATTCCGTCAAAATCATTGGCAAACTGTTTCGCCATCTCCACATTATCTAGTGTAATCGTATAAGAATGCACATGACATTTGCGAAGTTCATCCACCGAATCGACCGCCATCAGCTTCCCATTGCGTATAATCCCAATCTGCTGGCAAGTCTTCTCCACTTCCTCAAACATATGACTAGACAGCAAAATCGTCTTTCCACGTTTCTTCTCTTCTTCTATCAGCTCCACAAACCGACTTTGCATCAATGGATCCAGTCCGCTTGTCGGCTCATCCAAGATAAGAATCGTCGGATCGTGCATAAACGCTGCGACAATCCCGATTTTTTGCTTCATTCCCTTGCTCATCTTTTTGATCTTTCCCCGCGGGTTTACCTCAAATCGCTCCAAAAGCTCCTTTTGGCGATTCTCGAAACCAAGTTTGCGATATTTCTGCATAAATTTAAGAAATTCCGTCCCAGTCATATCCTCAAAAAAACTGATTTCTCCGGCTATGTAACCAAGCTGCTTTTGGATCTTGTCACTTTCCTTCCAACAATCCAGACCATTGATCGTGCAGCTTCCTGATTTTGCTTTCAAAAATCCCATAAGATGTCGAATCGTGGTTGTCTTCCCGGCGCCATTCGGTCCAAGAAAGCCGAACACTTCGCCCTCTCCAACCTGAAAAGATACATCAAAAATTCCCTTTCCTCCTCCAAAGTCACGCGAGAGGTGCTCAATTTCTATTACACTCATTATTTTTCTCCTGAAAACCATATTCCTGCAGAACTTCTACTGCCATATCTGCGAACTCTGCATTTGCTCCATAACTAAAATTCCACAGTCCTTCGCCACCACCGGAACCAACGATATCCGCCGTCTGCATCTGCCCGTCATCCGTCAGCATCACTGTCAAACTCGCATAGCTTCCATTTCTCCAATAATATCTCTCAAAACTTAGTAGCATTACAAATGCATTCCCCAATACTTTGTAATCGTCACACACCCGCTCTGCTTTGATTTTTTCTTTTAAATCCTCCCCCAAATCCTTTACACTTTTTCGAATGTTATAACATTCCATTTTCTTCACAACACTTGCCATAAACATCTACCTCTCTCTTACCGCTTGCCCGGAAATACAATAATATTACTCTTCGGTTCTTCCGCAACCATTTCTTTTATCATATGCCCACGCCTCATCACGGTATTCGTATGCTCCCATACATTGTCGATTCTCTGCAATAGCTGTCTCCGCAGCTTTTCATTCGTTGAAACATAATCAAAGTCCATAAATCCTACTTCCAGCACATCCCGAATATGCTCATATGTACCACCGGTGCGGATAATCATCTGAATGGTTTTACAAAGCAATTCTGCCTCGCGCTCTTCTTCATGTCCTTCTTTTATAAAGAAATCCTTCAGTTCCAGCATATATTTGTTAAATGGAAGATAGCCTTTCGTCCCCAAATGTTCAATTTCTTCCTTCGTCGGCTCATAAAACGGACAGCCTCCTTGTCTTTTTTGAAGCTCCTTATACATATTTCCGTCGGTCCAAAGTTTTAAAATCAACTTCTCTCCTCTTAATTCAAAATACTTTTTATTCTCCGGTATCGCTTCACAAAAAGAAATAACTTCAAATAGTTCCTTCTTACTTCCGCCATCTCTCACATACAAATTTATCACTTGTTCAATTGAGCACATACCATATAGTTCCGACAATACATTCAAATACATTAACAGCTTTTTATCCGTGTTAAGACTTTGCTTCCAGATCGTATCACAATTTTTCAAATATGCCTTCCGCACCTCTTCCGGTACACAAACAACTCCTCCATCCCAGTCATAACCGATTCCGATATAGGCGCCTTCCGCCAAATAATCATACTGATGTTCGTTTGATTCAATCCAAACCTGACTCTCGCCGGAATCCAATAATTCTAGCTCCGCTTCGTTCAAATACATAAAATATTTCCTCATCACATCTGCATCAAGAAGTGCACGACACAAAAATTCAACCATCTGCGCCTTTTTATATTGCGAATATCCATGTAAATGATGAAGCTTTGCAATCTCCACCAGATCGCTCTTCCGATATTGACTTAAAATTTCATGTAAGGTAATGCTATCACTCATCTTTCGTGTACCCCCTATTTTTCTTTGTTACCTTTTCTTCAAGTTTTTCTGTAGGTAATCTTCTATATACTTTTGAATATTTCTCTTTTTCTTTCTTTTCCAGGCACTGCTTTACTCTCCACCTATCATCTAATCCATCTAGTCCTTTAATAATCGCTTGCACAATATATGGCATTAACATGATTACAAATGAGATAGCAAACGGCTCAATGCCCCTTTTTGATATGCTTTGTATAATTCCATTGACAATCCATATTGTTGTCCACACTGTTTTGTACGGACAAAATTTTATAAAATAACTTGTCGTTGCTTGTACTAATAAACGCATCGCTACAAAGTAATCTCTGCCCTTTTTTCATGCTATCACTCCTTATATACTTAATCATATCACACCAGTTTTTACAAATCCATCAGAGCTTGTACTTTTTTTCTTTGTATATTATTTTTCGTTTTAAAATATTTTCTCTATTCCCCACGAGGCTCGTGACGCTCCTTAATAAAACATCCTACATGCTCTTTCTATTCAATATGATTAAATATATCTCATGTTGTAGTTTATCGCCGGTTTTACCATCGCCGCGTTGGTCTTTTCTCCCATTTCAATACATCGTAAACGCAAAATAGCGAGTACCTTGACATTTTTAGGCGGCTGCTTTGCAGCCACCGATATTTAAGCTTTGCGGATCCCTGCCGGAAGTTTTTCTGACCAGGGCAGAAGATCTTCCAGAAAAGAACAATCCTTATCATTCATGTGTTTCGGAATCTCTTCCAAGAGATGCTGCACATAATCAAAAGGTTTCAGATTATTGGCTTTTGCAGTTTCTACAATACTGTAAATGATTGCGGAAGATTTGGCTCCATGAATCGTATCGATCATCTGCCAATTCTTTTTTCCAATACAAAAGCCTCGGATTGCCCTTTCGGATGCATTATTATCAATCGGAACATCTCCGTCTGTAAGAAATACCCGGAGATATTTTTCCTGATTTAGTGCATATCTTACGGCATCACCAAATTTGTCCTTTTTAGACACATTTATGGTTTTCAGGTACGAAAAAAAAAGCATCCACAAGAGGTTTGATAACCGCCTGCCGCTGTTTAATCCGTTCATCAGAAGAAAGGGCATTCAGTTTCCCTTCTTCCCGATAGATCGCCTGAATCTGTTTCATCAGAAGAAATGTATTGGATTCCTTTTGATAGGATTTTGGGATCAGCTTTAAGGCTTCATCAAATCTACGGCGACAGTGCACCCAGCATCCGGCAAGGGTATAAAATATTGACACATGATAGGATAATAAACTAAAAGGATAGTCATCTGACGGGCAGTATACTGCCCGTCAACCTTAATACAACATCGAAAATAATCTTTTTATACCATCATCTTTTCATTTCTACGATTTTTTTGTTAGTATTTTCTATATCCATCGTAGTGTTTGTCAAATGAAATCCATGTTTTTGATAAAAAGAAATTGCCTTATCATTTTCTTGAAGTACCCATAAATGATTGGTCTTTAATTCTTTAATTGCAAATTCAATTAATTCTGAGCCTATTCCGCTATTTTGAAAAAAAGGATCAACATATAATTTGCAAATTTCTGTCTCTTTTATTTCCATAAATGCACTTACCAAACCATCATCAAAAACATAAATACTTTCTAAGACTTCATCAAATTTAAAATACTCATCAATTATTGAAATAACTTGCAACTTACTAAATGAATAAATTTTGTCTTTAAATACCGGATAATAATTTGCACGATTATTAAAGACATAGATTTCTCCAATTCTTGATAAATCTTCTCTGCTTGCTTTTCTAATGTTCATATAATAACCCCTTGTCAAATATTTTCAACTTTCTTTGAATAACCAGCCATACTAAGCACTTACGACATCCATTCAAAGCATTAATCTGTCTTTTAATAAAAACTGATTCTTATTATATTCAATGAGTCCATCTTTTTGCATTTTGGAAAGTTCGTTGCACATGGTACTACGGTCAACATTCAAATAATCAGCCAGCTGTTGGCGATTATATGGAATGAGAAAAGAATTCCCTCCAAATTGTTTTACACATTCTGAAAAATAGGACATTAATCTCCCACGTATAGATTTAGAACTGGTATGTTGAATCCTTTGAGAAAGTTGAAGACTTTTATATGCACAAACAGTCAACAAATTTTGTACAAGTTTGGTGTGAAAGATACATGATTTAGAGCAAGTAGTCAGAACACGCCCTACATTCATAAATAATACAGAAGTATCTTCAACTGCAGACACTGTAACCAACATTGGTTGGCCCGGAATACAGGCATATACTTCACCAAATACGGAACCAGGGGCAACATTTCCCAGAACGCTGCTATTTCCCCAAATATCATTGCATGATATCATCACCATGCCTGAGAGAACAATTCCTATATTTTCTGTAATACTTCCTTCAGAAAGAATAACTTCACCTTTTTTGTAGCTGTGTTCCGTGGTGTTAAGGCAGTTCAAAAGACTTGTAATTTCAGTTGTTTCTAACCCACGAAATAGTTGTGTATTAGATAAATTCACATTTTCCTCCTTTTTGTTGTTATAACAACATACTTTCATTATAAATTATATTATAGTAACATTGAAAATACAAGAGAAAGGATGAATTTATAATGATTCGTAAAATTATCCAGATAGATGAAGAAAAATGTAATGGATGTGGAGCTTGTGCTGATGCCTGTCACGAAGGAGCCATTGGTATCGTAGACGGGAAAGCAAAACTCCTGCGCGACGACTATTGCGATGGTTTAGGAGACTGCCTCCCTACCTGTCCAACCGGAGCGATTTCCTTTGTGGAACGAGAAGCTGCTGCCTACGATGAAAAGGCGGTACAAGAAAATATGAGAAAAAAGAATGAACAGAATTCTTTTTCTGCTAGTGTTCATGAAGGCTGCCCCGGCAGCCGGATGCAACATATCCAACGTTCACCGCAATCTGCTCCTTCTACTCCAATACGGACTGAATCACAGCTGGGGCAGTGGCCCTGCCAAATCAAGTTAGTTCCCGTCAATGCCCCCTATTTTGACGGAGGTAAATTACTGATTGCAGCAGATTGTAGCGCATATGCCTACGCCAGAATGCACGAGGATTTTATGTGCGGAAAAATTACGTTAATTGGCTGTCCCAAGCTAGACAATGTAGACTATAGCGAAAAGTTAACACAGATTATTCAAAGCAACAATATCCAAAGTGTGACAATTGTACGAATGGAAGTTCCCTGCTGTGGCGGACTGGAATTGGCCGCAAAAAAAGCGTTGCAAGCAAGCGGAAAATTTATCCCTTGGCAGGTCATCACCATCTCTGTTGATGGTAAAATTCTGGATTGATCTTACATTTAGATTCAGGAAATACATCCAACAACACAAAATAAAAACACTTGATAGGAGGCGATTATTATGAGTATAAAAATGAAAAATATTTCACAAGCAGAAGTATTAACACTAAAAGAACAGATTTCTTATCAGGATGGGCAAGTTGTCAGTAAAACACTGGCACAAAATCCAGCAGTAAGTATTACCTTGTTCTCATTCGCAAAAGGGGAGGAAATCAGCACTCATGCGTCAGATGGGGATGCTTTTGTTACCTGCTTGGATGGTGTTGGAAAAATCACTATCGACGGTACTGAGTATCTGTTACACGAAGGGGAATCCATCATTATGCCTGCTGGACACCCTCATGCGGTATATGGACAAGAAGCATTTAAAATGCTTTTAATCGTTGTATTTTAATGAAATTCAATTCCCATAATCAGGAGGTGATTTTATGAAATCTGCAAGAGTAGAACAGAATCTCTGTATTGGTTGCGGACTTTGCTGTAGTGTCTGTGACGAAGTTTTCCGCATAAATGAACATGGAAAAGCAGAGGCTTATCAACCGTCAACCAATGAAAATCAAGAGGTCGTACAAGAGGCTATTGATTCGTGTCCTGTGTCTGCAATCGTTTGGAACGATTAATTTAAATGCATTTATCTTTTTCAGATTATACGGCAACCACATAAACGAAAATCAAATAACTTTATTTAATAACTAAGACTTCCCATACCCCAAATGGGACTTGTTCCTTGAAAATTCAATATTTCAGCTAACAAAATAGCGATTTATGCCACAGTAGCCAGTGGATGGAGTGCATTACGCAGATATTCCGGCAGTCTGGACTCAAAATCAGCAGTAAATCTAGCCAACTGTTCGTCACTAAGCTTCAGAAGTTCCTGAAGGCTTGCCATGAAAGCATCCATCAGGATGCTAAGTGAACGGTAGAAAGTGATATCTGCCATTTCATCTACCAGAAAAAAGAACAGTTCCCCTAGGGTTCGTTGATCTTCATTCTGTCTCTGCTCCATTGCAAGTAACATGTATCTGGTAAACACGATTGCTACGTGAGCAGTCAGTGCATCATAAGATAAGCTATGACATTCACCAATCAGATTCAGCATAGACTTGCAGGTCTTGAAAAAGACCTCGATTTTCCAGCGTTTGCCATAGATGCGGATGATTTCTTCTTCGGAGAGCGATGTATCTGTGCATATGAAAGCAAGCCAATCCTTACGATTGGCCTTGTTTCTTACGCAAACGATTTTTGCTGGAATGGGATTCTCTTTCCCTACCATCACATCAACAGAAAGAAGATACCTGGAACGGCCACGACGTTTCTTGTTCCTGGAATATATTTCCTTGATATTAAGCTGGTCCTCACCATAAGTGTACTTGATGCGGCTGCTTTTCTTGATCATGGCAATGACATCCATTCCTCTAGACTTAAGCGCAGTTATCTGTGCAGGATTGGAAAACCAGGAATCAAAAAGCACATATTCTGCAGAAAGCCCCGCAGATACAGCGGTATCAAGGAGTGTAAGCATTGCCTCCGGAGCTTTTGTCTGTGCAAGCTTACGACGCTTTCCGGCAAGAGTTCTCTTATCAAATGCCTTCACAGGGCCGATGATGTTCGACTCTTTGGATGAAGCCAGGAGACAGCTGTTTACAGGAATCAGCGTATTCCCATCGCTCCAGCTTACGGTCAGCATACGGAAGCCTTTCTTGTAGTTCATTCCCGTATGATCAAAGACTTTAGATCCCAGTTCTGTCTTTTTGCAGCTTGTACGATGGAACAGACTGTCGTCGATGATAAACACGTTCTTACGGGAGTCATCAGTAAGGTGCTTTAGATCATTCTTCACGATGTCAGCAGCAAGAAGTGATGTAAAACGGAGCCAGTTGGTTTTCGTAGAATTCAGAAAACGATAGAAGGTGTTCTTGGAAAACGCTTCTTTGAAGGAACCTGTTTTCTGTTGCATATACATACTTCTTCCAGTGAAAATGTTCCCCATCTTATACTTAAGCAGAGAAACAGAGGAAACGCCTTTCTCTTTGGTGCCGTTGCATTGCTTCAACAACCTGCCAACGTGATGCTTGATAAAAAACTTCTGGACACAATCAAGTAATGCTACCTCATTGCTATTGTTCTGTGATATACTGGACATGGCATAAATCCCCTTTTCTATTTTGGTTTTTCGACAATTCTATTATACCAAAGGAACGTATTTATGCCTTTTTAATTGGCTGAAATATTGAATTTTCAAGGTTAATCACACCTTATTGGTGTGGGAAGTTTGAGTTAATAACTTTTAGGAGGTCTATTATGGAACAAAAAATGTTTTGCTATCAATGTCAGGAAACCGCTGGGTGCAAAGGCTGTACCATGTCTGGTGTGTGTGGAAAGAAACCTGATGTAGCAGCCATGCAGGATTTGCTGGTCTATGTCACAAAAGGAATTTCGGCTGTCACAACTGCACTACGTCAGGAAGGCAAACAGGTGTCCGCAGAAATCAATCATCTGATTACTTTAAACTTATTCACTACTATCACCAATGCAAATTTTGACAAAGAGAGCATTGAAGCGAGAATCCGCGCCACACTGACAGAAAAAGAGGTACTGTTGGCGCAAATCACAGATCCTTCTGTCCTGCCAGAAGCAGCAAAATGGAATGGCTCCGGCAACTGGGAAGAAAAGGCCCAAACAGTCGGCGTACTTTCCACAAAAAATGAAGATATCCGTTCTCTGCGAGAACTGATCACCTACGGTCTGAAGGGATTGTCTGCATACTCCAAGCACGCAAATGTGCTGTTGAAGGATGACAGTGAGGTGGACACTTTCCTTCAGCAGGCACTGGCTGCTACACTGGATGATAATCTCAACATGGAGGACTTGATCGCCCTGACAATGGAAACCGGAAAACATGGTGTATCCGGTATGGCTTTGCTGGACAAGGCCAACACGGAAGCCTATGGAAATCCCGAGATCACAAAGGTAAACATTGGCGTTGGAAAAAATCCCGGTATTCTGGTTTCCGGTCACGACTTGCGAGATCTGGAAATGTTGCTGGAGCAGACACAAGGAACTGGTGTGGATGTTTATACCCATTCCGAGATGCTTCCCGCTCATTATTACCCAGCATTCAAAAAGTATCCCAACTTTATCGGTAACTATGGTAATGCGTGGTGGAAACAGAAGGAGGAATTTGAATCTTTCAACGGTCCTATCCTGATGACAACCAACTGTATTGTTCCGCCCAAGGACAGCTACAAGGACAGACTCTACACCACCGGCGCAGCCGGATATCCAGGATGCACCCATATTCCGGGAGAAATCGGGGAGCAGAAGGACTTTTCCGCTATCATTGAACACGCCAAAAAATGCTCTGCACCAACCGAAATTGAAACGGGAGATCTCATCGGCGGATTTGCACATGCACAGGTTTTGGCTCTTGCAGATCAGGTTGTTGAGGCAGTAAAAAGCGGCGCGATCAAAAAGTTTGTAGTTATGGCAGGCTGTGATGGTCGAGCCAAGAACCGGGAATATTATACTGAATTTGCCAAGGCACTGCCGAAGGATACCGTGATCCTGACAGCTGGATGTGCGAAATATAAGTATAACAAATTGCCTTTAGGCGACATCAATGGTATTCCACGTGTTCTAGATGCCGGACAGTGCAACGACTCGTATTCTCTTGCTGTCATTGCATTAAAACTTAAAGAAGTTTTTGGTCTGGACGATATCAACGACCTGCCTATCATTTACAACATCGCATGGTATGAACAGAAAGCTGTTATCGTTCTGTTAGCGCTTTTGTATCTTGGTGTAAAGAACATCCATCTCGGTCCTACTCTCCCGGCATTTCTTAGTCCTAATGTAGCTAAGGTCTTGGTAGAAAACTTTGGCATTTCAGGAATTAGTACTGTAGAAGATGATCTGAAACTTTTTTTTGAAACACTTGCAGAATAATTCTTATTAGTAATATTTTTCATGTTAATTAATCTTATAACAATTTAATACGAAGATCAAAGGTAGTCATTCTTTATGATTGACTACCTTTGACCTTAAACATAAAGATTTAAATAGAACTATCTGAGAAAACAGCAGAAACAACATTTTATTGCCCTAAAAAGAGAACTGGACTGTGAGGAAGCAGGCAAGGTTCAAATATTTTAAGACATATTTTCTACTAGTATTGTTTTTCTGTATCATAAGTTGTATCATATGTTGATATACTCACTGATGATAGAAGGCGGTTTTATTTGTGTATCAAGGGTTTGCAAAATTTATTCGTGGAAAAGTATTTTCCGTTATTTTTTTAATAGTATCATTCTTCCTTATTGGATATATTTCTATAAGAAGTACAGCAAAAGGTTTTAAAGGACTGTGACCTTGTACTAAGCTATAATGGGATTCCCACCAGTAAGCACACCCTCCCACGGGCATTAGAAAAACTTGCCGGATTGGCAGGAGTACACCGTATCAAGATTCATGCACTCAGACATTCCCATGCTTCCCTGCTCATCAGTATGGGAGAAAATCCTTTATTGATTAAAGAACGTCTGGGGCATGAAAAGATACAGACCACGTTGGGAACCTACGGACATTTATATCCCAACACCAACGTGGAAGTTGCCAAAAAATTAACTGGCGTTCTCACTTATACTCCGGCAACAACCAGTGTTGCCGATTACACCAGCAATCAGCATACAGCACTCTATCACAGAGCAGTTGAATAAAAAAATGCAATCAAAATGCAATTCTATAAAGGAAAAGCTGTAAAACCCTTGTAGATAAAGGCTTTACAGCTTAGCTCCAACTATTCGAACTCTTCCCAAAGGAAGTATCATCAAATCAAAAATGCTGATTTTATGTGGCATCCCACCGCATCTATTTCATCAAATGTTACTCTTTTCATATCGTTTTCAAAAACTTTAGTAGCAAATTAGTTGCAATAATTCAATATTGTATCTACAAAATCCATGGCAGATATAATCTACTTTTACTACTAAAAACGAATAATCCAATGTGGCTTGCGGGTTCTTAACCGTGCCTGCTGCCGCACACACTATGAAAGGAGCTTTTCTATGAGCAATCAACACAAACATCCAACTATAAGTTTTAGAATCAGTGATGCTGAACGCAAGCAAATCGAAGCCCGTATCCTTGCCAGCGGTATGATGAAGAAAGATTACTTTGTCCGTTCCTGCATCTATAACCGCATCTGCGTTGTCGGCAAGAAAGAAACCATATATCCTCTTGTACAGACTGTTAATGCACTATATCTACAATTACTTGAAATGCAGAAAGCATTTACTGAATGCTGTGAACATCAAACTTTAAACAATCTTCCCACAAGTGATGAAATCAAGGAACTGCAAACCGACTATAACAATATGCTTACAGCCATCATTAATCTGCTTGATGGTTCTAAGTATCTGTGGGAAGGAGAACATCATGAAACAAAATAACCCTTGTTACCTGTTTGGCAGGTATGAACCTGATACAGATTCCGTTATTGTTAATGCCATCAATGATACATATACTGGCACACCTCTTTCTATCAGTTGTAAAAAATATAATTCATCTGTCTTGCTTGATACGCCTGATGATATTGTGTATCTGTACCGACTGGCACATGAGAATCCTCTGCTATATGCTGAATTAGCTTGTAAACCTAATGGATTACAGGAATATGTGAACGCTATGAATGAATTCAATTAACACCTAAAACAGTCCTTTCACACAACTTTGTTAGGACTGTTTTTTACTCGCAAATTACTTTCTCATATTTATGATATGTAATTGAAACCCCTGTCATATCTTCTAAACTATATGTACCCTTTTTTAAAATAATTGTTTCGTCTTGTATTTCACAACTCATAACCACAAATTTACCGTCATAATTTGATACTATAGCTCTATTCTGTTCAATAACCTCATACTCTTTCTTATCAGCAATTTCATAGTTAATTTTTATTGTAATCCCTATAGCTACATTTAAAACATATAGTATCAACGCTATTGCTAATATTATCTTTCCGCACACACTGTATTTCTTATTTTTCCAGAAGAAATTCCTTATGATTATAAAATAAGCTATCACTATGTCGACAATTAAAAACACGCCAATTGTTGCATAATTATCTATAAATCGTCTCAACCATGCCCAAGGAATAATTTCTATTAGGTTAATCGTATAAGAAAGATTTTGAAAGAACATAATATATACCGTTATAATAAATGTAAATATCACATATAATTTGCTATTCATTTTTTTATTTATGTATGAAAATATAAATGGGTAAACAAACAATGCCAATGCACAAAAAATAAAAATCAATTTATTCTCGAACATTTCTGTTCCATCAAAGTATTTTCCATCTATTCCATAAAAATTCGAACACGAAACAGAAAAGTTTTTTGAAATTACCAAATTTATCATTTCTACTAAAGTTATACTTGTAGCCAAACCTGTACTCAAAATATTCCATATATTATCTTTCAAAAATTGTTTAGTCTTATTATCTTTTATACTTTTAATAACATTTCCTTGACTGTCAACTATGTCCCTGTTTTCTTTATCCTGCATATCTGCTCTTCCTTATACTTGCTTCATCACCCATAATAATACCCAAGAATATATGAATGTTATAAACAAATTTAACTAATTTCTTGAAATATCATCCCTGTTTCAATTCTATATCATAATAAATAATTTAACTTGAGACAAGGATGTTCATTTCAATATTCTAATACTGTAAATTCACAAATCTTTACTTTCTAACACAATGTTCTTTTACTTTTCATTCGATTTCTGTGATATTTTCTTATTCATTATCCATTGGCTATAAGTATAATAATTTTCTTTTCCAACAAGTTCCATTAAAAATTCTTTAAAAGTCTGATCTATAGGAATCGTCACAAAGAAAAATAACCGCTTTCTTGGTCTTGAACAACAAACATAAAACAAATTACGATTTCGTTCAAAAGAAATCTGCTTCCCACTCGGAATGGAAGCCTTTCCAGTTATCATAGGTGCATATGTTTCAAACTGGTAGATATTCCAACCCCTACTAATGACAAAAATAACATTGTCATATTCTTCCCCTTTGACTCCATGTTCTGTGGAAAATAACGCTTCAGGATATAAAAATTCTATTGCCGAAATGAATTGCGTATAATCCAACTCCAAAAATGCTTGAATTGACGCATTAGATGAATATATTGTTCCCGGTGCATTACGATACAAATGATACCATCCATCCAATTTAGGTGGAAAAGGAATTAATTTTGTTTCATTTATAACCTCAATAACATCAATTGCTCTTTTCTCTCTTGCTTCTCGTAATTTCTCTTGAAAAATTTTCCACTTCTCTTTCTCCGATTTTTTAGTAATTGCATATCTCTTAATTCCTAAGGTATCAAAAATCAACTGCATATTTAATGTTTCTAATGCATGGTAGATTGGTTCAACGGTGTCCATAAAAAACAAAAGAAAGGGATCTTCCTTGTCACGTAAACCATCGTTAATGATACTTAAAAGTCGTTCATATCCCTGTTGTGCAGCCAATACTTTATGTGTAATCATTAAAATTTTTAATGTATCAGAATCCGCTGTATTTTGTTTTATTTCTTCGAAGATTTTATTTAAACGTATTTTTAACTCTTCTGGTGGCAATTCGCCTTGAAAATTACGATCAGTACGACGTTCTCCGTCATAATCCTCACATGTAATTACAACTACTTCACCCTGAAAGTTATCTATCGCAGATGTTTGTGGCAAATCTGGTCGTATATCATTCAAAAGTTGAACAATTCTTGGAGAAGATCTAAAATTTGCACCTTTTTTTATCACTTCTAAATTTTTATGTTCTATAATCCCACAAGCTTTATTTGATTGATAAATAGTTTGCCACGCATCTCCGAAAAAAGCAAATTGTGGAGATTTCTTTTCAGCAATAAAATATTTAATAAAGCGTTCGATAATCGGTTTATATGAGTCTTGATATTCATCAATCAGAATCAAAGGATATTTATCAGAAAATACACGTCGAAATTTTGCATTATCCAATAGTTTACAAAACAGCTTAAGAACATCATCATGATAAAGGTACTGAACTCCATTTTCCTTATATCGATGTCCTAAAGTATATGTAACTTCATTAACCTTAAAAAAGTCACCTTCATCTGGTAAAAAATCAGGGTCTGTTGTTACAACATCCACAAGATAGCTTTGATATTGTTTGATTGCATTCCAAGCAAACGAATGAATTGTAGATGGAATAATAAATGAATCTTTTGATAATCTTTCTGTGATTACCTCTACAGCAGCGTTCGTATATGTAATACAAACTACATTTTGCTTTTTTCGACTATATTTAGACCACATATTTTCTTGTATCCATTCAATGACTCTATTAAGCGAATAAGTCTTTCCTGACCCCGCACCTGCTTCAACACGAAAACTATGTCCATCCCGTAATGCTTCAATAATTTTCTCATCTACTTTATCAGCTTCAGCTTTTGCTAATTCGTAATTTGCACCATGATAATTTTCACACATAATCCATCATCCTTTTTATTCAAGTACCTTTTGGTTATTAAGCCATATTAATCCAGATCTAATGTATGTCGGAATGTTATAATCAGTACACTCATAAATAAGTTTAAGTGCAAAATCTGTTTTACATTTTCCAGAAAACTCCAGATCTTCTTCGGTCGGGCTATCACTTAATCCATAATGTGAACGATTGACATTCCGAATAGCTTCTTCTAAAGAATGTCCACATAATTCATTCTCTTTTGTTTGAAATTCAATATGACATTTTCCTCTGGTTTTATCGTCAGAAGACATTGATATTATATCTGCCAAATCAATTTTGGTTTTATCATCGTTCGACAACCCTTTATTCTTTCGAACCCACCATTTTAAAGTTTCATTAGATGTTGTTTCGCCACACGAAACCGGAACAGATTTATAATATATTTGTCCATTTTTACCTTCTTGCCCCAATACAGAATCTACATCCGTAAGTATAAGACACGGAATACCTAAAAACTCAATAAATGGAATAAACTTATAAGCATACGCACCACCTATTTCAATTAAAGTATAATATTGAGCTGGTAATTTATATTTCTGTGAACTAAAATCTCCTGACTTATCGCACTTATCTATCATATCAGGTATTAATAACCGTTCTGATGCTCCTTCAACCAAAATTGCCTTATCCGCAAAAAACAAATCACATTTGGTTAATGTAAGATATTTTCTAATAAAATCACTATTATCTGGATTTTCCTGTGCAAATGAATTTAAATTTCTATAAATAACTCCTTCTTTTGTTTTTTGTGCATATCGAACTTTTGAGAAAGCCATAGTATTAGCAACTTGAGCAGAATGTGAAGTTAAAAGAGTCTGAATTCCTACAGAAGTAATTTTCCCAAGAAACGCTTCTAAATATTCCGCAAAAGCATGCTGCATCTGTGGATGCATATGAGATTCTGGTTCCTCAATAAAAAGTAATGGTATACAAGCATTTCCGCACTTTTCTATCTTCTTCGCAAATGCCGCAAGAAGAAACTCCATTTTAATTAGATTTTTATAGCCCAATCCATTATATGTACCTGGAAGACATTCATTACTTGCACCTGCTGTGTATGAAAGCTGAGTTTGATTTTTTATCTGATCATCAATACTTAATTGAGTAGTAACTCCTAGTTGAAGTTCTTCTCCGTTTGGATACCCAAACCCAACCGAATCATTTACAAGTGAACTTAAAATGCTATCACTTTGTTTCTGAACATTTTTATTTGCTTTCTCAACAATAGCACGCAACTCCTTGACTTTTTCTGCAACACTTGGATCCAGTTCTTCTTCATTCATTTCGAAAAATTCTGAAATAAGCGAAGAAAGAGAACTATTCTGTGTTCCATCCTCTCCAAGGAGACGTTCTGCCGGAATAATATGAAATGGGAAAAGTTCTTCCAATTCTTTATGTTTCTTTATTTGTGTTTCCTTTGGATTTTTAGGATTCACTGCATAAATTACTAATTCAAAAAGTTTTGAAAAATTAGTACTGATAACATCCCGAGCCTCATCTGATGGTACAAAAACACCATTTGGGTAATAGCTTTCTTCCAATGTTCTCCATAACACTTTTTCATCTGGCTTTAACCGAAATTCCACACGAATTAATGCAGTGGTAGTATCTACATCCACATCTATAATAAAAGGCGACAGTGCCCCTAAATTATCCTCTAAATCTTCTAAAGAATAATCTACAAGGAACTCTATAGATATTGGTTCTAATTGCTCACATAACGATTCAAAAGAAATTTCTTTTGACATAAATGAAGCTATTATTTCATACAATGTTTTTCTTTTAACCAATGGATAGTCATCAAAGGAAAACGGATGTCCATTCAACACATTTTCTATACATGCCAAACATGATGTCTTAGCTGTATTATTTCGACCAACAATTAACGTAGTCTTAGCATCAACTTCTAATTCAGCATCTATAAGCAATCTGTAGTTTTTAATTTTTATTTTCGATATATACATATTTGCATCCTTTCCACTGATACACGCAGAATTAATCTGTGTACTATCTTCATCTCAAAATACTTTTTAAATCAGAAATATCCAGCCTTGTATTTTTAATTAACTCAAACTTCCCACACCAATAAGGTGTGATTAACCTTGAAAATTCAATATTTCAGCCAATTAAAAAGGCATAAATACGTTCCTTTGGTATAATAGAATTGTCGAAAAACCAAAATAGAAAAGGGGATTTATGCCATGTCCAGTATATCACAGAACAATAGCAATGAGGTAGCATTACTTGATTGTGTCCAGAAGTTTTTTATCAAGCATCACGTTGGCAGGTTGTTGAAGCAATGCAACGGCACCAAAGAGAAAGGCGTTTCCTCTGTTTCTCTGCTTAAGTATAAGATGGGGAACATTTTCACTGGAAGAAGTATGTATATGCAACAGAAAACAGGTTCCTTCAAAGAAGCGTTTTCCAAGAACACCTTCTATCGTTTTCTGAATTCTACGAAAACCAACTGGCTCCGTTTTACATCACTTCTTGCTGCTGACATCGTGAAGAATGATCTAAAGCACCTTACTGATGACTCCCGTAAGAACGTGTTTATCATCGACGACAGTCTGTTCCATCGTACAAGCTGCAAAAAGACAGAACTGGGATCTAAAGTCTTTGATCATACGGGAATGAACTACAAGAAAGGCTTCCGTATGCTGACCGTAAGCTGGAGCGATGGGAATACGCTGATTCCTGTAAACAGCTGTCTCCTGGCTTCATCCAAAGAGTCGAACATCATCGGCCCTGTGAAGGCATTTGATAAGAGAACTCTTGCCGGAAAGCGTCGTAAGCTTGCACAGACAAAAGCTCCGGAGGCAATGCTTACACTCCTTGATACCGCTGTATCTGCGGGGCTTTCTGCAGAATATGTGCTTTTTGATTCCTGGTTTTCCAATCCTGCACAGATAACTGCGCTTAAGTCTAGAGGAATGGATGTCATTGCCATGATCAAGAAAAGCAGCCGCATCAAGTACACTTATGGTGAGGACCAGCTTAATATCAAGGAAATATATTCCAGGAACAAGAAACGTCGTGGCCGTTCCAGGTATCTTCTTTCTGTTGATGTGATGGTAGGGAAAGAGAATCCCATTCCAGCAAAAATCGTTTGCGTAAGAAACAAGGCCAATCGTAAGGATTGGCTTGCTTTCATATGCACAGATACATCGCTCTCCGAAGAAGAAATCATCCGCATCTATGGCAAACGCTGGAAAATCGAGGTCTTTTTCAAGACCTGCAAGTCTATGCTGAATCTGATTGGTGAATGTCATAGCTTATCTTATGATGCACTGACTGCTCACGTAGCAATCGTGTTTACCAGATACATGTTACTTGCAATGGAGCAGAGACAGAATGAAGATCAACGAACCCTAGGGGAACTGTTCTTTTTTCTGGTAGATGAAATGGCAGATATCACTTTCTACCGTTCACTTAGCATCCTGATGGATGCTTTCATGGCAAGCCTTCAGGAACTTCTGAAGCTTAGTGACGAACAGTTGGCTAGATTTACTGCTGATTTTGAGTCCAGACTGCCGGAATATCTGCGTAATGCACTCCATCCACTGGCTACTGTGGCATAAATCGCTATTTTGTTAGCTGAAATATTGAATTTTCAAGGAACAAGTCCCATTTGGGGTATGGGAAGTCTTAGTAATTAATATGTGGAAGGTCACAAAAGAACATATTTCCATTGTGACTTTCCAATATTACAGCTCAATTTTGATATTCAATCAACTTCACTTCTCCAGCCAGAACCGGAGCAATTTCCTCATCCAATTTTTTGACCATTTTCTCATGAGTTGCAATTGTATTAAGAAAATTTAAAAGTTTCTTCATATCATCCCGATTAAACTCACAATGTGTAAAATCATAAGAATTAAATTTTAACCATACTGACTTTATAACATCATATCCTGATATATTTAACCTCTGCAATGATAAAGGACATTTAATTCTTATTGTTTCTTTCCCATCCGTGAGCAATAATTGTTCATTTTCGGCATCAAATGGATGTGCAATATTCTTTAATTCAAATCCTACCGGCACTTCTTCCATAATTTGGTCATAATCATAGTTCAAAATATTCTCCGGAACATAGTTTACTTTTTCTAGTTCGGCAATTTTTTCTCCAATTCGAGCAATTTTAAGGAAAATATCCTTATCAGCTACAACAGGTACTCTTGCTCGCTTATCTGACTGATTTACAGTGAAAAGTGCCCCTTCAAATTCATCAAGATAAACTTGCGAACATAATACTGCGTAGATATAAAGCACCAGATTTCTGCCACTTTCATGCTCATTCTTTCCAAGCATCATCATAACCCTCTGAAGAATATCAGCAGATATATTGGATAACATTTTTCCACTTTTTTTATCTGGATATTGATTCACATAAACATGAGAATTGCCACGCGTACACATATCATTATCTGGATAATACCAACAAAATGAAACAAACTGTGACAATGTAGGATTCAAATCTTTCGGAGCATGTGCCATAGCAAATCCAATTGTATCTTTATGACTATATGCACTAATTATTTCCGGCCTAAGACGTGTTCCTCCACCTCCGATATGGCTATACTTAACCAATAATTCTTTCCATAACAATACATTAGATGTAAAAAATGGTCGAAATGAATATGGCTTTATATTATCAGCAAGGGTCTGGTCCATCACACTTCTATTCTCGCACTCATTCAATGCATTTTCAAATGCTATTATTTTTTCAATTTTAGGTGGTTTATCCTGCTTTGTAAACCATGCACTTGCCTCTGTTGCTCCATTTATAGCGATATCACGACTCCGTCTTTTTAGCATAGGAGCCTTAACATGCGTAAACATTGCGGTCGGTGCAAGCTTTATTCCAGAACAGTGATTAATAAAAATTGCTGCTTGTTTTTTTTCTCCACTAACAGGCCAAAATTTTTTATACATTTCCGTATTAAATGGCTTTGTTGGAGAAAATGCGAATGTATCATTAGCAATATCATATGTGTCAAATCTCGATACAATTTTCTCAATACTCTCATTTAATAATTGTTCTTTATTTATTCGCATGCAATGCGAATAATCACAATAATGAAGCTTTGTTACTGATGTGTCATCTCCATATTTTCTCGTCAAAACAATAACTGCACGTCCTTGAAGTGTGTGAAATAAACTATCACTTCTAGCTCCTGTTCTTGCATCTGCGTCTACAGATACAATCCATGCTTCAGAAAATTTTTCACACAAATATTTTCTAGCATATTTATATGATTCTGCTTCCAAAAAAGACAATGGCACCACTAATGAAAGTACCGAATGATTCGGAGAATCTAACAGTTTTTTACAACTCCATCTTAAAAATTGCATAAATGGATTATTAATCTGTTTCTGAATATTTTGTCTACCTCTTCTCAATTCTCTGGGTGGTCTAAAGTCCTCCATAAGATGATTTATAATAGAAAAGTCTTTATCTGTATTATCTCTTATCGTATCCGAACATGGTGGATTTCCTATAACTAATTTCAATGGCATATTAGAGATACGACTTGCTTCCATTAATTCTCTACCTTCAATAGAATCTTTATTTGCGTCTCCGTTAAATACACTATTACTCAATGTATTTGCCAGTAAAATATGCACGCTGTTTCTTTTCGTTCCATCTTGCTTTTTCAAAACAGCCATTCTATAATTTGCCAACATGTATGGTGCTGGAAGAATTTCTATTCCGCAAAGCGTATACGCACCATTTCCTGGGTCATGGTTAATCACTTCTTCCATAAATGATCCTGTTCCACAACAAGGATCTATAATGTTATTTCCATCATCATAAATACTTTTTCCAGGAAAATTCTTTGATACAACATAATTTGTCAATTTAACCACAAAATCTGCAAGTGCTTTAGGTGTATAATAAGCACCAAAATCAAATCTTGATTTTGCATCGTATTTTGACATGAACAGCTCAAACAATTGATGATAGTCTGGATTAACTAATTGCTGATCTGTCATTTTTATAAAAGACAAAAACTTAATACATTCATCTATCCGTTGATTAATAAAAAAATTTTTATCTGAATGATCTCTTAAATAGAGCATAAGATTTCTAAATGGTGTTAATGCCTCACCCTCTGATAAATCTTCTCTAATATAGGCTATAATTTTTCTTTCTTTTTCAGCTGGAGTATCTTCTGGTAAACACAAAACTCTATGAGCATATAAAAGACAGAACATAATAACTTGTGCTGTAAAATCAGCAAATACGTCCGCTGTTCTCAACTTCGAGTCATTATGGTTATAAACCAATTTTCGCATTTGTTGAAGCAAGATAATAACTTCTCTTTCATTATCGTTCATTGCTTCCTCAACCGGAATATTCGCCAATTCTAAAATATCATCTGCCAACATTCTTGTTCTTACAGCAACTAGTTCTACCAATTTTGCTTCGTTCATCTGCTGTGCTGATGGATTTTTGAAGAATTCTCTCATATAAACTTCAAAACGTGGATTAAGCGTTTGAGCTGACCAATCTTTCGTATGCATTTTATCTTTTTCTATAATAGATATAACAGTTGGTTCACTGTTCTTACTCATACAAAATACAAATTCTAACCCATCAGTAATAATAAGCTTATGCCCAAGTGTAAGATATTTTTCTATTTGTGCAGCATAAGGTTTTGTATCAAATTCTTCCTCTGAAAGTCCTTTTCCCTCAATGTATCCATATATTCCCATAGTTTGTTTATTATGGATTCGCCAATCGGGACGACCAACCCTTCCCTGTGTTGTAGGTTCAAGAATAACATCTATCTCCTCATTTGGATTGAATTCTCTAGCTAGCGCTTTTTCCATTGCATCCAGTGGCATTCTATAAGATAACTCTGCAGTGTACTGGCCGCTATTCATAGCATTTTTATATTGATTCTGAAGTGCTTTCAAATACACCTTCATAATAGCATTGTATGACATTAGTTTTTACAACTCCTTTTATAACAATCAATAATACTAGTTCCAATCTGTTTAGCAAGCAATGGCGGTACTGCATTACCTATTTGTCTTGCTATATCCACTTTACTTCCAGTAAAGAGAAAGTCTTTTGGAAAAGTTTGTAGCATTGCCCCCTCCCTAAGAGAAATACTTCTGTCCTGTTCTGGATGACCAAACTTTCCTCTTGTAAAGCTATCAAATCTTGCTGTAATAGTTGGCGAGACTTCATCCCACGCCATTCTTCCATAGACATTTCTGTATCCAATCACAGAACTATCTATTTTATGGCAATCAGCCAAAAGTTCTTTTGGGAGATACTCTCGTCCTTGTCCCGGCTTTAAAGCTCTAATCCGTTTAAGATTAATTTCAGATAATCTATCACGCCTGTGAAGTGAAATTCCCGGATAATCACTTCCATCTTTAGGCGGCTCTGGCAAACTTCCAATAATATCTCTAACAGTATAATGTTTTTCCATTTCTTTTGGATATTCGTAATATACTCCCATATCACTTCGTTCACCAATAATAATATATCTTTTTCTTCTTTGTGCAACTCCATAATTCTGGGCATCCAAAAGCTTAATATGAACTGTATATCCAATATTTTTTAGTTTATCAAGAAGTTCCTCCAGAATTGTTTTCCCTCTTTTCCCCGCAATTCCTGAAACATTTTCCATAACAAAATATCGAGGATATAATTCATCTACCAATTGTGCATACTTAAAAACAAGCTTATTTCTCGGATCCTCATCTGCACCTCGTCTCTGCACAGAAAATCCTTGGCATGGTGGTCCTCCTGCAAGAAGAAATAATTCTCCTCGTTGCATTTTACAAATATTCAAAGCTCTTCCATCCAATATGTCATTTATATCTGCAGTAAACGCTGGATGCCTAAAATATTTTTTATTTGCTTCTATTGTTTTAATGCACCGATTATCAATATCAAAGCTCAAACGAATATCAAATCCCGCTTGCTGTAAGCCAAGCCCTAAGCCACCAGCTCCACAAAAGCTATCTATACATGTATATTTAACCATATAGTTCCTCTTTTCGTTTTATTTTTATTCCTGCAATAACACTTGAGTAAGAACTGCTGACAGGTTTCTCTATTGATTGTGGACCTTCTTTCAATTGTTGCTTTGTTGGCTCTACTGACAATATTTCTATTAACATGTCTATCGCTATCCCGGCTGAAAAAAGAGGCGGAACTGCTTCTCCTATCTGGCGATACACATCATCCGATTTTCCTAAAAATTCAAATCCAATCGGAAAACTCTGAAGCAATGCCGCTTCCCTAGCAGTAAGTCCTCTATCCTGTTCTGGATGTGTATATCTTCCACTTGCAGGATTACGAGCATAATGTGTTATAGTAATTGATGGTCGATCCCAATACAATCTCCCATAAGTATCCGAAAATCCCTTTGTGCGATCAAGGCACGCTGGACCAACACCTGCTGGTCTGTTTCCTCCATCATGAGGTACCTGCTTTAAAACAGCAATGGTACTTTTTTTATGTGCTACACTTTTATGCATAGGATCCGATGGATCTGCAACTCCCGCAGCAACAGGTTTTAATGCTCCTATTGCCTCTCTAACAGTTTTATAATTTTTAGGTTCCAAATATCCTTCTGGTAATATAAATTCTTTTTTCATTCCTATTACAACAGAGCGGAATCTTTCTTGTGGAACCCCAAAAGATGCAGCATTGTATATATTTTCTTTAACAATGTATCCTTCCTGTTCATATCTATTTTTAGCAGTATAAAAGTATTTCCAATATCTATTCGATAAGAACTCTGGTACATTTTCCATTACGAAAGCTATTGGCTGAATAAATCCTACGATATCTGCAAACACATTCACAAGATTGTTTCTATGATCGTCTTCTTCTTTCCAATACTTTTTTCTATGAGATGTAAATCCTTGACATGGTGCACAACCAATTAAAATTGTTGGCTTCCTTTTATCATATCCTATGGTATTAAGTACTTTGATTAATTCTTCCTTATCTTCTGCCAATTCAATAATATCTCTATTTATAACTGGTGTATCAAAATTATGTGCATAACTTTCTGCCGAAAACTTATTTATGTCGCAGCCACCCAAAAAATCAAATATGGGTATAATATCATTAACCGCAGAAAATCCAAGTGAAGTTCCTCCTGCGCCACTAAAAAAATCTATAATCTGTATTTTGTTTCCCGAATACATTTCTTTTTTTAGAGGTTTAAATTTCTTTTGTCCTTGCTGTGCCATAAGTAAAAGATCTGTCTTATATGCTCTGAGATCTTCTGTCTCCCATATTCCGTTCGTCACATACTTTTTCAGAAAATCAATGTTCATCATGATGTCCTCCATTCGTATTGTCTTCATCCGCTACAATCTCCATCATATCTCCAACATCGCAGTTAAGTGCACAACATACTTTATCAATTACATCCGTTGTTACTCTTTCATTTTTTCCTAATTTAGCTAATGCATTTGTACTAATCCCAGAAGATAAGCGAAGGTCTTTTTTTTTCATATCTTTATCTATAAGAAGTTTCCAAAGTTTTCTATAGCTAATAGCCATCAATTAACCCTCCATTTCTAAAGTCAATTCTTGCCTTAGTATAACTTATAATAGTATATCTCAATTTTATTGTTTGGTCAATTTAAAATTGCAATCCTCAATTAATTTATCCATTTGGCAATCGTCAAGTAACATTTGACCATATTTTAAATTTCACTTTTCCCCACAAAAATATTATTCATAAAAATGCAGAGACATTATCTCCCTCTGCCCCTATTCCACAGCTTATCTTCTACCTTTTCTTTATCAACATTTCTACTAACGCTTTCATCATAAATGCTCTGAAACTCTTCATAAAGCCCGTCACCATCCAGCCCTATTCCAAGTCTTTTCATCACATCCGAGAACAGCCTTATGCTTCCACTTACATCAGCAATATCAAACTCGAATATATCTGCCTTAACATAATCACTGACATTCTCATAACCGCCAAGCTCTGATATTCTCCTGACAATCCAGCCAGCTTTGTCCACAGATTTAGTTTCTCTAGTTTCCACAAATTCACTTTTACCTGTTACATCAGCAATACTTTCGCCAACTCTTGCCACATTCGTATCCGATAGATTATGGATTTCCGAAATTCCTATACCCTCTAAACCAGTCTGTTGTTTTCTCGCACTATCTGTTTGCTCTTTCTGTCTGCCTATTTCATTCTGATTATTATTAAGATTCATTACCTCAACACTTGCATCAGGCTTAACAACTGCTGCCGCCACTTTCTCAACCTCAGTATTCTCTTCCATCCCCGGTATCTCAACATCCCTGTCAGCAACAATCTCCTCATTCCCCGACACCGCATAATAAACTGTATACAAATCTTCTTTTATAATGTCATCCGCAAGCTGTATCTGCCTCTTAATTTCCCTTTTCTCCTGCTTCAGTTCGTCCAGTTCTTCCTGCACTTCCACATGCCATATCTGATATTCCCGGTACTGCTCTTCATTCTTTATACTGCGTTTCCGACTAGAGCTTTCTCTGTATATCTCATGCTGTCTGTCCTCAATCTGCTGGATTTTTTCTTCCTGCTCACCTATGAAATCCACAAGATCCACAACACTTTTGATGTCATTATTTACAAGTAGCAGATATTCGTCCTGCAACCGATGAAACCTCTTCAAATCCTCTGTATACTTTGCTCCGCCGACTACAAAGCGCTTCTGCTCTACAATCCTTAACCTGTACAGCTTTGCATAAAACTTCTTCTGGAATGGTGACAGCTTCGCTCGGTGCAATCCTCTGATATCCGACGAATAAAAGTAAGGCTTTGCCATCCAGGGCATATCCACATGATGCCTTAACGTCTCCTCTGAAAACATTTCGTCCAGCTTTGCCAGTTTATGATAATACCGAAATCCCGGTGCCTGCACCTCCATCCATGCGTCTTTCTTAAATACATATCCAAGTCTTTTCATCAGATATTTAAAATGCTCCACATTTCCGGCTGCATATGCACACATCTTGGCATCACGAAGAATTATTTCTTTCATGGACATTTCCTTTTCCCACTTGTCCCTTCTGATATTCTTTGGATTCTTGCTGTACTCTGCCGGCATTATGGAAAGTCCAAGTTCATCACAATATTTATTTGTGATAGGCTGGAGATGATTCTTCCAGTTGCTTTTCGGTGAATTGTATTTCTTGCCGGTTGTCATGCTGACACTGTTCCAGATAAGATGTCCATGCATATGCTCTCTGTCTGTGTGGACTGCATACACAGCCTCATAATCATCACTAAGCACATCCTTCGCAAAGTGCTCCAGCACATACATTGCCTGCTCTGCCGTCACTTTTTCTTCCGGTGAAAATGATATGATCACATGATACCCCTGCCTTTTACCCGTCTTATGAAAAATGTTCTTTGTCTCTTCCATCTGCTCAAATGCTGTATCCGGCAGGCAGTTAATACCGCCCACCAGTACACATTCTTC
Organism: Coprococcus phoceensis; assembly: GCF_900104635.1. Lineage (NCBI taxonomy): Bacteria > Bacillati > Bacillota > Clostridia > Lachnospirales > Lachnospiraceae > Coprococcus > Coprococcus phoceensis. Next base: position 2,380,756 of record NZ_FNWC01000007.1, read on the forward strand.
TGTCTTATCTGGATTCTGAATATATTCCAAAGCATTCTTTAGGTGTGATGCTGGATTTCTACCTTCCGATTCCATGATATTTAGGATCTTTGTAATCGCCATACTTCCATCACCTCCCCGAATGTTTTCTTTACCTCATCCATACTGCTCTGCAATTTATCAATATCGCTGTAATACAATCTTCCCTGTGAATTGCCAAGCTTAACCACCTGATTAATATTATTTGCAATACCTGCAATAACACGAATTATTTTTGCCCTGTCCTCTGGATAACTTGTATCAATGTTGCCTCCTGTCCGAATTAATTCTCTTATATAGGCACTTGCTGTCATTCCTGTTCGCTTAAGTGCCGCTTTCAGAATATCCATATCTTTCTCTGACAGCTTCACCGATATCTTATAATCTTTCCTGTCAGACTTGTATCTTCTCTTTCCATCTGCCATACGTTTTTCCCCTTTCGTAATTTCCAAATTCTGTATCAAACCAATCTCTTTTTATCTGTACCATTGCTTTTTTCATCCTTTCTAAAAGTTCTGCTTATAGGTTTTGCAAGATGCGGAAAAGGTCGGACCTTTTCCCGAAAAAATATAAACGCATCAGCGTTTACATAATTTTTCGTCTTGGCTGGAGCACCTGCACCCTGTATATGATATGTGGTGGTTAATGTACCACCACAATTACTGATATGGTGGTTGAAGTTCCACCTGATTTAAAAGTGGTGGCACTTTTTGCCATCACTTTGCTTATTTGGTGGCATTTTCCGCCACCGCTTTTCCATTTTGATGGCACTTTCCGCCACCATGACTTTTTTCTCGCTTATCTGAGTGGTGGCGCTTTTTGCCGTCACTTTGCTGTTTTGACGGCGCTTTTTGCCGTCACTTTGCTGTTTTGACGGCGCTTTTTGCCCCCACTTTTGCATTTTGACGGCACTTTTTGCCTCCACACTTTTTCGGCTCTGATTTGTGCGGGGGCGCTTTCTGCCCCCACTTTGTGGTTTTGTGGGCGCTTTCTGCCCCCATTTGCACGTTTTGGGGGCGCTTTTTGCCCCCACTCGCTGGATTCACCTATTCAGTTGTCTCTTTCACCATTACATCTGCATCCAACATCACATTTTCTGCTATCTCAGCACCATCTTCCGACAATTCATTTGTTTCAGGCGGTATATCCACTTCATCCTGTTCACTTATCACAGAATCCCCAACTGCCGCTTCATAATCCATTTCTTCTGCAACCTTGCTTCGTTTACGCTGTGGCTCATAATCCAGATTGTAATAATCTTCGTAACCATAGATTTTCTGTTCAAAGTACTTCCTTGGACATTTACCCCGCATGGTGAAATAACCTTTTGCCTCAAGCTCTGCATTATATTCCTTTATAATTGCATATGCCTTCGTCATCCCGATACCAAGCATCTGGCTTATCTCACCTGCATCTATGAATGCTTCCTTTATACCCTTCATGCAGCTCCTCCTTTCATAAATCGTTATTTTAAATACGTGTTTTACAAAACAGCTATCCTGTTCTTCATTTAATCCGTATTTCTAATTCGTGTTTATTTTAATATCCTTTTCAAAATTTGTCAATAGAACTTTTTATAATTACGCACTTGCAATTCGTTTTTGTTTATGATAAAGTAATCGTACAATCATAAACAAGTCACTTACTGATACGTATTTCATTTAATATCAACCTAATACGTATCTTTACAACGGACTATTTCATATAAAGGAAGGTGAACAGAATGGCTTACTCTGATTCCATTAAACTTACTATGTCCTCTTCAGAAGAAATCGGAAAGGCAATACAGAAGCAGCGCAGAGCACAAAAGATCACGCAAAAGGAGTTTGCACAGCGTCTGGGAAAATCAGAACGTACTATCCAGAAATATGAATCTGGTGAAATACTGTTAAAGATAGATGTTTTAAAACAGATTGCTAATGAATTAAATGTTCCATGGCAGGAGCTTTTATTTGCAAAAGATACTAATACTCCAAAAGATAATACTACCGCTGAATATCCGGCATATGAATTCCACACTATGTCAGATGTAATCAATGCTCTCTTTGCCATAACTGAACTTACTGATTTTTCATTTGAGCTGACCAACACCAAACCTCCTGAAAGTCCTGAATGGACTGCCGGGATCAAGGTTAATGGCAAAGGCAATGGAAAATATGATGCAGACTTCTGTCTCTTTATGGAAAACTGGATAGAAAAGAAGAATATGCTTCAGACAGGAAAAATTTCAAAAGAAAAGTTTGATTCATGGAAATCAGATATGTTGGCATATTATAAGGATTCCAGACTGGATAATGAAGCCGATTCAAAAACTGAATAATTGCAGGCTTACACCTTTAGTAAAGAAAAAGCTCCGGCCCACTCCTTCTCGCAAAAGGAATAACCGAAGCTATGTAAGTGATTGACCCGAAGGCTTTATAATCACCCTGAACAAGTAGATTATATCATAGCCTTTTGATGATTGCACAACAATTTTACAAAAAGGAGATGATATTCATGCCAGCTTACAAAGATGAAAAAACTGGTAAATGGTTCGCCAAGTTCTATTATACGAACTGGCAGGGAATCAAAAAACAGAAGTGGAAAAGAGGCTTTGCCACCAAAAAGGAAGCCTTAGGATTTGAAAGGGATTTTCTGGAAAAGCAGTCTGCCAATCCTGACATGACATTTCAAAACCTTTATGAAATTTATATGGAGGATACGGCTGCAAGACTTAAGCAGTCAACTCTTCTGACAAAAAAGGCGGTACTACAGACGCATATTCTTCCATTCTTCGGTAGCAAGCCGATAAATGAAATCAAAGCCTCTGATGTACGAAGATGGCAGGCGAAGCTTATGAGTTCGCCGAATAATTACTCCCAGACCTATCTGAAAAAGATTAACACGGAGCTTAACAGCATCATCAATTACGCCAAGCGTTTCTATGACCTTAACACCAATCCCTGCGGCAAGGCAGGCACCATTGGAAAAGCAAAGGCTGAGGAAATGGATTACTGGACTTACGATGAATATATTGCTTTCCGTGAGGGTGTAAAAGACAAGTCGCTATCGTATATATGCTTTGAAGTCCTGTACTGGACTGGTATGCGAGAAGGTGAACTGCTTGCTCTATCACCTGCTGATATTGACCTTGATAACAAGACAATATCCATCAACAGAACATATCAGCGGATAGAAGGAAAAGATGTATTTACATCACCTAAGACAAGAAAAAGTAAGCGAAAGATTCCGATTCCGGATTTTCTCTGCCAGGAGCTATCAGACTATATCCAGTCAAGGTATATGCCTGACGCAGATGAAAGGCTGTTCCCGGTAACAAAATCATATCTCTCACACGAGATGATAAGAGGTTGCAAAAACACAGATGTAAAGAAGATACGAATCCACGATATCAGGCATTCGCACGCCAGCTTACTTATTAATCAGGGCTGTGATGCGCTGATGTTAGCAGACAGGCTCGGACACGAGAAAGTATCCACAACACTTAACACATACTCTCATCTATTTCCACATAAACAGCAGGAGCTTGTGCATAGTCTGGAATCATTGCAGGCAACAGATTCGCCAACACCTGAACCACCATCTGATAACCCTCTGCTTGAAGCAATAGGTATCACCTGTGAAGTATCTCATGCTCAGGACAACGGCTCAGATGTAACAATCCGACCTCAGTTTGGACCTGCGTTAGTACCACCAAATACCGCATCAGGGAAAATCATCCAGATGCCACAAAGAAAGATCATATAGAAGAAATCCAGCAGTCATCAGGGTTTCTTGCTATTAAAGTTAATAATAACCATATGAAGACGATAGAAAAAAGAGTAGTTGCTATTAGTAGCAAATTAGTAGCAGAGCAAAAGAAAAAGTCTCGGAATCCGCTTGTTTAGCGGATTCCAAGACTTGTGGCTCTTATTCAAACTCGGCAATTTCGGAGATATTACTAAACATATTTATTTAGTTTTCATCTCATTTCTGCCGTTATTTTATCTCTGTTACATATATTATTTTGGCTTGCTGATTTTCTGTTGCCAATTTGTTGCCATTTCATTATAACCATAGCATATGTGTTTCGCAATCGCTATTTTGAAAATATGCTTCAAACCACGCTTTTTTCGCATCCAATGCATTCCTTACCGCACTTTCCACAGTCTCGCCACAAGTAATGCAACCTGGCAGATCTGGATAAAAATTCACAAATCCGCCTTCATCTTTGTCTTCTACAATTTCCATGCGATAGGACATTGCCATGTAATCATTCGGTATCCCCATTGTTCTTTTCCCCACAATCTATAACTTCCCAATATCCATTTTTAGGAGAACCATGCCGGATAAGAATACCAAGTTCTTTTAATTTCTTAATATTTTTTTCTATGCTCCGGCTTCCCATACCTAATTGTTCTGCTATTTTTGCTGCCGATAGCTGCCTATCACAGAGAAGAAGATTCACAATTTTCTTCTGTGTATCCGACAATTCATAACCTCTAATTATATCCGAACCTTCTCCGACTCTTCTCCGACTCTTCTCCGAACTTTCTCCGGCTTCTTTCTCCAACTCTGTCATAGAATTATTTCTAAATAATTCTACCCGAAACATATTATCGAATTCTTGAAATTTGGGTTCTGGAAGATCATATTCCTTCGCCGCATTAAAAATTCTCTTTATACCACTGCCCCAGGCTTCCACAAGCCCCATCTGACTAAAAATATTAGCAATTGCTTTATTTCTGATTTTTGAATGACCGTTCATGACTTCCTCGTAAGTCAGTCCATTATATAGTCCGCCTGGAGAAGTCACTTCCAGTCGATCATCATAAACTGCAACCTGAATACAGGATTCGTCCAATAAATTTCGATGACAATGTGCATTAATAATCATTTCTCTGATTGCCTCTGGTGGAAGCTCATATTTTTCCTTTCTCACCAGACCATCAATTGTTGCTCCAAGTCTTATATTTCTCAGTACAAAATCCACAGTCTCTTCAATCTGCGTATAAATCGGTCCTGTAAATTCTCTTTTATCCAGAAATACAGCCCGATCTGTTCCTTTAAAGACTGCACATTGGGTTTTAGAAAACGGAAAATAATCAGAAGTTAACAATGCATAGGCATTCGTTGCTAATAACTGTCCCTCACTTTGTTTCAGAATTTTCCAGTTAATAAGCTGCTCTTTCTTCACTGAACGTTCTGTCATTCCAGTTTTTTCACGAAAACTTTCAATGTCACTACAAAGCTTTTCTGTTGCTTCTTTTGAAACAGGATATCCTACACAAGTAAGTTCATCCCACGAAATTCTAGCTCCTTCCATTTCAAGTTCTCTTATTTTCTCTGGAAAAGCCTGTCTGGATGTACCTGCCACACGAATATAGGTACCATTCTCTTTCCCTTTTGATTTCAGATAATATGGGCGGTTCTTTCCTGCTTCTACTGATACAATAATCACAGTTTTCTCATCTACTGTCTGCGGTTCAATATCTGGAATAATTTGTGGCATACAAGAATCTGAAACAGCATTGGCAATTCCATCCATTAACTGAAATAATATTTCATTTTCCACACCCACAATCTCGTGTGTCTTATCATCTACGCCTACAACCAGCTTTCCGCCCTGGGTATTGGCAAAAGCTACGATTGTTTTCATGTACTTTTCACTTTTATCTGGTAAAGTAACTTTGTATTCAATATTTTTTGATTCTCCAGAAAACAATGTGTCTCTTGCCATTTTTCATACCCCATTTTTCATTATTTCTCGCACCACTGGTGCGATATTTTATTTTGCTACTTGTATTGTACCCTATTATGAGTGTTAATCAAACATTTTTATTGACCATTTTCCCATTCAAAATCCACCGGCTGTATGTGAATCCCTAAAATCCGATAAACTAAGGTTCCATCTTATGGATAAAAAGCTGTGCTTCTTAGATAAAAGCCTAATAATCATAGTTCTCTATAAAAATGACTCATCATAATCATCACTGCAATAAACATATTCCATATTATGCGTTAATGCGCAAGTAGTATGACATACAAAGACACGTTGTATTGTCATCTATCACATTTCTTAATTTTGGCACACCATAAAGCAAATATGATTCTGTCTTCCAGCAAAAAAAACATTTTTTATCTTTTTCTACACATTTGCACCTGCCTTTAAAATTCCACTCAATTTGTTTTTTTGCAGCTTTTATATTATTAGATTGTGCATAATATATTGATAAGTTTGATTTACCCATATTCTCTGTAAGCGCAGCAGTAAATTGACTATCAAATGCCCAATCGTCAAGATTATCTACATATAAATCCACATCCGAAGATTGAGAAACAATGTATTTTAGAATATCTCTATATTCACCATCCATTAATTTTCTATCATTAAAAACTTCATCTGTGATAAGGGTATAATCAATACCTTTTTTGTTTTTTGTAAAATGTATCTTTTTTAACTCATCATATAGACCACTCTTTTCTTCAAGAATCTCTCCTTCATACCCCTGTTGATTAATTCTTCTATACTTAAAATGGTTCTTTAATACCTTTTTATTATTTATCTGTTCAATGATATAATCTTTGTACAATTCCAACAACTCTTTATGCTTATTTGATACTTGTACAATATCAATATCCAAACCATTCGAGCTTACATATATGTGAATTGGTATTTTAATATATTTAACAAACGTACTATCAACCTTATCTATTTTCAATAATTCTTCTTTTACCGGCTGAACTCCCTCTGAAAAATACAAAATATTTTCTTCGTCAAATATCTGAGATATCCTTTTGAATTGCTCTATATAATATTTGACTTCTCCAATAGGAATTATCGGTTTCAATTTTCCATCGTTATCTCGTACATTATTCAACAATTCATACGCTGAGGAATCAATAATATTCCCTAAAATTCCATCAAGACATACATTTTTCAAAATATCTTGTTTTTTTTCTGTTCTATTAAGATTGTTTAACGCCTCTCTACCTGCTGTCATCATCTTACAAGAATTAGTCGATACCATTACAAGATTTTTTGAATACAAATCTGCTAACGTTACATCTAACAACTTTCGTTTCAATCCTAATATCTGAGCTATCTCATCAATTTGATAGACACCTACATCAATAAGCTGAAGTACTTTTTCTTCAACAAGACTAATTGGCATAATGGTTCTTTTGGTTACAAGCAATGATGTCTCATATATTGGTACGTAAACTAAATCAGAAAAAAGATAATCATATCCTTCATTTACAGGTATAATGTGTTGGAACAAATCTTCCATTAATTTTTTCAAAATAGATTTCCTCCCTTACATGAAATAATCTTGCAATGATCGTGAGTTCTAATGTAGTCTATTATTTCAATAAATTTATTATTTGGATCATTATAATTATAAAAGAAATTTAAGTCACCACAGATTATCAACAATTTTTTTGCCCTAGAAAAAGCAACATTTACACGCTCCTTTTCTTTCTGGAATCCAATTGAATTATCTGTTCTTACTGTACTATACATAATAATATCATTCTCGCGTCCTTGAAATGCATCTAACACATTAATATCAATTTGTGCAATTTTATCATATCCGATTGCTTTAACTGAATTTCGAAGAATATCTTTTTGTCCACTATATCCGGTAATTATCCCTATATCTTGGTTATCTAATTCATTCGATTTCTTTAAATCCTCAAGAATATCTAAAATAATACGTTTTTCTTCCTCATTCATGAATGAATTTCCTTTGGTTTTCTTCTGCTTCCTTCTTCTGTTTTCTGAAGTATCAAACCAAATTATAGAATTACCTTCGTATCTCGATAGTCCATGAAGTTTATCTTCGTCCTTGCACCCAGTATCAATTGTTCCTCCATAGAAAACAGTACTAATCAAATTTCCAATATTTCTTATCATTCTATATTGGGTACTTAAAACTTGCTTGTGTGAATTTGGTAATGTTTCGAATAATATATCAAACATTCTATATTCTGGATTTTTTGTAAGTTTTGCAATCTTTGGAGATATGCTTTGGTCTGCATAGGCTGGTAACTGATTTTGATCTCCTACTAAAATTATCTTTTTTGCTTTGATTATAGAAACTAGCAATTCCGGCGTTGTTGCCTTTGCCGCTTCATCAATAATAACATAATCAAATTCCATATCTTTAACAAAACTATTTGCTAAAAAACCTATACATGTTCCTGCTATAACCGTAGCACTTCGTACTAACTGATAATCAAGGCAGTCCTTTTCTACAGACCTATCAATCCAATCCTTTTGTATTTCTTTTATTTTCTTCCATCTGTCAAGAATTCTCTGATCTGATATGTCTTGGTATACTTCTTCCATACTTTTGTCATACTCTTCAACATTCTTCTTCACATCAGAAAAAAGCTTGTCTCTATGAGCTGGCATCGTATATCTACAAGTTATTTTGGGTGATACATTTTTGTCAGCTCCTATTCTGACTATTTCTAAATCATCTGAAATAGTACTACCTAGGCCTTCCAAAATATTATCCACCGCTGTATGTGACTGCGAAACAATAAGTATTCTAGGACTATCTGCTGTTTTTATAGATTTCGTAACAACTTGTCCTATTATTTCCTTTATTACCTTTGTTTTCCCAGTTCCAGGTGGTCCCTGTATCAATCCAATATTTTCAGAGTTTAAAGCTTTTATGACCGCTTGTTGTTGTGATGTATTTAACTTTTGTGCAATAAATTTGGGTTCAAATATCGTTGGTATCTCCTCTGGTTCTTCAACATTTAACAAAATATCTTTCAAATTTCGTGCAGAATACTCTTCACTTTTTAATGATCTAATTGCATTCATCTGACGCTTATAAGAACTGGTATTTGCGCGAAAGTCTTCCATAACATTGCTTTTCTTCTTAAGCAGTGTTCTTACATTTCCTTTTAACACTTTTTTAGGCATTTGTATAACTATTTTAACGCTATCATCATCACATATAATATCATCTAGAATACCCAATTCAAAATATACAGGTTGTCCTCTATCATCAACACCTTCAATAATGAATTTTGTATTTTGCTCCAACTCATCTATTGACTTATTTTGACATTCGTCTACTTCTAAAACAATTTGACCATTATCAATATACGATTCAGAATATACTATTTTTGCAACTTTGTCCTTTTCGCTAATAATAGATTCCTCTAATCCCTCTTGCCAGCTTCCAAATAGCTTATCAAATTTTTCTTCACGTTCCCTGTATCGTTCGTTCTCTTCACGTCTATTTTTAAACATAATCCATAGCTTTTTATTATCTTTTCCATTATGACATGTATATCTAAATCTAGAATCATAAAAAGAGAGCTTACCTTCAATTTTAAAACTTCTACGAATATTAATATTTCTACGATCAGTTGCAACTTCAAAAATCCTCATCACTTCAAAAGATTCTATTTTTTCATCATAACTACATTCCACTACGATATTTTTCCCTGTAATAATATATTTCCCATGGTGTTCATCATAATATCCGTATCCTTCTGAAAATTCCCTTTTTAAAAATGAATTGGTAAATTGCGTCATGTTCATGCTATTTTCAATTACCATACTGCGTTTCAAATAACGCATTTTTTCAAAATCGATAAAAACACTATAATCATTTGCAGATGTGTTTAATTCACCTATTAATTGTGTAAAAACATCTGTAATTTCATCTATAGATTCCGGTCTATCAGATGGGTTATCCTGAAGCATCGAACAAAGCATGTCTTTTAACACTTCATCCATACTAGATTTTTCAATCAAACAAATCGTTTCTACATTTGATTCTGCTTCTTTGCACAAAAATAATTCAGAGAAAATAACCCCCAAAGAATAGTAATCGCATTTTTCAGTAATATCATTTCCTTTTACAACTTCTGGTGCTGAATAATTTTCTGAAAACATTGGCATAGTAGTTTCTTTCTCAATAATTGTCTTTATCTTGCTTGAACCAAAATCTATAATTGTAATCTCGTCATTTACATCATCGTAAATTATATTTTGGGGCTTTAAATCTCTATGTATTACATCATTTGCATGTGCATTATATACTGCCTGCAAAATTTTTAAACATATTTCGTACTTCTTCAATTGTGTGAATGAATGCCAATCATATAAATCCAAAGTCTTCCCATCTACATAATCCATTAGTATTGCACCATAATTAGATTTTCCATTATATTTTAATGATGCTGTTGTGTCCCTTATCTTTACGATATTACTGCATGAATTCAATACTTTAAGAGCTTCCATTTCTCTGTTAAATACTAATTTCTGAAAGGGCTCATTAATACCCCCATACAATTTCAAAACATATATCTTATCTTTTCCTCTAACCCTAACTTTAAGAATGTGATTATCCCATATTGGGGATTTATGCATTTTTTCTATTACAGTATAATTAAATTGTGATTCTGACATTTATTTTCCTCCTCATATAATCAAGTATTTTTATTGAAAATTCAAGATTTTACCTCTTATACTTCAGTGAATAACCCTCTGTCATAGACATTTCAATGTATCAGGTACTAGGATTGCCGCTCCCATAGCAATAAACACCGTTAGCTATTCTTCTGCCATATTTTCATCTGTTCTATAACTTGTTCTTCTTATATTATACTGACAAATACAGTATAAGACAACGAATATTTGTACAATATTCCATTGCCTAATTTCAAAAATGCACCCGTTTCCGGGTGCATTCTCTCATCTACTACTGCTCAGGATACAGTTCTTCTAGCACCTCTTCCAGCGTTCCATCTTTTGCGTAAGGCAAAGCATCTAACTGTCTGAAATTATGCTTGATGTCTTTCGTATCCTCGTCAAAGCCCAATATGTAACTTGTTGCTATCTTATATATAATTTCCGTCGGAGCTAATCCGTACACCTGTTTTTCAAAGATGTGTTTCAGACGCTCCTTATTGTCTGGAAATTGCTTTTTCATCTCGTCACTCTGATATAGCCTTTTTACAATCTCTGTAATATACAGACCTGATTTCATGTACAGATCAATAAATGTCTTATCCGGCATGTCAAAACATCCGGGATTCTCCTGCTCCAGCATGTCCACCATTTTCTTAACCATTGTCTTTGGCGTAAATATCTGATTGGTTTTCTGTGGTGGGATATAATCAAATATGTCCTCTACGCTCTTTTCATCAAAATAATCAGCAAGCTTTTTCTTTAAGGCAAGAAATTCTTTTACTGAATCATCAAATACCACCGAATCGAATAGCTGTCCATCAAAGTGCTTGGTCTGTCCGGTTTCTTCCTCCACATAATCACCGCCATCACGGAGGAATTTGAACTGATCCAGTGTGATACTTGTCACTTCTAGAAATACTTTATCCGGAATGATGGTATCAAAAGTTGCCAGCGTTACCGTATTATCTCCATATGCCATTAAAAATGACGGAATTGTCCTCGAAAAGCCACGCAAGTGATCTCTGACACCATCCTCGATTGTTTCTTTTTCCCGTTCCTTTTTCTTTGTTTCAACTGTCTTGACTGTCTCTTTTGTAGATTCTTTTGCAAAATCAGAAATAGCGCTTGTCAATTCTTCATTGAATTTCTCCATAGCTTTCTTCTGTTTCTGCTCAAATTCTTTATCAATCTGTTCTGATGTTTTTCCAGTTTCATACCTTGCTTGCTGCTCTGCAACACGCTGATTTTCTATGACATTTCGCTCAATCTCATAATTGATATGTAATTTATCAATCATCCGGTCAGCTTCATGGTTCAGTTTTGATTCAATCTGTCTTTTATCTGCTGCTTTCATATCAGAGCCATATGTTGACTTCGCAGTATCCACAACTGCCTTGACTGCACTCTGCTTTACCGCCTCTTTCAGTTTGTCAATCGCTTTTTGTGCTTTGTCCGGAGTCTGTTCCATTTGCGTCATTGTTTCCTGTACCTGAGAAGTCACATCATAGATTTTATTTCCAAAAACATCCTGAGTTCTTCCAATCACAAATTCATCACTTAATGATACTTCTCCATTTTTATCCAGTGATAAATCTTTCTGCACTTCCTCCGTCAGATTTATCTTATTCTTTGGTTCTTCTATCGGTTCAAATTTTGTGATAATATCAATGACTTCCTTCGGTGCCCCAAAGATATTGCTGATGTTCTGAAACAGAAAGTTACTCATAAATCCACGTTTTACAACTTCAACAGAACGAATTTTTCTCGGAATTGTCAGTACCTTTTCCGCATCCAGTTCTACTAATTCTCCCTGTTCATCTTCACCAATTACAGGGAAGAAATTAAGCAATTTCTTTACATTTTCCTTCCGCTCCTCTGCAGTACCGCCGCCCTTTGCTGTATTAGGATTCAGATTGTTGGCAAACTGCTCAAAGATAGTAAGTGTTCTTGCCGGATCAAAGTCAAATACATAAGCATTTTCTTTCCTCTTAAAAGATGTCCCCACCTTAAACAGGCAAGGATTCTGTGCCCGGAATGCCGCCTGCATATAAAGTGCCGGAGAACGCATATTACTAAGCATTAGCACTGCTGTCCATTCCGGAATTGTAATTCCTGTCGTAAGCTGTCCTACCGACAATGTAATTGTCTTTTCATGCTCGGCAATGGCGGCAACCACTTTATCATAAGATTTCATGGATTCATCATCGTCGTCCAGTTTTCCATCACCCGCAGCAAGAACAATTTCATACTCCTTAAATACCGGATGCTCTTTTAATTTCTTTGCCAATGCCTTTGCACTGTCTACCCTGTCAAGCAGCCAGAAGGTGTGCTTTAATTCGTCCCGCAATTCTTCCGTAGAAAATGGGAATTTTGTCTGTCTGGTCATGGCATCCAAAAATTTATCGACGGAAGATTCATGATTGAATTTTCCATTGGTAACAGCAAAAAACTCATTCAAATCGAAAGCATACTCTTCCGTTTCTCCGTTAATCTCTATGCCTTGTTGCAGCTCATCTTTGATAATTTCTGACATCTGATAAGTGTACAGATTAAGCTGCGGCAATGTTGCATACGGGTTTTCTTCCTCCTCTGAAGCATCCCAATCTCTCTTTTTCTTTTGTTCATCTGCATAGGTCCAGTTATAGATAGCATCATCTGCAAATTTATTATTGGCAAGTGCTTTAAATGGTGTACCTGACAAGTGCAACGTAAATTTACGTTTGATACGGTCAAATGCAACATCTGTTTTGTACGTATCCACGCCCTCATGTGCTTCGTCAATAACAAGGATGTCCCACTCCATATTGGCAACCTCACCTAATTTGTTATGCTCTCCGCCAAAATAAATGGAACCTTTCATATCCTGCAAGGATACAAATTCAATACACTTTACATTGTCCCTGTCTTTTCCTGAGAGCAAATGTGTATATTCCTCTCTTGTCAGCACACCTTGTTTTCCTTTCAGTGTATCAACCTCACTCACGAAAAGATAACCAGATTCATTCCCCAGAAACTTTGCATAATCTGAAAACCATGAGTTTGCAATCGCCGGTCGGTTTGTGACGATCAACACTTTTTCTGCCCCAGTTTTCTGCGCAAAATCGTAGACAGATAATGTCTTTCCAAATCTCGGCTTGGCATTCCAAAGGAACTCTCCATTTTTATGAGTTGCTTGATAATCAACCGTCATTGTAACCGCACTCTGCTGCTCCTCACGCAATTTGTACGGAATCACTGTATCTGTGGTTTTTAATATTCCATGATCTTCTCTGAAATCACGAAACATCTGCTTTGATGTAGCACCATCCACATGAAACCACTCATTATTCTTGCCTTTTTCCTGCTCTATACCGGATTTCCGCAAATAAGCATGAAAGTCCTTATCTATGAATGTCTCTCCTGAACCATCATCAAAAGTGGCATTCCCTTTCCATTCAAGCTGCCACTTGATATCCGCAGTGTGTGTCTGTTGATTGATACGAGTTTCTACATCCTGTTCCGTGTATCCTATCTTCGTCCAGCCATTATGACGAACCACTTCTGGAGTGGAATAGCCATAAAGCATCGGAACTACCTGTTTGGTTGTCTGAATATTAGGTTTATTCATGCTATTCCTCCTCATCTGTGATTATCCACAACATTTTTTATGTATGCTATATCACTATCATTCAGTTGTATTTTACTATAAAGCTGTTCATCTATATTTCTGTTAAAATCTATAATTCCATTATTCAAAGAATAATCTTCTATATCAGGAACGAGCAAACCAAGTGATGTTAGTGCTTCATCAGTCATTAAAAATGCATATCTTACCACGTAACTTTTTGCATATTCATAGAAATTCTTAGCCTCTTCAAATGTCTTAAAGGATCGTAGTGCCACTCGTGATCTTCCATATGCGGAATAATTATCAATTATGGCTATTTGGTTGTCTCTTTTTTGACCGCCTGCATTCGCACTAGAAACCACAACCTGAAATTCATCAATATATTCAGCATTCTGTTTGATTACACTTCTATCTGCCACAAACCATTTTGCTCTGCCTGCTTTTCCTGCTTTATCATTAGTAAATAACTTTACTTCTTTTCTAACATCTATTTCTTCTCCATCAATATATTCCCTTACTTTTGTTGGATTCTTTTCAACGAAATCACTTTCTATAGCAAATAACGATCGTGGCAAAATAGCATCATGCAAAAATTTGTAATTATTTTTTATAACAAAATTTCTTATTTTACTGCTAATCTCAATATCATTTGGATTTAACGGCATTAAATCGCTTCCCGGATTATTTGCACGTACTTTTTTTTCTAATCCATTTTGTGAATATATATAATCAAATCCGCCTGTTGCCTTATCTTGTTTTTTTGTAACTATTGTTACTCCATCAGCTAAGTCAGCCGCACTTCCAAATACTTCTTTAGCATCTGGATAAAATTCAATAGATGCTAATTTACAATCATTTATTAAGTCTTTTCCAAACTGTTTCAATCCTTTTCCAGATTGATGCATCCATCTTCCACCCGGATATATCAAAACAGAGCTTTCTTTAGCAATTTTATCTGCTTGTATCTGAAAATGCTGAAAAATATTTTTCCTTGGTTTTTGTCCATTTGAAGTTGACTCACTTTCAGCTTCTTCTTGATAGGGTGGATTTCCAATTACAAAATCAAACTTCATCTCATCTACCTTCCTTCATGCTTGTATACGTCAGCGACTTATCACTGCGCCAGTCATAGATCCGACAGTACACCTCTTCCGGTTCTTCTGTATCCTGCTTTTGCGGCTCATCTGCTACAACAAAGTCAAATAGACTGAATTGATGATATTCCTCTTTAGGCTTTCCAAATGGAATTGTCCCAGATATTCCGTCCATCTGCCACAAGTTCCAAACAATAACATTTACAATCTTTCGCAGTTCTGCATCTGTTGGAGTTCTGCCCCACCTGTCCTGCATATAATCCACAAAAGTTATGAGTAAATTGATTCTTGCAATCAGAAGGCTATCTCCCTGAAATTCATAACCGTACACACTCTGATATGCTCGAAGCACCCACTTGAACCATTCTTTTTCATTGACTGTGTTTTCATTTATCACACGCAGTTTTCTGTCCAAAATTCCTATCCGTTTCTTAATCTCAAGCAGTTCCCCGGTAGCTGCATCATAGCGTGACACAATGTATGGAGCTTCGCCACAGGTAATTTCAAGCCTTTTAGAATCGATATATTTTTTCCAACCATCTTCTGTATCAAACTCTACTTTTTCTGTGTTCACCTGCCACTCCTGATTACGTTCAACATTAAAAACATCTTTTCTTCCAAACCACTCCTCATCACAGTGGTTATTCATTTTGTTGCAAATCCATGATGGCGTGAACACCTCTGCTTTCGCTCTGGTGCGTTCCTGCTGTTGTTCCCTGTTCTTTAACACCCTCGGCTGTATCTCATACTGTGTAAATCCCTTTAAGATTTCTTCTGTCATCTGCTCAGTTTCCTTGATTGGAATGCCTTTGGAACTATATACCGATGTTGCAAATATAATATTTTTCTTTGTTGTCTTATCCTTCAGCAACGCTTTAAGGTTTTTACTGACCGGATAAGCATTCAGATCAATTAACTTATCCATTTTTATCCTCATTTCTAAAGCCGGCTATCCCTGATAGCCAGCTTGGAAAAAATGTATACATTTTTTCATGAGAAAAATTTGAACTTATGACTGTGAAATTTCATGAAGTTTTGACAGGAAATTACTGAATTTCGACTAATTTCGTGCTACAATATATAAGAATAGTTTTATGTATACGATTACTGGAAATGTATACCATTTCAGTTAGAACGCATGAACTATTTAACTGGATTTTTCATATTTTACAGCTTTGCTATAAAACGTCTTAGGGCACATATTACAAGCCTTTGCAGCTTCTTCTATTGTGGTTTTCCCTGCTCTCCAATCTTTATGCATCTGATAAAAGTTTTCTGGAATTGGTAACGGCGGTCTACCAAATTTCACACCCCTTGCTTTTGCTGCAGCAATTCCCTCCGCTTGCCTTTGCTTGATATTAGTACGTTCATTTTCAGCAACATAACTAAGTAAAGCCAAAACAACATCACTAATAAATGTTCCGAGCAAATTCTTTTCTCTGCGTGTATCTAATAATGGCATATCAATAACTACAATATCTGCTTTCTTCTCTTTGGTAATAATACGCCATTGTTCATTCAATTCCCCGTAATTCCTTCCCAGACGATCAATTGATTTGATATACAATACGCTGTTTTCATTCAATTTTCGCAACAAGCGTTTATACTGTGTTCTCTCAAAATCTTTTCCAGACTGTTTGTCCATATAAATGTGATTTTCAGGTACTCCCATCTCTGTTAATGCAATCTTTTGTCTGTCCTCATTTTGCTCCTTTGATGACACTCTCATATATCCATAGATGTTTATATCTCCCATATATTTTTTCTCCTTCGTCCATCTATATTTATTATTTACATTTAAATCGAAATATAACCACTGGAAGACTGATTCATAAAACCAGTCTTCCGATGCAATACATAATAATTATTTTAAGATTTCTGCTCTTACGATCTCCTCCGCACAAGCTCAGATATTATTCATTTTCCCAACCCATGCTATCTGATCCTGCATCTTCAATTCTTCTGTTACTCCCTGCTTTTCTTTCATCTGCTCCACCAGTCTGTCCATCATCTGATTACACTCCTCATCAATTTGATGCAGATGCTCATTCAACTTTCCTGCAAGCACCAACTCCAGATATAATCCTTTCCGATGCTCTTTCAAGTATGATTTTCTCAGCATTCCATACTTTCCAATCGGATATTCTATCTCTTCCGGAAGATACAGGTCTGGATAATACAGACCGTCCTCTCCTAAAGTATAACTGATTCCATTTTCTCCCATAATGTATTTCTCCATGATTGTCCTCCTACCTTGCTCCCCGATCTTTGTTCTGACTACGGGTATGCTGTTTATTTTTCTGTTCATTCTGTATTTCTTGTTTCTTTTCTGCCAGCTTCGCCCTAATACCATGCGCTACTGGCTCTTTTCCTGTTTCTTTCTTCCATTTTTCTATTGCAGTTCGATACTGGCTATACTCAGTTTGAGAAGCCTTAAAATCTTTTAAAAATTCCTGTACACTTCTATATCCGATTTTCTGCACAATCCTTGGAAGATAATCTTTCATATCTCTAATCTGACTTTTCAATTCATCAATTTCATTCTGCAATTCTTTTTTCTTTCTTCCTTTAAACCATCCCTTTACCTCTGACAGTTCTTTCTTTTTTGCAGAAAGCTGTTTTTGTTTCTTCTGAATTGCACTATTTTGTTCTTCTAGTTCTTTATTCACTTTAAATAGTTTCGGATACTTTGATGCAAGCCTCGTCATTTTAGGTTGTTCCGGTTCTGCCTTTTCTTCTTTTGTTGTCTTGACTGCTGCCATGCTATTTTCAGCAACATACTCTGGGTGTTCAGTTTCCGTTCGCTCTGTCTGTTTTGGCACTTCCCTGGGTTTCTTAAACATCACACTTGCTATCAAAAACTCCAATGCCTCAACCGCCACTGTTACAACTCTGGAAAATAATCGTGGTCTGTTTCCACGCCTGGCAATTGATTTCCTAATCGGCTCCGTGATTTCTTTCCGCTTCACTTCCATTATCTTCGGTTCTGGCACTCCACTAATCAATGCCATATCAACAGCTCTGTTCCATTCCCGGCGTTTTTGGTTATCTGCTTCTATTTCCTGTGCCTTCGGATTATTTTTCCCGATTTTCTTTGTTGCAAGATAAACACTGCCACGCTCAAATACCTGTAGTTTCTGTTTCTCGTCCTGCACATAAATATTGATTAAATCTGTATAAGAATGCTTTACCTCATCCAGAAATGAATTACTCTTGAAGCGTTCATCTTTCGCAGTAAACAGCTTCTTCTCATAGACTTCTCCTTTCTTCACAATACTGCAGCCTTCTCGTATCTCACCATTTTCTCCCAGTATCTCTTTCTTGGTTCGGACATGTTTTCCATTTTCATTGTAAAACATATTTCTGCTGGCAATCTTAATGATTGGTTCATCCAATAGCTTCCGTTCTGCAAATATCAAATGAATGTGATAATTGGTCTTTCTTTTATTGTGATGCAAAGCAGCAATACAATCTGTTCCATAATTCTGTTTAAAATGATTTGTAAAAAGTTGCAACAATCTGTCTGGCTGAAATTCTGTAAAGCTCTCTGGCAAAGCAATGATCAATTCTCTTGCCTCAATGCATTTGCCCTCCGTCCCGCTCTTTGCAAATTCTTCCTGATTATATTTTGCAAGTTCCCGCCAAAATTTCCGTTCTGTGGTTTCATAAACTGCATAGAGGTTTTCCTGTTTTGCATGACTGGATATATAAGTGATCCTGCCTTTTACATTGCTTAGTTTTGTCATTTGAATAAATGAATTTCTTCCGATAGGCACTCCCTCCTTGTCTTCGGAAAAATAAATTCCGCTATATCATTTGTAAGTGGATGCATCGGCATCCGTTTACGAACTAACTGCCATTTCCGGCTACAATAGCTCCCGGCAGGGCGAAATATCCTGAGTACAAATCTTTGATTTGTGCGATGGGTGTATTTCGCTCTCAAACGCCGAGGGCTTTGTGAGATACTACCTGCTTATGCCATAACTTGTCTTTAGTTTTTTATTTTGGGCGTATCCGCCCCTTTTTTCTGCCCGTATCCGGGCTTATTTTTTACCCCTAACAACCAAACGGCTATTTTTCTTCCTGTCTGCTTTATTCCGGTATCCTTGCACGTACATACTCCAAATCTCCGCAATACGGTGTTCCAACCAAATACCATTCTCTCGCCAAATTCATTTCCATTCGTGTCTTTACCCACTGATCATCAACTAGAACTTCCAGACATTCTCCACAGTGAAATCCTGGATCAATCCATAAGTCTGATGACAATAATCCATATCTTTTGTTATAACTGTTGTAACCTAATCTTCCTTCTCTCATGGTGTCATTCTCCCTTCATTTATCATTTCCGCAGGGACGCCCTGAATCAGGGCCCCCTTTTGAAAAGTTTTTTCTTCGCCAATCAACTACCGGCTACACCTTACAAACCCTCTCTTTGTCTGCTATTTACAGGTGCGTGGCACGCTCCTGTCATAAGGTCATCAAGCAGAATCTTTACCAACG
The DNA here is from genome assembly GCF_900104635.1 of Coprococcus phoceensis. Taxonomy (NCBI): domain Bacteria; kingdom Bacillati; phylum Bacillota; class Clostridia; order Lachnospirales; family Lachnospiraceae; genus Coprococcus; species Coprococcus phoceensis. The sequence goes on from NZ_FNWC01000007.1 coordinate 2,400,401, forward strand.
AAAGTTCTCATGCAATCCACACTTATCCAAATACTCTTGTCTTGCCTTTTCCCGTTCTTCCTCGGTTGGTGCTGTTTTGAATGTTGTATATAACTGACGTTTTACCATACTGTCTAATTTTTCCATCAATGCTTTTTCTATCTCCGGCAGATATTCCTCATTCCCGGCAAGATGGTACTGGAACAATGCCAGTAATAAATCTTTTGGTATCTGCACCTGTGATTTTCTTTCCATGTTTCTCCTTTCCGTGACGATCGTGACGCTTGTTTTCCAACAAAGGCTAATCTGATCTTTCTTCCATCATGTCCCCGTTCTGTTTTATACTGGATTCCATATTCCAAAATCAGACGTTCCAAGCTGACATTTAATTTTCGTGATAATGCGTTCGGCTGCATTTCCACCTGCAATACTTCCACAAGCTCTGTTGCTGTTCCTACCCACTCTGGCGTAGTTTCTGTTACAAGTTCTTTGATTTTTTCCAACACTGGATCTTCTGGTTCTTTCCAAAGTTCTGTTTCTGTCTTGGTAAGTTCCCAGACACATCTCTCCCGATTAAAGTTCAACCACAGTTTCTGGTCCTGCTGGTCACGACCTGCCACCTCCAGCACTGCCTTGTTATCTGTCCTTTTTTCTTTCTGCATAACGAATGCTCCATCCGCAGCTCCCAACAGTCCGTTTGTGCCGGAAATCATATCAAAACTGTCTAAGGATTCCATTTTTCTTGTGTGATGCACCACCAGAAAGCAAATTCCATAATGGTCACTGAATGCTTTCAGCTTCGTCACAATCTCATAGTCGCTGGCGTAGCTGAATTTATCTCCACCGACTTTCCGGACTTTCTGAAGCGTATCAATAATAATGAGCCTTGCGTCTTTATGATTTGTTACAAACTGCACAAGCTGCTGTTCCAATCCGACATTTAATGATTTAGACTTTGTAGCAAAATAAAAGTTCTCACTGCCTTCCATTCCAAACATCTGTGATAACCGCTTCTGCAACCTTGCATAATCATCTTCCAATGCCAGATACAGAACCGTTCCCTGTCTGACTGAAAATCCCCACAATGGAAGTCCTTTACTGATGTGATACCCGATCTGTGCCATAAAGAATGATTTTCCAATTTTCGGCGAACCAACAAACAGGTAAGTTCCGTTATATAGAAGTCCATCTATAATCGGCAGTTTTGGTGGATATGCGGTGTCGTATAATTCCATCATGGAAACTGTTTCCAGATCATCTGGATTCTTTTTATTTGCTGATTTTGCTGTATTTTCCGCATTATTTGTGGCTTGCAGATTGCCCTTACCGGGCAAATCTGCTATACTTTGGTTGGTTAATTTATTACTTGATGGCTGTTCCACATCTGCGCCAACAGATGCAATCGGAGCAGTCATTTTTTCTTTTACTGTCATTCATTTTCCCCTTTCAATCCATACAATGTCTCTGCGACCAATCTCAGGGTACTCAGCAACTCTTCGTTTTCCTCACTGCATTTTTCCAGATGTTTCAATTCTTCATAAATCTCTGCCATCTGATTTCGCAATGCTTTATACACTCTTGGATTTCCCTGTACCACAATTTGCCGATCAGTTAATCGTTTTGTGATATAGTCCTGCTTGCTAAGTCCTGACAATCGGACACATGCATCAATCTGCTCTGCTTCTTCCGGTGATACCCGGAATGCTACGATTTTGTTTCTCCATCTTCCTTTACTGTCCAGATTTTTCTCCATTTAATTTTTCCATCCTTTCAATATCCAACTGTTCTGCCATCTGTGTCTGCTCACTTGGAAACAGATGTGCATATCGGTAAGTGATATCAATGCTCTCATGTCCCATTCGATCTGCAATTGCTAATACCGTAAATCCCATATTGATCAATAACGATACATGGGAATGTCTCAAATCATGCACACGAATTCGCTTCACCCCAGACACTTTTGATCCTCTGTTCATTTCATGATGCAGATAAGATTTCGAAATCGTGAAAATCCGTTCGTCCTCTTTCGGCTCATACAGCATTTTCAGATAATCCTGCATCTCATCACACAAAAACTGTGGCATCTTAATGGTTCGATTACTTTTTAACGTCTTTGGTGGTGTAATCACATCTTCCCGGTGCAGTCTCTGATAGGACTTGTTAATCCGTAGTGTATGCGTTTCAAAATTGAAATCTGCCGGTGTAAGTGCTAATAACTCTGCTTTTGTCAATATAAGTCTAAAAAAAAATTGCTTTTAATTCGCAAAAAGCACCACTGTTTTCATCCAGTGATGCTCCTGCGAACAATCTTATTCCGTTTATGCTTTTTCTTCTTTGTAGAAAATGTCATCCATCTTCCAGCTTATCTCCATACGACCTGGTTCATAAATAAAGACTTTCTCAATAATCTTTGACAGCTGTATTTTGTCAAAATCCTGCAATGCTGCAATCTCATTTACTTCCATTTCTTTTTCTGTTGCTTCATCACATTTTTTCTTCGCTACTGCAATCTCATTCTCCAATTCTGCTATCTGCAAAGTGATTTCTGAAATACGGGAAGTCGTTTTTTCCAGTTCTTCCATATACCCTTCCTTGTCCAACACTTCTGAACGATAATCAGAATACAGTTTCATTTTTCTTGACGAGAGTCGCTTTTTTTCACTTTCCAGTGTTGCGATATTTTCTTCTTTCAAAATTGTTTTATGCCATTCACTTTTCTTTTTCTCAAGATTTTCCGAAATGAGTTGTGCCATATTTCTGGCTGCATCCAGTACTGTTTCTTCTGCTTCTTTCCTGTCCATTTTACTTTCCGCACACCCACTAAGACCGCTGATATGTGCCTGCATACAGCGATACCCAGTCTCTCTGCTGGTAAAACCAAGTCTTCTTCCACAGGTCGGGCAAAAGAAAATAGGGCAGGCTACTCCTCTTTTTGTAAGAACTCTTTTCTGGTTAGTAAACGCTTTCTCATTTGCTTTCCGGAATAATTCATCGGATATAATTGGTTCATGTGCATTTTCTACAACAATCCACTCCTCTTTATCATTGGAAACCAATTTATTGCTTCCTGTTCTTGCCACTCTCTTTTTATTCCAAATAATTTTTCCAAGATACACTTCATTTTTGAGCATATCTGAGATTGTTGTGACTGACCAAAGTTTCTTTTCTTTTTCGTTTTCTCTGTGCATTTTTATACCTTTTCTGCACATATACTCCCGGCATGTAAGCACATGGGTTTCGTTCAGATATTTTGCTATCTGTCCTTTAGTTTTCCCATCTGCCGCCATTGTGAATATCAGTTTCACTGTTTCAGCCGCTTCTGAGTCTATAACCAGATGATGCTTATCTTCTGGATCTTTAATATATCCATATTTTGGAAAAGCCGGCATATATTCACCGTTTTTAGCATGTGTTTTCATAGCAGAACGAACTTTTCTTGACAAATCTCTGCTGTACATTGCGTTCAGCATATTTTTTAACGCTACACTCATTCCTCCAGTAAAACCAGAGGAATTGATACTGTCAAAACCATCGTTAATTGAGATAATTCGAATACCAAGAACCGGCAGGATTTTTTCCAGATAATTCCCCACTTCCAGATAATCTCTTCCAAATCTTGAAAAGTCCTTTATAACAATACTTTTTATACGTCCTGCTTTTGCATCCTCCATCATCCTCTGAAAGCCAGGACGGTTAAAGTTTGTACCACTGTACCCATCGTCTACATATTCAACTACTGGACAGTTAGTAAATTCGTCCTGTTTTTTGATAAATTCGTTTATCAGCATTCTCTGTGCACTGACACTGTTACTTTCAGCTTTTATACTGCCATCTACATCATTATCCTCCGACGAAAGTCTGATATAAACAGCGATACATTCTGTTACTGGCATAACTCAGCCTCCCGTTCTTTTGCATATTTTCTTAGTTCTTCCAACATATCATCATACACCAAACGTACCGTAATAGAACCGCTTTCATGTATTTCGATTTTTTCTACAAAAGCATTGACCATTTCCTTTGTCAGCGTTCTCGTATTGCGGTATTTATTGATCAATGTTTCCCATTCTTCCTCTGTGTGAAAATTTTTTTCATATCCAACCTGATGCTTTAATAAAATTTCCATGTTATTCTGGATCTCTTTTTCTGTTTCCGCATCCTGCTTTGAAAATGTTTCATACTGCTCTGCATCAATAATACGGCACACATAATCCTCAAACAATCTTTCCCGGTGTACTGCCACTTTTTCCAGTTCTTTCCGGCATTTCTTGATTTCCCTGTTAAACACATCATATTTTTTAATGCTTTCCTGTCTTTGATTCAACCGCCGAATCAAATCTACATTTTCAACATATACATTGATATGTGCACGTATCACACGCAGTACATAATCATTCACTTCCAAATCAGTGATAGAATGTGGCGTACACTTCCCGTGGAGCTTATTATTTCCACAGTAAAACCTACGATGACTGTCTTTTGTTTTCCCATATAAATACATGGTTTTTCCACAGTCTGCACATACAATTTTCTGCTTGAAAAAGTTGAAGTCTCTTACATTATTGCCATTTGATTTACGAGCTTCATTAACCCGTTTTACGATATGACCAATCTTTTCCTGTACCTCATCAAAATCCTTTCTGCTCACAAGTGCCTCATGGGTATTTTTGATAATGATCCATTCTTCTTTCTGATTCATTTTCTGTCTCTGTGCTGCCCAGGAATCATTGGTAAACTGATTATGCACACTATCACCGGCATAATATTGATTCTCAAGGATTTTGTGGACTGTTCCTCCACTCCATGTCCATGTCGCTGACTTTTCATTTGCTTTTCCTGCTTTATCCAGCTTGTAGGCTTTCGGGCAGAGATACCCATCCGCATTTAATTTCCGGGCAATCTCTGCATAAGTCATTCCATCAATAAAATACTGAAATATCTTTTTCACCACTGGTGCCGCTACCGGATCTGGAATCAGCTGATGAGGATTATCCTTGTCTTTTTCATAACCATAAGCCATCTGACCGGAAGGAAATTCGCCATTTGCCCAGCTCGTCCGGTATGAACTTCTTATTTTCTTTGCCAAATCTCTGGAATAAAACTCATTATACACGTTTGACATGCTGATCAGCAGGCTTATGTCATCTCTGAACGAATCATAATGATCATTCACCGAAATAAAACGCACATTAAAGAATGGGAACACTCTTTCAATATAGCTTCCCGCCTCTACATAATTTCTTCCAAGCCTAGAAAGATCTTTAACAATAACACAGTCAATATTTCCCTCTTTGATGTCCTGCATCATCTCATTAAAACCATCTCTCTCAAAATTAGTTCCGGTTTTAGATATATCATAATATTCCTTTGCAACCACGATATCTTTCTGTTCTTTTACGAAATTATGAAGCAGAACCATCTGCGTTTCTATCGTATTTCTTTCTCTGTTCTTTTCACTCTCATAGGAAAGCCTTGCATAAAGGGCTGCATGTGAAACTTTTTCACACTGGTTTTCAGCTTCTGTAACCAAATTTTCTTTATTTCCAACATTCACATAATCTACTTTTCTTGATTTTCGAGCCATTTATACGACCTCCCTCTTTTGAATTTCTATCCTTCCGTCTATACCTGTGCTGACATCACATCCCACCGACTGTATCTGCCGTAACAGGGATTGATAACAGTCATCAAAATTAAATCTGACTTCAATATGTTTTTTATCATATACTAATATCTGGTCAATCAGTTCAACAGCAACAGTTCTTGTAAGTTCTTGTATATTCTGATGCTCGGCAAAATAATCCAGCCAATGATATTTATCACTTTTTGATTCCATGACTTCACTGATCTGTTGATCAATGCTTCGGACTGCTTCCTCGGCTTTTTTCCGCTTTTCTGTGTACCCGTCATGAAGCTCTTTATAATCTTCTTTTGAAATGATTCCTTCACGGAAATCTTCATATAGATAATCTCTTAATTCCCGGCATCGCTCGGCTTCTTTTTCTTTTGCTTCTTTTCTAATTTCCAGTTCTTTGATATCTAATTCTTGAAATGGTACTTCATGGATAAAATCCATGATTTTTTTCATATCAAGGATATTTTCAATATGGATTTTTACCAGTTCCAGTACTGTTTCTTCCAGTTTACCCATTGGTATTCTGTGTGCCGCACACGCTTTCGTGGCCGCATGTCTGGAACAGATATAGTAAGCATATACCTTTCCTCCTGCCGGAACATCCCGTTTGATCATCATTGCCCCACAGTCTCCACAAACCACAAGTCCAGATAATGGATATACCTTTTCCTCGTTCGGAGAAGTCCTTGTATCTATCCCTAATAATCTCTGCACCAGTGCAAATTCTCGTTCTGATACGATAGCCTCATGATTTTTTTCAATTCTAACCCAATCAGTCTCCGGCTTTTTCAACAATTTTTTCACTTTATGGTTTGGTGTTGTTCTTTTTCCCTGCACCAGAGTTCCAGTGTATACTTCATTTTCAAGGATTCTTTTTACCGACATGGCGCTCCATTCTGCCTGTTCGTGTGTTTTAAAATTATCCTGAATCCTTATTCCAAGACTGTGCTTGTATTCCATTGGTGAAAGAACACCCTGTTTGTTCAATGCATTGGCAATTGCTGTCTGGCTCATACCTGATAATTTCATACGGTAAATTTCTTTGACGATACCTGCCGCATATACATCTATCACCAGTTTATTTTTATTATCTGAATCTTTCTGGTAGCCATACGGTGTAAACGCTCCAATATATTCCCCATTTTTTCTCTTTACTTCCAGGTGGCTTCTTATTTTGATAGAAATGTCACGGCAATATGCATCGTTAATGAGATTCTTGAAGGGAATCACGATTTCGTCTGCCTGACTTTTTCCTTCCAGGCTGTCATAATGATCATTGACCGCAATAAACCGCACGCCAAGTGCCGGAAATAATCTTTCGATATATTTTCCGGCATCAATATACTCACGTCCAAAACGGGAAAGGTCTTTTACAACGACACAATCCACAATTCCTTTTTTGATATCTTCCAGCATCATCTGAAATGCAGGACGTTCAAAATTAGAACCGCTGTAACCGTCATCCACCCGTTCTGATACAACAACTATATCCTTTTTATCTTTTAGGAAATTTTTTATCAGATCTTTCTGATTTGAGATACTGTTGCTTTCACGCTTTCCAGCAGTAGCAACATCGCCATCTTCTTTCGATAAACGAACATAAATGGCTGCATGATAGATTTTCTTTGAATTGTTAATTTGATTCATCTTCATCCTCCTTAGTTTTACCTTTCCATCAACATTGGTAAAACCCAGAGGGTGAGTCGATTTTGTCCTGATATGAATGAGGAGTCCTGAGTTCCTCGTCTCCATATTAACATAACTCTTCAGATTTTACCATCACTTTTTATACAGAAAGCAAAAGTTCCTCAAATGCATCTTCAAAAGATACTCCATTGTTTGCAAACCTTATTTTCACTTTTACATTTCCTATACAGACAAGATAGGGATTTCCCACCTGTCTGAGATATTGAGCTATTCTTTTTTCCTTCGTCTGATTCCGGTCAATCCTTATTTTTCGGATATCCTTCAATTCCTTCAGATCCACATCATCAAAATCCGTTTCCAGATAGTTTCTATATTCTTCTGCAGTCATGCCCTTCTCCCTCCATTCCCATCTGAATCCGTACTGCTTTCAGTACCCGATCCAGGCTCCACTTATTTACTCTTCCGCATTTCTCAATAATACATTTTGTAGAAATGCTCATAACCTGTTCAGCCAGTGCCAGACTTCCTTTTCGGATTCCTGTCATATCGTATTTACTGATAAATACATGTGTTGGCAAATACCGCTTCTTATATATTCTTGATGTCAGCGGAACTACCGTTATGACTGAACTGTATGTATTGGCTTTATTATTACTCACTACGATCACCGGTCTTACTCCACTCTGAACCGAAGTTGTCGGGAACATACCGAGATCCGCCCATAAGATATCTCCTCTTCGAATCGTCACTTGTCATCTCTCCAATCTTTTTTATTTGTAAAGCATTCATAGCGCTATATTGGCTCCACAGGAATACGGCAGAGTTCCTTTCCAAAGTGGAAAGCTCTGCCGCATAACCTCTATAGCCAATTTGATTATTAAACAGTGCTCGCTCGATTCTATTTATCCTCGATACCCCGAATCGTTACTCCTGCATCTGCAGGAAGGGAATAATAACCTGCCCGGATGCATACTCCGGACCACAACCCGGAAACTCTCGTTTCCAGGCTCCAGCAGTTCATAGGTTTACCAGTTACAGACTTCTCAGGATCTGCAAGTGTATCGCATCTCATACGTATCATCGCATCACCAGCCTGCCAGCTGGCTTCGGTCAGTGCTTTTTCGCAGCATTACGGACGGGACTAAAAATCTTTGTTTTGTCTTATAATCCTATAGCGGCATCTTCCTCGTGCTCTCTGCATGAAATGTCACGTCAGTTATTATTGGATATTCAGTTATCATGGTTCATTTTAGGAAGTCCTTTAACTTCCTCTAATTACTAAAGTCAAATGACTTTGGCAGATGCAAAAGATTTTGAAAAATTTTTTAAAAAAATTTATTCATATACATTTCACGCATCTTATTAAGAGTGGATTTCAGCTTGTATGACAGCATCTGTCTGGAAATACCCATGATCTCTGCCATCTGTGTCTGTGTCTTGTTTTCAAAGAAAATGCCATAAATAATCATGCGTTCCTCTGAGTTCAGCTGATTGATCACTTTGTGAATATCCTGCTGTTCCATTTTTGTCAGTACACAATGCTCCACATCACAGTTCAGATCTGGAAAATCCTCAATCATGAAGCCTTCTCCATCAATGGACTGACCGCTATAAGGTACTTCTCTCAGCATCTTATCCACAACCTCACCCAGTTCGTTCTTAATCTCAACTTTTTTTGCCTTGCTGCTTCTGTAAAAATTGTTCATCGCATACGCAACTTCTTTTGTAATCTCAATCATTTCTCCATCAATATTTGCGTAGTACTTTCCTTCATAAAAATATGGGTGTTCAATATACATATCCATTCCTCCTGAATTTGAAATTTTGTTGCTCGTTTCAAATCCAGAAGGAGGACCTCTGTTTAGGATCATGCCTGCTCCGCCTTTATCCTGCCGGGATACGCCCGCAGTTATTGGCTGATAAATTCAGGCACGAAAAAAAGCCCCAGTAGTTTTTTCTTAACTACTGAGGCTTTCGTCTCTTTATTGTATTCAGTTATCTATGCCTTCTTTCATCAGCATAATCATTGTATCAGGATAAAGTTCACAAAGTATCCGCAATATGTTCCCATAAGTTCATGTCATTATTGAAATCGTACATATTTCAGTATAAAAAGTTCACCGTGTTATTCTTCTACTTCTTTTCCATCTATATATAGTTGAAATTTATCAGGATTATTGACTACATCATGGTCCTTTCCGTATTCTACAGGTCTATATTCGGCTGTCATTACCGATTTTCCATCTTCAATATCTTCTTTCCATAAATAGATGTTCATATCAAGGCTCGTCGCATATCCCCTGTCTGTGGAGAATTTTGTCGAATGAAAAGAATCATCCTTGTACATCTGCAAAAGTTCTCTTGCAAAAGCTTCTTTATCCTCGATATGTCCCCGGTTAGCAACCACGGTTATATTTTCATCTCGATTTACGGAAAATGTTCCAACTACATCCGGTTCGCTTTCCTTATGACCAGATTCAGATTTCCCATAAATACTTCCTGCAGCAATTATCAAGATGACTGCTCCTGAGATCACTGCAATTATCTTTTTCTTCATATTTTCATTAATTTCCTTTTAGTTTTTTTACTGCGTAATTGATTACTTCTTCCGGTGTAGGTCTGTCTCCTTTAAGTGTCATTTTCTTCCATTCTTCCTGCACAGCCGGATCAGGACTATCAAATCCTGCATCTATGGCTATCTGCATTTCTCTGCGTACTTCTTCTGGTGTTGTGTTGTACTTTTCTGCAATCTTCTCATAAATAGTTTTTTCTCTCATTTACCCGCCCTCCGGTTTCAAAGAATTATTTATAGTTCTTTAGAACTACTATATCATGATTCTCACTATGAAAAAAGATACTTTCACAAATGAAGCCATAAAAAAGAATAAAAAAAAGAAGAGCTTAATGCCCTTCGATTTCAATGCCTATTTCATTAGTCTACCAAAGCTCTAACAGCATTTAAAATTCTTTTCTGCTCGTCCTTTGGCAATTTCCCTATCATATCAGATAATTCATTAGTAACACCTGTGACAGAATGTGTCACAACATCTATCAGTAGCGCATCAGCCGATACATCAAGTGCATTGGCAATTGCTACAAAGGTATCCAACTTTGTTACTTTCAGTCCTCTTTCTATCACACTGACATGTGTTGTACTTAAATTTACCAGCGCCGCCAGTTCTTCCTGTGTAAGATTTTTTGCTTCTCTTGCTGCTTTGATTCGCTGACCAACCGCTTTTAAATCCATCATAGCACCTCCTTCAGAACGATAATTCGGTCTAAAATTAGTATACTGATGGATAATTGAAAGATACAGAATCCGCAAATCAAGTTATAGTTCTATAGAACTATATTTCACTTTTTTATACATGCAACACACAAAAAAGCCACCAGAAGAATTAGTATCCCCTGGTAGCTCCATTAAAATTTATCATTTGTTAATGTGCAACACTCATGCTCTCGTCAATCCATTTCTGTACCATTTGAGCACTTACATTAAGATAGTGGGCTATTTTATCAACTTTCATTCCATCCGCAGCCATGGATAATGCTGAGGCTTTTGCTTTTTTCAGCTCACCACTTTCAATACCTTCACTATAAATCTGTTCCATCTCACGGCACATGAATTCCACCCCTTTCTGTGTTTCCTTCAATTCGTATACTCTGTCAGCAAGTATCTTACTGTGCATATCTTCTGCATTCTTACAGTGAAGATCATGCATCAGTCTGCCTAATTCTGTATCCTCTTGTTTCTTAGAATTTACATAAATAATATGAGCTTCATCCTTAAAATTCTCACTGACTTCTTCGATTTTCCTGTCTATATGATAAATCGGAAGTCCGTATCCAAGTGCATCGTCTCTGGTGATAAAAATCACGTAGCTTTCCGGAAGGTCATCAAAATCCTGTCCTGGATTTAATGTGTTCATATCCATCAGACCACTATGATACCTTGCTCTTTTGGGAGATGCCCCTTCGTTGTCCTGTTGGATTTCTACATCCATCTGCTTGCCTTCAGAATCTCTGGCAACACAGTCCAGAATAGCTGAACGTCCCTGTAAATTCTTATAGTCCTTTTGAAGAACCTGATCAATCACTTTCAGATCCTTTTTATCCATAATTACCTGCAGAACATATTCTGTACATTCACGTTTCTTAAATACATTCCGCATAAACACATCGCTCATGATGGTAAGGTTTTTTAAGATACCCTTGTATCTTTCGTAACGTGTTTCCAATTCTTCTGTTTTCACGGTTTCTGCTTTCGCCACGTTCATTCTCGCCTCCATTCTTTGCTGTGTCAGGACAGATTCCTAAATGTCTCCTATCCCAATTTCATCTTAACATCAAAACCAGCTTTTCACAAGCCACTATTTTATCCTACACCACTTGAAAACAATAATTTCCAATCAGCTTCGTCCAACTATTATATTTATTCTTTTCACACACCTTTCGGCAAATTTCATTTTCCATCAATACACAGAACATCTTATCATAATCAAATGCCCAAACAGCACCATTCACATGGTTTTCCACTGCTTTCTGATCTATGCTTTTCAAGCGTGTGACCATTTTCTCAATTTCTCCATTTCCCAAGTTACCGATATTTTTGCAGATAAACCGAAAGAAATTCAACGTTGCATATTCGTCATGCCAATGGAACTCTTCTGGATTGTTTTTAATTTTACTGACTCGCTGCTGTTCTTTGATTATCTGAGCAGCTACACCTTTCATCGAATCTTCGTATCTCATATTATTCACCTACTCTTCCTCAACGCCCAGTGACGGTTTAAATCTTTTATCCTTTGCCTGCGGTACCACGATCTCATAAAAATAAAATCCTAAATACCCAAGTGCCTGCTTCTTCATTTTATAAAAAGAAGTCCTGCCTATTCCCAACTCCTGTTGTACTTCCACATCTGTCTTATTATAATGACTGCAAAAACAGGAATGAAGGATTTCACTGAGCATCACACCATTCGGTGCATAGAACTTCACCAAAGTCATTCCCCGATAGATCATGTCCGACAATCCATAAATAATCATCAGATTATTCATCTCCCGGTGCATCTTTGGCACGTTCAGCTGATGATTATAAATGCTCAGGTAGCTTAACGCATATGCCATATCTTCATTGATCTTCTCCTGGCACTCCATATCCAGTTCTTCCAATACGACCTGATTTTCCAAAATCAGCTTCTGGTAACTTGTCATCAGTTCTTTAATATCAGTATAATGTCTTTCGATTGTAACTTCCAGATAATCCTGTGCATGGCTTGCCATCTGGAAGGTAATCTCTTTCATTGATTTAATTGCATAATCTCTGTCTGTCATCAGTTTCAAAATCTCCTTATCATCATCACACTAACTGGCGGTCTTTCAGACCAGTTCGCTTTCCCCATGATTTTGATGGGAAGCAATTACTTACTACAATTTGCAGAAGCGGATATCCAAAAGGCATTGTGGGAGTTGCCTTTGCTGACCGGAATCCATCTTCTTATGTAAAACCTGCAGGAATATAAAGGGAAAGTGACTATCCCTGCCGGTTAATAATCCAAATAATATCGTCTATACCTATCTCTCCTTATGCTGTTTTTCTCTCCATAAACCATTTATCCACTTCGTAAAACAAATGGCTTTCCTGTCCCTGTATCATACAGGTGTACATCATTCCTACACCGCCTGCCTTTCTGCTGGCGCATCGCTCGATTTTCAAAATTCTGTCAATGCTATACTTTCTTCCATCCTCCCATGTAAAAAATATGGGAACCAGCTGTCCGTCTTTCCGAAACTCTGCCACTACATCTACATATACTTTGTTCATGCCGACACCTCACTATAAAATCTCGATTGCTCTTGGCGATGCCGGAATCCTTCGGATATATCCGTTTTGCTCCAACTGCTTGATTCTGGAAAAAGCAGATGATGTTGATTTCACCCCGATCAACTCTCCAAATTCCCGAACTGTCGGCGGATATCCATGCTCCTTCGTATAATTCAAAATACACTGATAACTTTCTTCCTGTTTTCTGGTTAATGCTTTTTTCAAATCTATCCCTCCAATTACCCATGAAAATAACTGTGTGGATGGACCGTGTGCGTACCAGCGTCTAAGTGGGATAAGACTTTATCCTGGTACATTGCCGCTCGCTGTATACTGAAATATCCAAACCGTCGTCTTATCTCATCTACAGTACGATCCAGCTTCTCTAACTTTTCTTTTTTCTCCTGATTTCCAAATAAATCCAACTGCACGGGAATATCATCTAACACAAGATCCGCAGCTCGGATTCCCAGGCTTCTAATGGGATGTTCCCATTTGTAATTATCTTTAAATAGCTGAAATGCTGCAGTTACAATCTCATTTGTAATATTCGTTGGCTGTCGTAAATGTATCTGTCTGGAAAAACTATACAATCCATTATCTCGAACTGTAATTTCTACTGTTTTGCATTTAAATCCATGTTTCCGCAATCGTGCAGCTACACTTTCTGCCAATGCTATTTGAATGATCCAAACATCCAGATCATTTTCCAGATCTCTCGGTGTTGTGGTGCTATTACCTATCGACTTTACTGGAGCTTCATACCCTTCCTTGCAAACCGGATCTTCATCCCAGCCATTTGCGAAAGCCCATAATACATTTCCTATTTTTCCAAAATGGCTCTCTAACAACTTTTCGTCTGATTCCGCAAGTTGCCCGATTGTCCGGATTCCAAGTTTTTGCAATTTCTTATTTGTCTGTCTTCCGACATAAAGCAAATCTGACGCAGGAAGCTGCCATATCCTGTCTTTATAATTTTCTCGATTAAACTCTGTGATTGCATCCGGCTTTTTGTAATCTGAACCAAGTTTCGCATAAATCTTATTCCAGGAAATTCCAATACTCACTGTTACTCCAAGTTCGTATTTAATCCGATGGCTGATTTCTCTCGCAATCGTCATTCCGCTTCCTTTCAGATTTCCACTATCTGATACATCCAGCCAGGCTTCATCAATTCCATATGGCTCAATTTTATCTGTATACTCTGAATAGATTTCCCTTGCCATTTGAGAAAATCGCAAATATAAATCCATCCGTGGTGGTACAAAAATAATTTCCGGGTAAACCTGTTTCGCCTGCCATAATGCCATTCCGGTTTTTACTCCTTTTTTCTTGGCAATATAATTTGCTGTCAGCACAATTCCATGCCGGGCTTCCGGATCACCACCGACTGCCAGAGGCATTCCAGCAAATTCCGGATGATGTAGCATTTCTACACTGGCATAAAAACAGTTCATATCACTATGCAGGATCACACGCTCACTCAAACTTTTCACCTCCCAGCTGCTTCCTTCAACATAATGTCTTATCAATTTCTGTATGTTTAGTATATATCGACATTTCGGAGATAGTCAAGTAACATCTTGGTTGTATTTTCTCCATTTCGGAGATTATTGTTGATTTTATTTCTAACATACGGTATAATGCATATAGAAAATTCAAATAGAAATGAGGCGAACAAATGCGTGATTTCGGGGAAATATTAGCAGAAAATAGAAAAAAGAAAGGATACTCTCAATCAGATCTGGTAAACCTGCTTTCTCAGGAAGGTATTCAGGTCACTACAAAAGCACTCTCCAAATGGGAGAACAATGCACGAGAACCCGCTTTACATGTTTTCCTGACACTTTGCCAGTTACTTGATATCGAAGATATATATGAATCCTTCTTTGGAGAAAATCCATATAACATTATGAGTGGATTGAATGAAGAAGGCAGAAATAAATTGATTGAATTTGCTGATATTTTGAAAGCTTCTAAAAAGTTTTCTCCACTGTCTGCAAAGATTATCCCATTCCATCATCCTGTAGAAATTACCTGGGAACCAGTTTCTGCTGGTACTGGAAATTACCTGGAAGATTCTGTAAAAGAAACCTATGACGTAGGACATCTTGCTCCTGAGCAGACTGACTTTGGTGTGCGGATCTCTGGTGATAGTATGGAGCCACTTTATCATACAGACGATGTTGCATGGATTCAGAAAAAAGATTCTCTTGCTAATGGTGAAATTGGAATCTTCTATCTCAACGGCAATACTTACATCAAGGAATTACACGATGAGCCAGATGGTGTTTATCTGATCTCTTTAAATCAAAAATATCGTCCTATCCAAGTTTTGGAATCTGACTCTTTTAAGATTTTTGGAAAAGTAATCGGGAAATGCAAAGGTGCAGAAATTCCAGGATTTCATTAGATTTCAACAGCAGGTTCATGATCCTACTGATAACAATAAGCAAAGGAAGTGATTGAATGGCAATCAATAATACATTAAAAGATATTCGTGAAGAACGGAATCTCATTCAAGCAGATTTGGCTGAAGCCATAGGTTCCTGCAGCCAGACGATAGGCCGCATCGAACGTGGAGAACGAAATCCCTCTCTTGAGATTGCAATCCGGCTGGCACATTACCTGAAAGTGCCTGTAGAAGATATTTTTCAAGTTGAAGACTGAAGCACAACAGCCAGAAAACCGAGGAGTAAAATCCCCGGTTTTCCTTTTGCTCAAAAATCACTGTAATCCACTTACATTTTCTTCTTTTCTGCCTGCTCCGTCAATCAGGTCATAGCTCATATCCAAAAAGTCCAATGTCTTCGCTTCACTGACTGAACCATCCAGTAAAATCGTGATCCAGTGCTGTTTATTCATATGGTATCCTGGTAAAAATCCATAAGTCTGAATAATCATGCTGGTCATTTCTGGATCGCACTTTACGTCCATGATGGCAACCAGATCATTTCCCTCTAATCCCAACTTAGATTTCTCAACTGTCATGAATACTGCATACCATTTTCCATTTTTATGACGAAGTACAGCACTGTCTGGCGATTTACTCCATAAATATTCTGGAACTGTACCGTACTGTTTCTGCACGTATTCAAAGATTTCTTCCGTCTTCACAATCTTTTCAACTCCTGATTCTTCTGATATCCTGTCCATAATCATACCACATTTTTGTATGCCATACTACCTGCCAAATTCTTTTGCATTTCTCTTATTCTTCTGACTTTATCTAATAGAGGGGTAAAACAGCAAGGACAGGAAGTGTATATACACTTCCGAAAAACCAACAATTTAGGGAACCCTGCCCTAAATTAAAAACTCAGAAGTCACTACTTCGAAGAACCAATGAAAGGAGAATCTGCCTATGGCAAAGAGAAAAAGAAATATACAAATTTTGTTTTGTGTTTCCCCGGAAGAAAAAAAGCTGATTCGCAGAAAGATGATTGAATCAAAAACAAAAAATATGGGAGCTTACCTTCGTAAAATGGCAATCGACGGTTACATCGTCAACACCGACACTACTCCGCTAAAGAAACAGTATGAGGAAATGCACAAGATTGGCGTAAATATCAATCAGATTGCGAAAAAAGTAAACAGCACCGGAGATCTGTATCCGGAAGAAATGCAAGAATTGAAAGAGATGGTGAAAGAATTATGGCGTATCTTAAGATCTTCCCCATTAAAGTAACAGACAAGAAAGCTCTGGACTATATTACAAATCCAGATAAGACAGATGAAAAACTGTTAGTTTCCAGTTTTGGCTGTTCCCCGGAAACTGCAGATCTTGAATTTTCTATGACAAGAGAAATGGCAAAAAAGAACGGTATGGATAAAGGTGATAACCTGGCATTTCATCTGATCCAGTCGTTCAAGCCTGGTGAGGTTGATGCAGAAACCGCCCATCGCTTAGGGCAGCAATTTGCAGACGAAGTACTAAAAGGAAAATATGAATATGTGATCAGCACCCATGTTGATAAAAATCACATTCATAACCATATCATCTTCAACGCTGCAAGTTTTGTTGATCATCACAAGTATGTTTCCAATAAGCGGAGCTACCATAAAATCTGCCGGATTAGTAATCGTATCTGCCATGAAAATGGTCTTGTCACCAGTATGCCAACCGGAGAAAAAGGTAAAAGCTATAAAGAGAACCTGGAATATCACCGTGGAACCAGCTGGAAAGCCAAACTGCGTGTTGCTGTAGATAAAGCTATCTGGTCTTCTATCAACTATGAGGAATTTCTACAAAAGATGCAGTTAGCAGGATATGAAGTTCGACAGGGAAAACATCTGTCCTTCCGTGCACCGGAACAGAAAAACTTCACTTATATGAAATCTCTCGGAAGCTATTATTCGGAAGAAAATGTCCGTATCCGTCTGGTTAAAAATCGTAGCAAAGCGAAAGCTCCAAAGCATCTGTCCAGAGAAGCTCGCCTGTATATCAATATCTCCACGTATGTTACAACCGGCAATCGAGAAGGCTTTGAACGATGGGCAAAACTCAATAATCTGAAAGAGGCAGCCCGCACCTTCAACTATCTTTCCGAAAATAACCTGCTGAATTATGAAGATTTCCAGCAGCATCTTTCTGATGTTAATGCTTCTGTTAAAGCGGCTGAGCAGAGAATAACGCAAATCAACAATGATCTGAGCACGCAGAAAGTCATTCAGAAACACTGTGATTCTTACCGGCTCTGTCGTAAAGTGATTGAAGATTGCAAATCTGCTAAAAATCCAAAAGCATACAGGACCAAACATCAGGCAGAATACCAACTCCACGATTCACTAAAAAAAGAGCTTCAGGATCTCGGTGTTACCAAAATCCCAAGCTCTAATAAAATCCAGAAGCAAATTGAAAATCTTGAATCTGAACAGGCTGCTACTATCCGGGAAAAACAGGAATTGCAGAAAAAGCAAAAGACACTGGAGATCATTAGACAGAATTTCACCGCACTGCTCGATGCTCCCATATTTCGTGAATCTATTGAAAACAAACGAGAAAACAGCTTATAAATGTTTGAGGTGTCCTATAATTTGACACCTCACTACATCTTGCCTGTCCTAATAGACTGAATAAGTTTTTGAATAAATCTCGATAATTTGCAGATGAATATTCACTCACTTTTTATCTACTCTAACAAATTCTTGTTTTCTCCATTCATATATTTCAAAATAATCATTGATTCTTTCTTTTTCTAATTTATCAAAAAATCAAAACTATCATAAAGAATTTTAAATATTCTGCTATGATAGTTTCGATTATGTTATCTACAGAGTACTATACAGTTAAACAAAAGTGTACCTCTTAACTCAAATTACATAGGCCTGCTTCCTTATTTGTTCGGTTTTTATATTATAAATATGCAGCATCATAATATGTAACCATTTTGCATAAAATAGTCTCTATTGTATCTTTATATGTATTCAATACAGTATCATCATCTTTTGATAAATCATTGTATTCTATTGTTTTGTTAGTCGCTATCGTTCCTGTAATTTGATGATCCAAGCCATAGTCTATATTAAAAGTGTATTGTTGCTCATCGTAATTCAAAAGAATATTACAAGAGAACTTCTCATTTCTATATGTTGAAGTAATCTGTTGAAGATTAAATCCGAATTTCATAAATGGTAATTTTTGATTTGGCAACTCATATATTATATCTTCATCGTACAGCACATAGAGTCCATTTTCCAACTCAAATCCCAAACTTTTAACATTAGAAACAAAGCCTTCCTCTTTTCTCACTGCATTTATTTTCCAAATCCCCAAAACAGCTACATAAACACATCCTATAATACAGAAAATCGGTAATATTCTTTTTAAAGTACGAAAAATTTTTTGTGTCATATCTATTTTGCTTACAAATTTATGATCCTCATTTAATAATGAATCCAGAGAGAAATTATATGTATTACAAATAGTTATGATCAGCTGTAAATCAGGCATACTTTTTTCATTTTCCCAACTTGAAACAGTCTGCCTTGTGACACCAAATTTATTAGCATACTCCTCTTGCGTCATATTATTATCTTGCCTTGTTTTCTTAATCATTTCTGCTATGGTCATTGAACTTGTTTTTTTACCTCCCGTTAATTATCATAATCTCTCGGAATCTTTAGCTCAGTAAAATCAAGGCTTGCAGATTCCTTTTTTATTAAAATCCCCTACTTTTTTGTCCAAAAAGTCTTGACAAATCGCTCAAAATTTGCAGCGAAGCCGATTGAATATATTTTATTTTCATCGACTGGAGGGCGATTTTTATGTTACCTGTTAATTCCGGCGGTCATACCGCCTATCAAACTTTTGTACTCGAAAACCTTCGTAAATATTATCCGGATCCCACTGTTTTTGCTAAATCAACATGGGACATCATCGAACGTTTTTGGAATCTCGATCTTTCTTATACCGATGAACTGCTCCGCGGCAAATACTCTGTCTTTGGTCCAAAACCAAGGACTCCTTCCTGTATGCAACGTTCTTATCTTCTTTCCATTGATTTTAAAGTCCATTTCCTTACCGATTGGGCTGCTCAATTGAAGATAAATCCACTCTATGCAATCCTCAGCGGATTCCAGTTTGGTGATACTCCCGGTGTCGGCACTTTCTATGACTTCCTTGACAGGCTTTAGGATTCTGATTCTGATAATCTTTCTCCTCATATCCATCCTATAAAAAAGAAGAAGGTCAAAAAAAACAAAACAAAAAGGCGATAAGGCAGAACCCATTGGAAAAGTCACAGTTGAACAACTTTTCCAATCTATGGAACATTCTTCTTTTTCCATAGATGAACAGCCTTATGCTTCTCTTTTCAAGATTTATGATCATGAATTTTTATCGATCTCCATATCCAAAGGATTGATTGATATCTCCAATCTTTCCATTGCCGGCGATGGAATGCCTGTTACAACATCTGCACGCGAACGGAAGCACCGTATTTGCAAATGTTCCAAAAGTGGAATTACTTCCTGCCATTGTGACTGTTACTTTTCCCAGCCTGACTGTGACATCGGTTATGATTCTTCTAGAGAATGCTTTTACCATGGCTACCACTTATATATATTGGTTGCAGCGAACTCAGAAAGCGACCTGCCTTTATTTCCTTTATTCAATCCTGCATCAAAGCATGATTCTCATGGGTTTTTGGAAGCTTTTACCATTGGAAAAGATGGTGTCCCTATCTGCAAAGCAGGACGAAAAATGAATCATGGCGGTTCTGAGCCTTCAAAGACACGGTTAAAATTCCGTTGTCCGCTTGCCAGCCGTAAATACGGATGTTCTTGTAGCACTCCCTACTCAGACTCCAAATATGGGAGAACCGTTCATCTTGCAATGAAAGATAATCCAAGACTGATCAATTTTCCGCCTCGTGACAGTGAAGAATGGAAACTGGAATACAATGCCAGGACTTCGGCTGAACATTCGAATAAACGTGAGAAAATAGACTTTCAATTAGAAAGCGGCAGAGACACCGCTCAACTAAGATGTGGTACTGCCGCCTGTATCACATCCTCATGCTTCAGCATTTGGATGTCTGGAATTTGCCCTTTGAATCCACCCTAGCAAAGTTGATTTTAAATGTGGCATAATCCTTTGATCATTATACACTATTTTTCAGGCATGGCGACAGTTATGTCTATTTTCCATGTTCTTTTTTCTGTTTCGAATCATATTTACTTTTCAAAGTACACATTTCGGCTGTTACCGATAATAATCACTCAGGATTCCGAGAAATTATTATCTGATTATATTCTAAATTATTTTCTAATAAATGTGAATGCTTATTTTTATGTAGCTTTCCAGTGCTATCAATAAATAAAACTATATCATTATCATTTAACAGATTTGTGTTATGCGAAATAATTATACATGTTTGTTCCAAGAGTTTTTTTCTTATATAATCTATTATAAGATTCTCACTTTCAAAATCCAAATGACAGGTTGCCTCGTCAAATATATATATTGGAACATTTCGCATCATAGCTCTAGCAAGAGCAACCCGCTGTTTTTCACCACCGGACAAATTAGTGCCATTCTCCGATAAATAGCTATCTAAACTAAGAGATCTGGAACTCATCATTTGACTAATTCCCATTGCCTCAATAACTTCATCGAATAATAGTTGGTTACAATCCTTTTCCCACATTAAAATATTTTCTTGAATTGAACCTGAAAATATTTCGGATTCCTGAGATAAATATAGGACTTGTTTTGATAAATCAGAAATGTTTAAATTTCTGTCATTCCCCCATACGATTTCCCCTTTATTATATTTTACCAATCCAGCGATTGTTTTTGCTAATGTTGATTTTCCGCACCCACTAGAGCCCATCAAAAAAACTTTTTCACCTGCTTCTATGGTAAAAGAAATATTTTTTAATATAGGAACATCATAGCCATATGCAATATCCAAGTTATCTACACATATTTTTCCACTAATTTCATTATTGCTTTCTGAAATTTCTGTAGATTTATTATATGCAAATATATCTTCTATTCTACGGAACGTAAGTATTGTTTCTTGCAAAGATGGTAGAATGCCAAGTAAATTTTTAACCGGAGATAGGAAAAAGCCTATAAAACTTTCAAATGCAAGTAGCGTACCTAACGACATATTACCTGCAATAACTGAATAAATTCCATATGCTAAGATTATCAACATAACCATATGTTCTATTGCCCTTAAAGTTTCCCCTAAAATTATGGATAATTTGCTTAAAATATACTCTTGATTTTTTACAAATTTGATTTCCTTTCTCATTTTCTTCATATAATTGCTGTTTTCAAAACTCTTTAAAGACATTAAATTCTCGATTGTTTCTTTTATGTGTGTTATTAACAAAGATTCTTTGTCCATAATAGTTTTACTTAATTTAAAGAGTTTTTGTTTAGAAATAACAAATGAAATTATATAAGCAGCAACTATAACCAAGACCAAATAGAACATAATAGGACTAATACCTATTAAAATAATTGCTCCGGCAATCAAAGAAATACATTCCAAAACTACAAAAGAAAATACGGAGGACATGGTTTCAACAACTACAGATAATCTATAATATCTATCCAGAACACCTCCACTTGTATAATCGTCCTTTTTTTGAATAGAAATATTTAATAATGATTCCACAAATTGATTTTGAAGTGTAATTTCCAGCTCCATTTTTAAGTAAGCAATAAGTTTTCCTTTTACTATAGACAAGATACTTACAAGTAAATAGCATCCCCCCATCACTATAAAAAAAGATTTTAATTGTGGTGTAAATGTCGGAATGCCTATTTCAATTTGATCAATTATATTCTTATATAAAAAGGTTGTAATTACACTAATTGCCATAAGTATAACCGAAAATATCACTAATAAAGCAAGGAGCTTTTTCTGTTGAAATAGAGCTGTCCAACATACTGACTTTTTAGGTAGCACCACTCTATCTATTTCTAAAATCTCCGTAATAATTATAGCATAACTTGACCATATTAAATCAAAATATTCTTTTGTAATAATACGTTTTCCTTTATTCGGATCCCATAAAAAAACCTTACTATTATTTGTCTTATACAGTACGACATAGTGATATTCATCATCTTCATTTATCATAATAATAATAGGCTTTTTCTCTTCAGATAATAAAGAATACAACTCTATATTAGTGCCTTCAACCGCCAACGATTTCATTCCGATAGTACGAAACACTTCTGTTATTCCGTATAGGCTTAATCCATCATTACCAAGAAATATATTTTTTCTGAGTGCTGTTTCATCGACACAAATTTTTAAAAACTTGCATATAGTTAATATACACGCTAATCCACAATCATTTTCATCATGTTGTAAACAACCTCTCATATTACTTTCCTTCTTTCTAAATACAGAGAGGGTTGGAATATCCAACCCTCTCTGTATTTGCTTATTGCGGTTACTGACAACTACTCTTTTCACAGTAGAACACGCTAACCTTATCTGCATGAGCTGGATATTTCGCTACATGAGCATCAGCTGCTTCTCCGGCTGCTGCATAAGAACTATATGCTTTACTTGTAAAATTAGCCCAATCTCTACAGATCCAATGATAGTGTCCCTTGCCCGCTCTAATTTCCTGTGCTTTCTCAACTGTTAATGCTTTCATACCTTTGTCTCCTTTCTTCGAAGTTTGATACGTACAACTATTACACCTTCAAGATAAACTATTTTCCATAATTACTCAAGCAAATACACCCTTACATCCATGTCAAATAGGCTTTACATCCGCTTATTCCCCACATTTTCTATGACAAGTAAGGATAAATACTTTCTTTTTATGATTCCTATATTTATCTCTATGCCTATCCGCAACTTTACCTACTTCTGATAGGCTGCAGTAATATGGCTTACTGATAAAGTTAAGTTTGTCAAAACATACCCAATGAAAATGAGCATTACCTGCTCGAAGTTCTCTTGCTTTCTCTGTGCTTATAACTTTCATATGATTACCTCCCTTAAAAATATTTTTATTAATTTAAATATAACCCCCGCACTAAAATAGAGAAAGAAAAACCTTCTTTACATTATGTAAAATCACTCTTTTATTCTTATTATCTACAATGTAAATACTTCTTTGCTTTACTTTTTATGCTTTTCGCCATCATAATATAGTCAAAGGAGGGAGTTATATGATATTAAAACTTATGATTGTAGAAATCAAACGGTATCTAAGATCTTTATATTATCTGGTCGTACTATTTATTCTATTTTTGATTCACATGCTTGGCCTAAAAGGAGGTGTGCCATTTTTATTTTGGGGAGATGATTTTTTAGAGAATGTAAATTTTATCTGTATAGTTCTTTCCCTTTTAATGTCAGTCTATATTTGTAATGAGTTTTCTTATGGTACAGTACAAAATAAACTTTATTTAGGGTACAAAAAAAACCAAATTTATATAGCGGAAGTAATTGCTTGCAGCGTATGTGGAAGCAGCCTTGTATTACTTGATTCTTTATTTTATCTATTAGGTTGCCTTCTTAGGAAACAGGAACTTACTCATTCATTCTCATATATTATGACTAATACTCTGATTTTTATGATTACAATTGGTTCTGTTTCTGTTATTATTTGTAGTTTTAGTTTACTTGCGAAGAAACGTTTGATAACGCAGTTCTTACTTGTATTCTTTGCCATATTTCTTATAAATAGTGGTCGAAAAACCCTTGCTACATTAACAGACTACGAAAGTGTATTTGTAGAAATAAATGAGGAAAACGATCCTGCGTCAAAAGATTTAATAGAAAGTTTTACAGAAGAACTAAACGCTACTTATCGGACACAATTAAATATGAAGATTACCTTATCCCCATATGCTCAATGTAACTTTTCTTCATATATAACTACAGAACGGCCAGAGGATAAGCCAAAACAATCATTTTTATTTAAAAATCGTGACTATCATATAGACTTTGTGATTGCTGATGTCATTCTTTCACTGTTCATCATTTTAGTAAGTGTAAATATATTTAAAAAGCAAAATATTTAAAGGAGGAGCCTTATGAATTACATTGTAACAACAACCAATATTACAAAACAATACAAGGATACAACTGCATTGAATAACGTATCTGTTCATATTCCTAGAGGTTCTATTTACGGATTAGTCGGGAATAATGGTGCTGGAAAAACAACTCTTATGAGACTATTATTAGGATTACAAAACCCTACCTCTGGTCAGATAA
Source organism: Coprococcus phoceensis (assembly GCF_900104635.1). Classification (NCBI taxonomy): domain Bacteria; kingdom Bacillati; phylum Bacillota; class Clostridia; order Lachnospirales; family Lachnospiraceae; genus Coprococcus; species Coprococcus phoceensis. The sequence goes on from NZ_FNWC01000007.1 coordinate 2,425,194, forward strand.
AAATCGCTGACAACATAAAAACGGGAGCTATATTAGAAACTCCTGCAGTATATCCGTATTGGTCTGCCAAACGAAACTTGAAATATCAGCTATCCTTGATAAAAAATCCAAAGTACAGTGTTTCTGAATTACTTAAAATAGTAGGATTAAAAGATACACGTAAACCACTTATACAGTATTCCCTTGGTATGAAACAACGTTTAGGGCTTGCATTAGCTCTTGCTAATCAACCGGATTTATTATTCCTTGATGAACCATTAAATGGCTTAGATCCTTCCGGGATACGTCAAATTAGAAATTTAATTAAAGCCTTGAGTGAAGACCACGGAGTAACTATAGTAATTTCAAGTCATATTCTTGATGAATTACAAAAAATTGTCACTCATATAGGATTTCTGAAAGACGGAATTTTAATTCATGAATGTAAAAATAGTGAAATAACAGAAGAATCATTAGAAGAATTCTATTTCGATGAATTTGAACAGTAAGGAGGAATGGTTCATGAATAAATTATTACGTGTCGAATTATCACGAAGACTAACTTCTATAATATACATTGGTGAAATTATACTATTATTAGTTTATAATTTTTTAGAGATATCTGGATCAACGTATGGTTTTGAAGTTAATATACCATATTTCCTTTTTAATAAAACTACATTAATATGTATATTTATTTCAATAAATGTGTCTCTAAAACTTAGTCAAGAGTTAGACAATAGAACTATTAACAACAAATTATTTTGTGGTTATAATAAATCGACATTTTACAAAACAGAACTCCTCGTTGGAATCATAGAAGGAACACTTTTGCTCTTAGCTGATACAATATCAGTAATATTACTTGGAATATTCCAGAATTATGAGTTAAATATATCTTACATTGATTTATTTATTAATTTTATAATAGCCCTTATAATCATCTCAACTGTGGCAATAATTTCAACAATACTCTCCGTTCTAATAAATAATAGAATTTTTTCTATATTTATTGTAATCGGTTTAACCCTTCTGCTTTTATATGGTGGAAAAGAAACAGTGCATACTCTAAATCAGCCAGTACAAACCACTCTATTTAGTATCGATGGGGAATTACGAGATAATCCGCTTTATGCTGAGGGCGCAGAGAGAACCATACACAATATACATCTATTTTCTTCTCCATATGCACAAGCAAATTATGTGCCTTATTTGCTGCATGAAGAAAAACAAGAAAAGTTTGATAATTCATTGATTCTAAAGAACAGTCCTTATCACCTGGAATTTCTAATAACTGATATATTAGGAGGGATATTTTTATATCTCCTAGGAAGTTATTTATTTAATAAACGCAATCTACAATGAGATTGCACATTTTAAATTTGCAAAATCAGAATATTGGACACAAGCCTATGTTGCGGAATTAGTAGACCGTGACTCCCATACCATTATGAATATTGAGAACAAAGGTCAATATCCCAGCTTCAACCTTTTTGTTAAACTCATTACTATGTTTGACGTTTCAGTTGACCAGTTTATTCATGCGGACGGAGGGGCAAGGTCAAGCTCTTGCAGAAAGCACATTGATGTGCTTCTGAACTCCATGAATGAAAAAGAGCTTGTCGTGATAGAAGCCACAGCCGAAGGCATTAAGAAAGCCAGAGAAACGGAGGTTCCAGAATAAGAGCCTCTGTTTTTTTGCGCCATTTTAGGGGCTGCCGCTAAGTGGCAAGCAATGCCTCTGTGGCCACAAGTGGCACAAAGGCGGCTTGTTGGGGCTCGCCCCAAACCCGTATCTTCAGGCCAACATGGTCCGAAGTGTCAGCGTCGCTTTGCTCCTTGTTTTCATAATCTCAACGCTCCTTTTCCTGCTTTCTTCCCGGTTCAGTGTAGCCCATCAAAGTGTCAATGTTCGCCTTGATCGTGACGATCTCCTGCATATCCCATCGTGCCTTTTGATATTCCCCATAGAACTGTTTTTTCTTTGCTGTAAGCTTACGGCCTTCTTCCTTCAGCACATCTCAGTAAATGAAGCTCGTTCTCTTAAGCAAACTTCTATTGTGGCTCTTTCATCAAGAACCAGATGTACATTCTTAGCCATGGTATTCTCCTTGGATAACGCCATCCGGACTCTATTGCAGAGCCACAACTATAACTAGATATCAAGAGGTTTGCAACACTAACTTCTATGATATATTTTGCAATACTAAGTGCCAGTTTTTGAATAGACTGGAATTTAATTTTCCAATTCACCAATTATCGAGATATCCAATACCTCTTCCGCCTGCCGTTCATTATAACATTCACTCCATATTTACGCATAAAAAAGGATGCAGGGATTGACTCCCTACACCCTTCATTAGAATTATAATGTTACACCTGTCTTACACCCCGATCAGCCCCTCTCTCAGGCTTATCTTTTCCCTGCTTTTCTTGAATAATCCTCTTATTAATCTCAAGTCGTTCATGAATGGATAATTTCTTATCTTTTCCATCTCCCGCCTGCTTCTGCTGTGCCGGTTTTCTATCTGTTTTTCCTACATCCTTAACAACTGCATTCGCTTCGGTACTTGTTACCCTCTCATCTGCTCTTCCTTCATATCTTTCTGCTATCTGCTGTTCTCGTCTCTCCTTCACACCTTTTTCCTCCAGATTACAAAAACTCTGCAGATACGGAAGCACATGATTCTGCATGTCTGTCAGATCTTCCATATACTTTTGGAACTCTTCACTTCCTTTGCCTTTCTGGTAATTGATCCAATACTCATCTGTAAAAAAGTATAAACGATATTATGATTGTAATCTTCATATTTATTTTACAGTGTCAAAATACCCGATAATTCCTATGCATACGTCTTTCTTCATTGGCGACCACAGCGTTTGCAATTTCATTTTATACTTCTGACTATTATTTTCCACTGTCGCTTTTATCTGCACAGAGATTTCTTTATTTTGTACAGATGTCTGGTGTAACAAAATCCGAATATATTGAACATCTTCTTCATTTACTCCGAATTCTTTGAACAGATCAATTTTCGGATTATTTCTCTGACATAATATCTGCCGTTTTCCATTTAATATAGTGAGCTGACCTGAAACCGCATTGTAATCAATCGAATTCATTCCACTGTTCGATTTGAAGAAATCGATTTTTTCCTGCATGACCTTGAATTGTCCACATTGTCCGTCCAGGATCATTTGAATCGCTGTATCATGATCAAAAGCTTTCTTATAGCATCTTTCACTTGTAAGCGCATCATAAACATCAACAATCGATACCACCTGTGCGGAGATTGGTATTTTTTCACCTTTCAATCCATCCGGATAGCCCTTTCCATCCCATCTTTCATGATTCCACCTGCAGATTTCCCATGCGGTATATACCAGTGGATGATCTTGTGGAAAATCCATGTCCTTAATTATAGCCGCGCCAAGCTCACTATGGGTTTTCATAATCTTAAATTCTTCATCGGTAAGTCTGCCTGGTTTATTCAATATTTCTTCCGGAATACGAATCTTACCAATATCATGAAGGGAAGAAGCAGTTGTAATCAAAGCAATATCTGCCTCTGTCAAAGGATAAGCATCTGTTACTTTTACCAGTTGTCTAGCATCATCTCCGTTGCTGTTTTAATATGCAGGATGTGTTCTCTGCTCTCGCTGTTACGGGATCCCAATATATTACTCATAATCTGGATCATGATATTATTATTTTCTTCTTTTTCGTAAACCTGATCATAAACCACATTGATTCGCTTCTTGCAGTACTGCGCGAACTACTTTCTCCTCATAGAATCCTTTTTTCCCTTGTATAATACTGTCAATATCCGCTTCTTCCAGCAACACATCATAATCCGCACGCATCCGAGCTGTAATCCGGTTGTAAAGACTAATGATTCCCGTTTCCATAGAGTCACAGATCTCCATATCCTCAATTCCGGAACGGAACATCAGATAATCTGTTGTAAATCCACCAATGTCCACACCTACTACTTTAGGGTAAGAACGTATCTCCCGGTGCTACAGCATAATCGCCGCATAATCCTGGGGAAATGCCATAACATCTGTGATAGTTACATGATATTCTTTTTGCTTATAATTAAATTGAAGCATTTCTCCAGTTCCCCGGAAAAACGTCTCATATTTATCATAGAGTTCCGCAAAATGCTTCGGCGGCAGTCCTATTGGCATTTGAACTTGGATTAAATCACCTTTTTCGATATTCGGGTTTAATTCCAGTTCCTTTGCTATTCCTAAAAGTGTCAATAAGAAAAATCTTTGATCGGCAGTCTTATCTCTCTGATATGGAATTCTCCGGTTACTCGGCACATAAAATTTTCCGTTATACTCCAAATAATCAATTCCCCTGCCTGGGCTAATATCACTTTCGCTGATTCCAGTCGTAAATACTGTATGAACCGTTTTGATATTTCTGTTTCCATGGTCGATTGCAATTCTGATTCGCTTTATCATATAGAATCTCTCCTTTTTTCTTTTCTACTTATTACATACGTTTTCTGTGCGTGAAACGCAAAATAATAAGTAGAAAATCATAAAAAGACCTTCTATATTATTATATGTAAGTTCTCGCTGTCATCCCTTATCCTTTTCATGATGCTGCTTTAGTTTAAAAAAGGATTCATCACTGACACAGTGTTCAATACGGCAGGCTTCAGTTTCCGCTATATTTGGGCTGACTCCAGCAGATATAAGCTGTTCCTTAAAGAATTTATGTCGCTCATAAATTTTCTCTGCAACTTTTCGCCCTTCCTCTGTTAAAGAAATAAAGTGCTTATCGCCCTTTGTAAGAAAACCGCCGTCACATAAAACGCTAACTGCATGAGATACACTAGGCTTTGATACTCCTACATAGCGAGCAACATCTACTGAACGTACCTCTCCTATTTTCTTTTGAAGTACTAACACGGCCTCTAAATAATCCTCTCCCGACTCATATAGGTGCATTTAAATCCTCCAAACATATAAGTGTAGACTATTCAATACCCAACAACCAGTTGGGACTTTATCCTCCCATTGTTTAAGCTGTATAATAATTAGGCATAAATCTAGCTATGTATCCTGGATCATATGTATTTAAAAAACTCAATCAGCCCTTCATTGCCACCGTTCATTTATCCAAGTCGAACTACCATCGTTCGTTTGAGTTCACAGAAAATAGCGTCAGGAACGCAGAAGACTTTTTAACTAATTAGCAACTATACATTTACTTACATTTCAACGTGAACGATTTCCACCACTTTTTTAATCCAAACTTGACTTCTGATCATTTTCTCTTTTACATATTCTATATTTTTCAACCTCTTGTTTTTTGTTTTGAATAACCCCCAGAATAGTTTCTGCTACAATAATCCAATCAGGATCTAACATCATTGCATGACATATATTTGGAAAAATTACAGTTGTTGCCCCTAAATCATTTCCCATTTTAACCAAGTCATTTAATATAATCCCCCTATCCGCAAAACTACCAATAATTATTATTTTTTTATCATTCGGCAAATATGGTAATATAAATGGTTTTAACAATTGGATAGATAGCTTAAAAGAGCCTTTGGCAAATTTTTCTTCGTAGTTCTGAATAACACTTTTGTTTAATCGATTCGAGAAATAAATATCCGATAAATTATATGAAGAAATATGTTTACCAAAAATACTAATATAATTTCTAAACATACCTCTATTAGTAGCAGGCGCTAAAAGTACAATTTTTGAAGAAATATCTGGAAGTAAATCTAATAACTTTAATGCTATAGCCTTCTCTCTCAAAGGCAGTGTATCAATATCCAATCTTCTGCCTTAAAATGTATTTCCTCCCTTATTGGGTGTCCGAATACATTTTAAGGCCATTCTAAGAAATTATTTTTCATTCTATTTCACACTTAGACTTAATTTGCGAAAGAAAAAAACTCTGCAATACGTTTTTTATTATCCTCTGTCCATCTGCCACTCCATACCGTTTTGCCATGCTCAATAAACACAAAGTAATTACAGCATTTTGCAATCAATTCCGGATCATGAGTTATAATAAACAATGTTTTCCCCATATCGCTAAGCCTTTGCAAATTGTCAGCAACTTCCAGCATATGATGATAGTCCAGACCACTAGTCGGCTCGTCAAATACCAAAATTTCTTTGTCCGATGCAATTGCACTTCCTATTGCTACCCGTTGCTTTTGACCACCGGATAATGACATCGGATGCAGTTCTTTATACTCTAATAGATTCAAACTGCTAAGTATTTCCTCCGTTTGGTTTTTATCGGTCTGTTCGTCCTGCCCTTGCATACTGAGCATAATTTCATCAGACACGCTTTCCGTAAAAAGCTGATGATTTACATCCTGCATGACCATATAACACTTTTTGATTCGCTGCTTTGCTCCCAAAATTTCTTTTCCGATTTGCAGCGTACCTTTTGCCGATTTCTCCAATCCACACAAACATTTTGCAAATGTGGTCTTTCCTGCTCCATTATCTCCAAGAATTCCTACAATCGCTCCTTGCGGAACGGACATTTTCGGTATATTCATTGCTTCTATCTTTCCATATGAGAACAAAAAATCTTTAACTTCAATGGAACTGTCTCCTATAACCACATTCGGTATGTTGCTAAAGCGAGCTGGATGAAGGGAACGGAGCCCCATCGTCCGAAGCTGCTCTTCACTAAATTGTGCAAATGCAGTGGCAGACATATCCTTTTCAATCCGGCCATTTTTTAAGTAAATCACCCGGTCTGCAATATCCATCAAATAATAAAGCCTATGTTCTGCAATAATAACCGTCTTGCCCATCGATTTCCATTTTGCAACAATGTGCTTCAAATCAGCAATCGTAGCCACATCAAGATTCGAGGACGGTTCATCCAGCACGAAAATTTCCGGCTCCATAGCAGAAACAGATGCACACGCTATTTTCTGTTTTTCGCCGCCAGAAAGGGCGAACAAGCTGCGGTCAAGCAACTTTTGTATTCTCAATTCTCCTGTAACCTGCCCAATCCGCCTATATATCTCTTCCTTTGGTAATCCGATGTTCTCACATCCAAAAGCAATCTCCCCAGTAGTATCCACATTAAAGAACTGGGAGCGTGGATTCTGAAATACAGAACCGACCACCTTTGAAAGCTCGTACAGCGGTGTTTTAGTTGTTTCCTTTCCGTTTACCAATACAATCCCATCCAGTTTTCCCTCATAGTATTCTGGTGTCAATCCATTAATCAATCGGGTAAGTGTTGTTTTACCGCAACCAGATTCTCCACAAAGCAAAACTATCTGTCCATCCGGGATTGTTAAGTTTAAATCATAAACACCGCTCTCTCGCTCTGTGCTTTGATAAGTAAAAGTGACATTTTGAAATTCAATCATAGATTTGCCACCTCCTACAAACAAGCCCACACCAGCAGACCAGCCGAAAGTACGGCAATAATGAGGTCATATACTGTAAAACCAATGTGTGCAATACTCGTTCTGTGTTTTAATCCCCCTAACCCTCTGGTGAGTGCTGCCGCTGATAATTCATCCCCAATTTTGACAACAGACATCATCAACGGAATTACCCGGTATTCCAAAAGTGCAGTAGGATTTTGCCAGAACTTCTTTGTTCCAAACTGAATTTCACGCATCCGCATAGCGTCCGTAATAGCTGCCGATTCTTCCCCTAATGTTGGAATAAAACGAAAAACAACAGTAATCGGAATGATGAACGCCTCCGGAACATGCCATTTCTCCATAGCAGCCACAAATTCATCGGTGGATGTAGATTCAATAATGTAATAGCCCAACATAAAAATCGGGAATAAACGAATCACCATTGCAACTAGCAGCACAGAAACCATGTTCAGGATTGCCGGCAATACATACATCCCCTGCGTCAGCTTTGCTACAATTGCCAAAGCGAACAGCCCTCCATAAATGAGAGCCGTCCGCATTTGGCGATTAATCAATAGCAAGGTCAACGGGATTATCGCCACCGCAGCATCCATCGCAAGATTCTCATATACAAAGAACATCAACATTGTAACAAACGCCATAAATAAGACTTTTGTACGCGAATCAAGATAAAAGCCTTTCTTTTTGGGTGGTTGATAAGCCTCGTACCGTTCCATTAGACAATGCCTGCCCTTTCAAAATGTTTTTTCAACATCTTACGTCCAAGCAATGCTCCTAACAGAGAGCCAATGAATATAATTGCTATTGCGGCAATTCCCATCCATGAAGGCATATAATGGGCTAACTCGCTTGCATACTGTTCCCCCATAGATGCCTCTACCTGTGCCATATATGTATCTGCCATCACCCACATTGGAGCCTGACAACCGATCATACCGCAGGAGAACAACCAATAACCAATCACATCCACTTTAAAGTTCTTATATTTTCCCGCCTTTAATACCAAATCAGCAATCAGTCCAAATACAACGTAACCTACTATTGCTGTCCATGTATATCCCATAAAGAACCAAAAAACGCCACAAATCACAGACATAATTGTAACCATACCAAATTTCTCAGTCTTTGTCAGAAACAACATAAATGGGATTCCAGAAATCAGCGGAATCAATACATACAAGAACGGATAAAGCACCGGAATTGCATTGAGCATACCTGCAACGAAAAAGAATACGATGTAGATAGCGGTATAAATACCGACATTGATAAGGTCTTTCGCTTTGAGCTTTTTATTTGTTTCCATTTTAGAGAACCCTCCTTAAAATTTGTTATTTATCTATTTGACTGCTGCAAAACAGTACAAATCCTGTTTAGTTGCCGGCATTCAGCTTCCAGCCGATTGCCTCCTTACGCCCAAGTACAAAATCAGCATAAATGCCCTGCTGTTTAATCAAATCGTCATGTTTACCCTGCTGCACGATTTTTCCGTTATCCACCACCAGTATCTGGTCTGCGTTCCGCACCGTTTTCAGCCTGTGTGCAATCATAATGATTGTTTTATCCTTTGTCAGTTCCTCAATGGCTTTCTGCAGGCGATCCTCGTTCTCAGGGTCTACATTTGCAGTTGCTTCATCTAAAATAACGATAGGCGCATCTTTTAACATAGCCCTTGCAATGCTGAGCCTTTGCTTTTCACCTCCGGAAAGAGAAGCTCCTCCCTCACCGATAACCGTATTGTAACCGTCAGGAAGCGCCTCGATAAAATCATCACAGCAGGCTCTTTTTGCTGCCGCAACAACTTCGGCATGGGTAGCCTCCGGTCTGCCAAACTTAATGTTATTTTCAATCGTATCTGCAAAAAGATAGACATTCTGGAACACCATGCTAATCTGCTCCATCAGGGATTCCAGCGTGTAATCCCTCACATCTTTTCCGCCAATCTTAACCGAGCCGCTATTTACATCCCAAAACCGGGCAATCAGGTTACAAAGCGTTGTTTTGCCGGAACCAGAGGGACCGATCACTGCGGTAGTGGTTTTGTCTGGAATCTGCAAGTTGATTCCATGAAGAATTTCTTTGCTTTCATAGGCGAAATGCACATCATCAAATACAATGTCATGTTTCTTCACAGCAAGTGCTTTGCCGCTTTCGTCCATCTGCTCCATGTCCTCTGTCTGTAATGTTCTTTCGATGCTACTGTCTGCCAGACGCAGCATGGAAATACCCATTCCGAACAGCTTGATCTGCCCAAACACCAGAAATGACATAATAATCACCATCAAAGTATTAACTAATGTCATTGTTCCATTTATCCAGAACACAACCGCTGCCAGCATCATGCCGATACCCGCAATCTGCAATACAAGCTCCTGAAAAATCGTGTAAGGCGTCATAAGCTGCTCCATACCAAGATTGCTTTTCCGGTTATATTCCAGCGCATCCTGAAGATTTTTATCGCCCCGCCCACTCAGGTTAAAAGACTTGATAACGCCCATTCCCTGCACATATTCCAGAACAGTTTCAACAAGAGCCGTTTGAGATTTTTGCGAGTTAGGCGCAATGACAGCAGATTTTTTCTCCATAGAAGATACAACCAGCAGATACACGATGATTCCTGCTGCGGCAATCAGCCCGATCCTCCAGTCAAAAATTAAAATCATTATAGTAAACACAACCGTTCCTATAACGCCGCCTAAAATATTTACCAATGTCATAGGAACCAGATTTTCAATATTGCCAAGTACCGTTGTACATACTCCAGTTACCTCGCCCAAACTGTTCTCGTTAAAAAATCCCATAGGCACACTTTTTAGGCGGTTCCCAATAGAAACCCTCCGGTTAGCTGCCATGAAATAGCCGGCGTGTGTCTGCTGTAATTTTGAGAAACGGCTGGTAACTGCATTTCCAATAATGCTGACGACCATAAAGGCAAGGGAAATCCAGACAGTTTTCATATCCTTATCTCCGTTTGTCAGTGCCATTACCACAAAGTAAATTGCACCAATCTCAAACATATGGAAAACAGCGTTCAGAAAACTTACCGCCACGGATTTATTGATATTGCCTCTTTCCTCACCGGAAAACTCCCATATTTTTTTGAATGTACCAATCATGCCACGTCACCGTCCTTTGCCCCAATATGCGCCTGCCACATGGATTCATACAACGGGCAGCTTTCCCTAAGTTCCTCATGCCTGCCGCTCGCCATTATTCTGCCATCCTTAACTACCACAATTTTATCTGCGTCCTTAATGGTTGACAGCCTGTGTGCAATAACAATTACCGTTTTCCCTTTTACAAGTTTTGCAATGGCTTCCTGTATGACCGCTTCATTTTCCGGGTCTATATATGCCGTGGCTTCATCCAGAATGACTATCGGAGCATCTTTCAGCATCGCCCTTGCAATGGCAATCCGCTGACGTTCTCCGCCGGAAAGATGCGCCCCTCCGCTACCTACCTTTGTGTCATAACCCTTTTCAAGTTCACGGATAAACCCGTCACAGCCTGCCGCCCTGCAAGCAGCCTCTATCTCTGCATCCGTGGCCGACATTCTTCCCATTCGGATATTTTCACGGACAGTTTCATCAAACAGAAAATTATCCTGAGATACAAAAGCCGCCTGATCATACAACTGCTTCAGAGGAATTTTCTTTTCATCCACGCCGCCTATTGTCACTGTTCCGCTTTGCACATCCCAAAAACCTGCTATCAGCTTTGCAATAGTCGACTTGCCTGAACCGGACGGACCTACCAGAGCCGTCATGGTTCCAGCCGGAATTGCAAGGCTCACATCGTGAAGTATTTCTTTATCTCCGTGATACCCGAAAGACACATGGGAAAGCCCTATATCCATCTTTCCAAATGTGACGGTTTTTTCTTCATGCTGTTGTTCCTCTGCAAGAAGAACTTCATCCACCGATTCCACCGTTGTTCCCACTTGTGCAAGCGTATCCACAAAATTCATAGCAGCCATCAATGGCCCCGTAATACCTAAAGCCAAAATGACGGTTGTAATAAATACTTCTGCTGACAAACTTCCCCCACGGTAAAAAACAAAACCGACGGGGAGAATCGTAATCAATGTGGCAGGTACAATCGAGTAAGCCATCGACATACCAAACTGGCTTTTTTTCATCCAGTTATAGTAATATTTCGCATTGGCTTTCACTCTGTCTGAAAATTTGGCATATGAACTTTTTCCCTGGTTAAATGCCTTAATTACCTCAATGCCGTTAATGTATTCTACAATCGTTTCATTCATTTCCTTTGTTGTTCCGACAGCTCCCTCATAGTCCTTACTGTAAGAACCCATGACCGTCATTAGGAAAACCATGCCTGCCGGAATGGAAACAAGCGACAGGAGCGCCATGCGCCAGTCAAGGATAAACAGGTAAACAATAATCAGTATCGGCCCTGCTATATTTGCCGTCAGCTCCGGAAACAAATGCGCCAGTGTTGTTTCCATACCGTCCACCTGATCCACAATAAGCTGTTTCATCTTCCCACTGGACATATCTGTCACTGTTCCAAGAGGGAGTTTCGGCAGTTTTGCCAATATTTTTTGGCGGATAGTTTTTAAAACGGAAAAGGTTGCCTTATGTGATATGGACAGCGCCAAGGTATAAAGCAGTGTCCGCACTAAATAGCCTGCCATCCCAATGCACAGCCATTTGAAGTACAATGACATATCCCTATTTCCTTCAAGCAGATTCACAATCATCTGCGCCGCAGCAAAGTATGGAAGCATCCCGCCTAAGACACCGAGAAATGCGCTGATAACCGCACAAATCAGTCCTGAATGCTGCGATTTTCCAAGCTCCCAAACACGGAGTAATGGATTTTGTTTTTGCATATAGGTTCCTCCTTGATAAGTTAGTTTTTGCTAACCATATATTAAAAAAATATAGTAGCCAATAAGAAGATAACAAAGTGTGCTAACAAAAATCGCAAACTAAGTTATCTATCAGGCAAAAAAGTGTGGCCTTTTATTCAAAGACCATGCACTTTCCGCCAACCGGCTGTAATAAACTCTGCCAGTGTATGCGTTGCCTGAATTGCTTCTTCTTTCGTGTAGTCATGCAGGACTGTTTCAAAGATACAGGAGTAATAAGCATGATTCAGCATATGCAGCTCTTTCAGTCCAAGCCGTTTATATTTAATTCCCTTTTCTTCAAGAACATCGTACATTTTCAACGTGTCCTGAACTTCTTTTTCTACCATCCAGTCAGTAAAGTCAACATATTTTGTTCCATCCGCACAATGCAGAAGAAGTTTGAACGAATCAAAGTGGCTGAAAATAAATTCAATAAACTCGACCATTGTTTCAACCGAAACATTCCACAAATCAGTCATGTTGTCAACAGATATATAATCAAAGCATCGCTCTCCTGCAGCATCATACCTTTTACGAATCCCCTCGACAGCAGGCTCAACCAATGCCGAGAACAATGCCGCCTTATCTTCAAAGTGCCGATAGTATGCTCCAGTCGTAATCCCCGCACCCTTGCAAAGCTCCCGAAGATTTGTGCGTTCATAGCCATTTTTAAGGAATAGCTGCTTTCCACTTTCTAAAATCTTCTCATGGGTAGTCTCATAAGTGCCAACTGCCATTTATTCACCTCCTTGATGCGCCTGTGTGCTAACATAGTTATCATTATAATTATCCCCACTTTTTTTGTCAATAGTTTTTTCTATAAATTTGAAAATTAAATCTGCTATATTTCTCCAATCCGGATCAAGCATCATATCATGACATACACTATCTACAATCTTCAACTCCGCGGTGTGTATTTTAGCATTGTCTTTAACTGCCTGCAGAATTACACATTGGTCATTATATGATCCAATTACCAGGGTTGGAATTTTTCTAACATATATAGAGAATTTTTTTTGACGTTTCATCATGGCATACTCAACCTTTTTTGACTCTTTATCTAATAATGACATATAGTATTCTTTTTGTTCTGAATCTAACCTTTCTGAAAAAAGAATATACTCCAAATTATTTTTTCTCTGCTTTTTACTCATCTGTAGTAATTGTAAAAAATTATTTCTTACTGGCATTGGTGTAATTAAAACAACTGACTGTATTGAAGAGTATATTTCTTCCAAGCACATCTGTGCGATTCTGCATCCCAATGAATGTGCTATCAAGATAATTTTTCCATCAATTATATCTATAGTCTTTATTAGATCTTCTACCATATCCTTGACTACTATCTGATCAACATTTTCTATTCTTTCACTGTTACCGTGATTTCTAAAGCTCATAGCATAAACATTATATCCATGAGCATAAAAAAACGGTATGAAATGTTCTTCCCAACACCATGCTGCATGATATGCTCCATGCACAAATAAAATGGTATTCTTATTTAACAGACTTACTTTTTTTATAATTTCCAATTGCATAACAAGCATTACTCCTTTGTACAATAAAAAAGTTTCTGTCCCAAAACCTCCAAATATTCACCATATCCTGGAAACTCTTCACTATTACAAAACCCATTTTCTTCAAGAATCTCCAGCCATTGTTTTCTATTCAGAAACATGGTATTTGTCGCTTTTCTCTGATCCTTTGGTTCTGTCATCATAAAAGACTGCGTTATGAGGATATCCGGAACATCCTCTACAGTTTCTATGATAAGTAAAATTCCACCTGGTTTCATTACACTATTTCGGCTACAACGTACGCTGTCGGCTTGGCCAGTGCTATGATCCCCTCTAATTCTGCTTCCCTGTGAGCCGGCAGCATCATGATCGGTACAGTCCTAATCTTCGCAAGGGCAAAGAGAACCGCGACAAAAGAGATTCTGTTCGGCATCTGCACAAGTACCTTATCATCTTTGCAGATACCTTTCTCCATAAAATACTGTCCTATGCAGATTGCTTTCTGATTCAGTTCCAAATAGGTAATTTTCTTTTCACTGTCTGTAACTGCAATCTCGTCTCCATATTGCACTGCTCATTTATCAAGCTACTTTCACAGGCTTAACTTCTCACAGCCTTCCAGATCTTCATATTGTTCCATATTCTTTTTATAGCCTGCCATTTTGTATTACCTTCCTTTCCCCTGCACCGCTGCATATGCGGCATAATCTTTTATCAGAATCGGATATAATTTCCATCCAGATTTTATCTTTCCTTTTTCTATAATCTTGTTTTCCCTGACAGAAAAGAAGTCCATTCCCTTGTTCAAACCGATACCCAGCGCTTTGAGATGCGCCTCTCTTGCTGCCCAGTACTGATAGAACCGTTCAGGGCTTTCTGTTTCCTGAATTTCTGCCGCTTCTTCTTCCGTAAAGAAATTTTTGGCAATCTCCATATATTCTGAGATCTCTCCCATTTCCTGCACATCAATTCCCACAGCCTGTCGGCTGGCAAATATTGCCAGCACCCATTCTCCGGAATGGGAAAGGTTAAATGTGATCTTCCTTTGTCCCGGCGGTGCCTTCCAGTACAATTTCCCGTATTTTCCCTGTCTTAAAACAATCTTATCCTCACCTGAATACTCTTTCAAAAACATTCTCACAGCAATCTTTCCTGCAAGATAACGCATTTTATCTTCATGAAAACGGTAATGTTTCGCCTTCTGGCATTCTTCCTTTTCTAAAATAGGTTTATACCTATTCCAAAAGGTTTCCAGTTCTCTCCACCGAAGTTTCCAGATGTGTACCTCTACTGTATGCAGTTCCAGCTTTCCCATATTCAAAAGTTCCCGGTTTCCGTATAATTCAATTTTCATCCGGAACACCCAGAAGGCATTTCTGTACTTCTGACAGAACAGCTTCTTCCTGTTCCCGAATGTAAAAGTGCCCGCCTTCGAACATATGGCAGTGGAACGCCCCTTCTGTATATTTCCCCCACTCTTTCATTGCTGCTTCATCTGCTTCCCGGTCATTCCGTCCTCCAAACGCCTCAATCGGACTGCGTAAAGTGATAAGATCTTTATCATAATACGTTTCATCCATTGTAAAATCAGCTCGCAGCATAGGCAGAAAGAAATCCAAAAGTTCCTGGTTTTCCAGTATCTCCTTTGGCGTTCCTTCAAATCTGCCGAGTACCTTTTTAAATTCGTCATCTGGAAGATGATAGATTGGATTGGGTTCTGGAATACTTGGGATACGACTTCCTGATACCATGAAGCATCGGGCTGTCTTTCCTCTTTTTTCCATTCTTTTTTCTAACTCATAGGCAATCTTTCCGCCCATGCTATGTCCCCAGAATGCATACGGTCCTCTTATGTTTTCCCATATAGTTTCCTCCAATTCATCTAACATATCCGTCATATTATGATACGGCTTTTCCATAATCCTTTCTTCCCTGCCCGGTAGCTGGATCGGACAAACAGTTATGGTATCTTTCATTTTTTGAACCCAAGAATTGTATGCGGAAGCCCCGCCGCCAGCAAAAGGGAAACAAAATAATGTTATATTTTGGGAGTTAATATTCTCACCGTTTTTCAAAAGCCTTTGATTCATGTTAATCCTCCTCCAGAAATCGGTTGTAATTTCATCTCCATAAAATCTGAAAATATCTTTGTTGAAGGTGATACAGATTGCGTTACCCATGCGTTTCCACCAATAATAGAATTTTTTCCAATCACTGTATTGCCTCCTAAGATTGTAGCTCCCGCATAAATTGTTACATTATCTTCAACAGTAGGATGCCGTTTCAACCATTTCTGTTTATGACCTCCGCGAGTTGACAAAGCTCCCAAAGTCACACCCTGATATATTTTTACATGATTCCCAATAACAGCAGTTTCTCCGATTACAACTCCTGTTCCATGATCAATGAAGAAGCTCTCTCCAATTTCTGCTCCTGGATGGATATCTATTCCTGTTATTGAATGTGCGTACTCTGTCATAATTCTTGGTAAAATAGGAACTTTCAATTTATACAGACAATTAGCTGTCCTTTGAATAAGTATTGCCAAAGGACCTGGATAAGCCGCTATGATTTCCTCATAACTCTTCGCAGCCGGATCACCTCATATGCCGCTTTCATATCTGATATTACCAACTGCTGCAGATAGGGCAGCATTGCTCGAAATTTTCTCATCACTTCCTCTGTTCCCCTATCTTCATCTAAAAAATCCAAATGCTTTTTTAAAACCTCTTGAATCATCTGGATCGTATATCTTTCGTTCTTTTCCACATTTGACCAATATTCTATATAGAAAAATTTTCTTAACAAATAGACAAATTCCTGAGTCCATTTATTATCCAAAGATTTTTCTAAAACTTCCTTAATTTGAAATATATCATTATCGTTTCCCAGTAGTTTTTTATTATCTATCAATCTTTCATCCTTTCATAAGTTAGTAATTCCTAACTTGTTTCCAAAAAAATTTTGGCTTTTGCCTAATATCAGTCCACTTGCTAAAATTATATGAGCCACTGCAATCCCTTTAGCAACTATCAAAATTCCGATATCACCAAAACAGAAAGCCAATACACATTCTATAATTAACAATTTTCTTGCAGATTTCCCATAAACCTTTCTTTCTTTTTCATCCAATCTTTTGTGTCCAGTGTCTACTGGAGACAATAAAAATATAACAGCAATAGCAATGAGCCATACTATACAGAATGTAATCCCAAGCTCCGAATTAATTGCTAAATATTTTCCACAAATAAAAATCAGGAAACCGGAAACACAAATGCAGCTTACAGATCTTTTCAAATGAATTCCGCCAACGTACTGTCTTAAAATAACAAATGGCAGTAAAAAGCTGAACATCTCTAACCAGTTTCCCGTTATGATACCCAATGCAATAATAATAGAATATATAAGGATTCTGCTTAACAGCAGTCGATAAGCATATTCATACAAACTGCGTTCTTCTTCTTTAAGAATCCCCCATCGGCTTTGTAAATTATACAGCCAGTCTATCACTTTCTTCTGCATTAAAATTTCCTCAGTCTTTTAACCTCGTCCGGTTCTTCTTCTTGAAAATATAACCAATTGCAAGCAAGATTCGCTGAACGCATCGTCAGCCTGAGCGCCAAAGCATTGATTCCTTCTAATATTTTAGTTGTCATTACATTTAATATTTTTTCCATATCAATTTGCCTCCTTTTTTTCGTGATTCTACTAAAAAATCGCCCCTATTTCAATTATCCCGGCTAAAATGGTAATTTTTTGGGCGATTTTTGCATTCTTCTATTTAACTGTAAAAACAATCTTAACTGAAAACTCCTCCTCGCCAGCTTCTATCTTCATGACTCCTCCATATTTTTCAACCAATTTACCTACTGTATGTAATCCGATCCCATGATTTTCCGGATTTCTCTTTGTGCTTATATAATGTTCTCTTTCCTTTATCAGCGGAAGAATATAGCTATTATAAAACTCCATTACCAAAAGATGACCCTCATTCCCCATATACATATTACAAATCACATGTTGGTCTTTCTTTGTCTTTTCAGCAGCCTCGATTGCATTGTACAAAAGATTCCCCACAATAGAAATCAAATCCAGGTCTTCTATAAAATCTGTTCTAAGATTATTTCCAAGCTTGATTTTATACAATATGCCTTTTGATTCGGCGACAAATTTTCTTTCACATAAAATACTGTTTAGAACCGGATCAGCGCAGTAACTATAATTTTTCAGTTCCTCCATCCGGATCCCCAAATGTCTCACCATGCTATCCAGTTCAAGATTTTTCCCATTTTCTATCAAACTCGCCGCAGTACAAAGAAATTTATTCACATCATGCAGAAAAACCCTTTTATCTTCGTTTACCTTATTGATATATTTCTGATTGATATTTTCAGCTTTACTTTTCTGATAAAGCAATTCCATCTTTTTTACTTCTTCAGACTTCTCAATTAATTTATCAAAGACTGCAAATATACAGATATTCGTCATTAACAACAATGCTGCCCCAATAGGAATCATGATACGATTCACGCCAGTAAAAGAAATCTGCGAATAATATATACACATAAAAATGATAATTGTCGCCGCCGGCAGAGTTAACAGCACAGTAAACAATTTATTTTCAATCGTCTGGTAATTTTTCTTTCTCGTGATCTGGTTAAAACATTTTACTAATAAAAATGTAATTGTGCTCATCAACAAAAGTGACAGCAACTTTTCCAACTCTGAATGAAAGTTATTTTCTGTCCCGGTTACTCCATAAGCCCCTGTAATTACAGCAAACAAAAACTCAGGTACTATAGCCAGCATATAATAGCAACAGGCCAAAATAATTTTCTTCCATACACTTCCTTGGAAAATGACAATAGAGGCAATAGTATAGCAGACAGGAACCATCATAATATTGACAAACGTAGACTCTATATGATTCACACCAAGAATAACCAATGCCGTTACGCCATATATTAGAATCCTTTTCCAACAGGTTTTAATCCTATATGGGAACATATTCTTACCGAAATCATTCAGCATAAGCATTTGGAAACTGCCAATCAAAGCATCACTTAGCAAACTCATCAGATCAACCATTCCTTTCCCTCAGATATTCAAACAGTGCCTCGGTAAACTCTTCTTTCTTTGCTCTTGAAACATTCAGTTCTATTCCGCATTTCAACCGTAGTACGCCTTTTTCTAACCCTTCTACTTTTCCCAAATTAACAATGTAACTATAATGCGCCTGTGCAAATCCCTGATCTTTTAGCTGTTCATATAATTCTCCAAACGCTTCTCTGCACCGAACTGTCTCTTTTTCTTGCTCTTTCACAATGGTTATCTCACATCCTCTTTTGGCTCTGGAAACATATAAGATATTTTCCACATATATGCGTATTATCTTCCCCGCCGATGTCACCGTTACCGCATAGTCATTCAGAAAGCGTCTCTTTACCTCAGTCATAATAGCTGCAATTTCCCGGCGTAAGCTGGTATCGTGTAAGTCCTTCATAATATACCGAAAGGGCTGCCCAAAATTAATACTGTCCACTGTCGGCTCAAAATAACTGGAACAGAAGATTAAAACTGCATCTTTGTTATAATTTCTCAATTTTAATGCTGTTTGGTTTCCATCCAACCCCGGCATACGGATATCTATAAAGACCAATTCGTGGAGAATATCCGTATGTTTCAAAAGTTCATTTCCTGATTCGTATTCATAAAATCTGATTTCATTTTCAGGCAAACTATTTTTATGCTCTATAATCTCCCTGATCGTTTTTCTATATCTTTTATCATCATCACAAATCGCTATCTTATACATAATCCTCCCTAATTGTTAGTTGCAGCTAACCTTATTTCATAAAAAAACCATCCCGCAGAATTTTGCCATGAGATTATCTCTTACTTCTATAACTCCGGTTCCAACTCTGCAAAGATGGAATCTCCAAAAAATTCTGGTATTGTGATTTCTAATCCATCACACAATTTCTTGATTGTAACTACGCCTACATTCTTACTCTGCCCATACAAAATATTCTTCAGCGTTGATGGCGGAACACCAGAACGTATCGCCGCCTCATTCACGGTAATATCCTTTTGCCTTATCAATTCTTCAAGACGATATATAACTGCTGTTTTCATATCCATGATTTCTACCACCTTTTCTCTATTCTATATAAATTGCCCGTAAAAGGTCGCCCATATATAGTCTTTTTGAACAAAGATACCTCTTTGTAAGCTTTGTATACTTTCGTGGTAGATAATTCAGCATTTTTACCAAAACAAAAAAAAGCCGAAAGCCACATTGTTATCCGTGACCTCCGACTCCTTTCTATCTCATACTACATCGTCCTTACATCCAAATCAGCCCCTCTCTCCGGCTTATCTTTTCCCTGTTTTTCCTGAATGATTCTCTTATTGATTTCCAAGCGTTCATGGATTGACGGTTTTTTCTCTTTTTCTGTCATTGCTCTCTTTTGTGCTACTGGCTTTCTTTCAGCTTTCCCTGCGTCCTTAACTGCTGTATTTGCTTCAATGCCAGCTCTTGGCGCAGCTTCTCTGCTCTCAGTTTTCTCTGCTACCTGCTGTTCTCGTCTCTCCTGCACACCTTTTTCTTCCAGGCTGCAAAAGCTCTGCAAATACGGCAACACATGATTCTGCATATCCGTCAGATCTTCCATATACTTCTGGTACTCTTCATTGCCTTTTCCTTGCTGATAGCTGATCCAGCTTTCATCTGTCAGTTTCATTTCATTCTGCATCTTTAACTGACTGATGATACCGCCGTTTCCGGTACCAATATCTATCTTACCTTGAAAATGGTGCAACATCTTGTCACCTTTCTCAGCATAATATACTGTAAAAAACATCTGTGCTGTCGTTTTTGGTTCGTTGGTGTTTTGATCACGATCAGCATACCAGGTTTTGTCCTGTTCTACGGTTCTTGAATCCAAATCAGATAACTTCTGGCATCTTGGCTTCCCTAGCTCACTTTTCTCACAATAATTCACATACACCATTGGTTCCATATCTTTTGGAAGCTCCGGTTCATAGGCTTTCAGCCTTTCAATCAATATACCTGCACGCACAGACTGGTCACATTCTTCATCTACAATATCCTTCAAGTAAGAAACATAGTAATAAATATTGCCGCTTTGTAAATCCAGCATTACTTCCTGTACCGTATTTTCTCCCCTCTCCACGTTATCTCGGTACTCATACGGATCAAAAGCTTCTGCAATCTCATCCAGTGCCTCTGCCAGCTGTTCTGTGGTCATCTTCTCTGGATACATTGCTTCCCGAACATCCCGCATCGGTACATACTTATAATCCGGCAATGCTTCATGAATTTTCTCAATTCCTTCCCGTACCAGTGCAAGCTCCCCATAAAACCGAACATCATCCATCAGATTCCCAAATACGGTATTTCCTTTTACGATTGCAAATTCAGCTTCATCGTAGTAACTGTCTTCCGGATCACGATAGATAATTCCCATTGAGCATCCGAGATAAGCTGTTTCTGGATTCTCCCTATATTTTTCATAGACTGTAGCTATCTGATTAACATCGGTACTTTTTTCATATGCTCCCATATCATGAAACTCATCACATTCTGTGGCAAAATATTCCAGATAAGGTTCTTTCTTCGGTGGCATATTGTTGAGGACGTTATCAATCATGTTATAATTCGCCTCTTCCAGTTCCTCCACCTTTGCCAAAGGCTTATATTCGCCCTGGCTTTTCTGAATCTCTGCCATTACAACCTCATCCATTTCTTCTACCTTTTCCATCAACTGATCATACTCCCCACGGATGCGTTTCCCAGTCCAGCCTTCGTCTTCCAAAAGTTCCTCTGCCGCTTCTTCAATAGAAATTTCATCATTTTCATAGACGCCACCATCCATCAGACGGAAATCTTCATCGTAAAAGGAATAATCGTATCCTTCTTCTGTCCTCTGAATAGCAAAATACCGTTCTCCTACCTCATATGCCAGTTCACTAAGAACCTGTTCTTCCAGATTCAAGAAAGAATCCAGCTGTTCAAAACTGATACTGTCTACAAAATGAGCGGTTACTTTTTCCCCGTCATTCAGAACTACGATATCACTGACTGACAGGGAATGCCCACGGAAATCTTCCGGTCTATCAATGTTGAACCTTTCAAAAATATCATCCAGTGACATATTTCCCAGTAATTCGCCAACATAGACCAGCTTATAATCTTCTTTTTTTATCTGCATACCATGACTTTCAATAAAACGCATATTCATAAATGCATAGTTTTCGCCCGGTGAATCATCCTTGATCTGATAAATACCAAAGGTTCGCCTTGTTCCTAACAGCAGGTTTGCCTCTTTTAAAGACTGAATCTGTGGATATTTTTGCATTTCCCATTCCAGGTTACGAAAACGCTCCCGTTCTGCCATGGACATCTGATAATGCTCCGGTCCTCGTTCGATTTCCATGTGTTCCGTGACATAGATCGGTGACGAAAAATTAGTGATCAGATAGATATCTGCTCCGGCATCGTATAATTTCAATGCTTCTTCCTGGTCAATGACACTCATGGGCTCCTGAAATGCTCCAAAATCTTCATCGGCATAATCCAGATCCTGATTCCTTATCCGTTCCCACATCTGCGATTCCATTCCAAACAGACCTTCATGTGCCTGTATCATTTCTTTACTTGCATACTCTCCC
Source organism: Coprococcus phoceensis (assembly GCF_900104635.1). NCBI lineage: Bacteria > Bacillati > Bacillota > Clostridia > Lachnospirales > Lachnospiraceae > Coprococcus > Coprococcus phoceensis. The sequence continues at coordinate 2,447,660 of NZ_FNWC01000007.1, forward strand.
TTGCCGCCATCGCTGCCCAGGCAATAAATCTTAGAACCCATTCTGTGATAATCTAAGGCTGCTTCCTTTCTAAGCGGTACCATGTCCTCTGCTGTATATCCATAATCTCGAAGTTCCAACTTGCCTATGGTTGGATCTGGTAAGTCCTGAATATCCATTCTTGCATCATCCAGTAAATCCTCTACACCTTCTTCATCTGCCTTGTTCAATGCATCTGCCAGATTTCTTACCAGAGTCCTAACTTTCTCTTCCTCACCGATCAGATTCGCATATTCAAAAATCTGTTCTTTTACATCTGTTGGAAATTCTATGCCTCTACTCTCTGCCTGAGCGATCCGTTCCTGCGTATATTCCTGCATTTTCTTTGTTTCTCTACCTGTTATCCTGTTTCTTGCCATATAAGTTCCTCCCGTATTCTGAAAGAAGGCATAACCCACAGAACATTCTTTCTGCCAGATTATGCCATCTTCCTTGTTTTCTTATTCCAGACCGAAGTCCCGTTTTCTATTCTCCTTGCCAGTTTCACTTTCCCGCTGACTCTTTTCTTTATAAATCTGCAGCTTCTCATGGATAGAACCTCGTGCCGGTCTTTCTTCTTTCTCTTTTGATTCCGACTGCTCTGTTTCTGTATCTTCCCGTTCATCCATATTGAGAAGTGCATTTAATTCTGACAGACGCTCCAGTTTTTGGTTCAGTTCCTCTTCTTTTGGAAATGGCTTCCCGACTTCCTCTTTGGCATTTGCCAGCTGCTCCTGTACCGTTTCCAGCCGTTGCTCTGCTTCTGCCAGTTTCTCCGGATAGCTTTCCAAAAGATTATTGATACGAGTGATATTTCCCAGGGCATCTGCCCCCAACCGAACTTTAGCTACCGATTCATGCTTTACAGACAGGATAAACTCTTTGCTCCAGCTGTCGAATTGGATTCTCATGTTGAATCCCTGATAGCTTCCAATGTCCATAGCTGCATCTACAGACTTAATGTCTTTGCAGACCGCCAGAAGTGCCGCACCTGCTTCTTTCTTTTCTGTGAATACTTTGCCACTGATTTCCATAGAAAACTGCTCTGGATCTATGATTTTATGCTCAGAAAAATGAGCGATGTCTGCCTTGTAGCTGTCAATGATCTCCGTCAGTTTTGCAATCTGTTGCGGAAAATTTCTTGCAATATCATCTTCCAGACGGTACTGGTTATTCATGTGATTGGCTTTTAAAAGTTTCAACTTTGCTACGTCCACATCCAATGCCATCTTCTCTTTTACTGCCGGATTTCCGGTTGCAAGTGCTTTGACCTCTGCATAGGAGAGCGCCGCTTCGTCCACATCTTCACAACTTCTGACCGGTGCTTTGCTCGTCATAATCTGGGAAATGAATTTCTGCTTGTTCTCGATCAACTGCCACATATAACTGTCGAAAGTGGATTCTGTTACATACCGGAAGATATGAACCTTTTTGTTATGGTTTCCCTGACGGATAATACGTCCTTCCCTCTGTTCCAAGTCAGACGGTTTCCAGCCAATATCCAAATGATGCAGGGCAATCAGACGGTCCTATAGTGATAGGTAATCCTTTGATGTTATCTCCAGATTTTCCCCCACTTCACACCGGACGTGAGAGTTTCCCCTCATCCGGCGTTCCATCATCAGTAACTTCTACTTTTTAACATCGTAACTTACAGTTCCTTATCAAGTGCTTTTACGTCTATTTCCTCTAATCCTGCATTTTTTCTTATGGTATTTACTTTCCGTCTTTGATTACTTTCCAGTTTGTATTTGTTTAGAATACGCTTGATTTCTTTGTTGTCCTGACTTTTTATCAGCCTTTCCATCTCTTTATGCACAATAATCAGATTATTATATTTATCATCACCGCCACAAGATTTTGGTATTTTACGGACACACCGCATATTTTCCGAAGTTAGAGGCAGCTTGCAAATTGCACATTTTCCTCTTTGTGCCACAAACAGCGAAACGCAGTTATCATTAAATTCTACAGTTTCATTACTGATAGGGTTTCTCATAAGTTCATGCACCCTCTCTATATCTACAGTTTCTAATTGTTTGTGTATTTCTTTTCTTCCCTCAGCTGTATATTTATTTACTACAGCCTTTTTGTGGAGCGGAACACGATGTTGCACATATCCTATTGGGACTAATGGCACACCGTTTATAAATCGCAGTTCTTTACTTTTTCCATATCTTTCTGAAAGATATGGTGTTAATGCTTCGTTAGTTCTGCGTTTCACTCTTGTATTTAATCTGATTTTTATGCTTGTCTTGATTTCATAGGCTAAAGTCTGTATATCTGGATTTACGCACGTTGCCATGCTGTAATAATTCTGCATTCCCATGACAAAGCTATTATAATCCCGAATTGCATACTCACCGGCTCTGCTTCCATTCGTTTTCTGTATTGCTATGATTCTCTCTTTTGCGTTGGTTTTTATTTTCTTCAAAGCCTTTTCTGAGATATGTGATTTTACTACATACTTATCGACTGGCGGTTTACATTTTGTGTCCTTGCCTTTCTTATGCACTTTTATCCTAAATCCTAAAAATTCCGAATAACTGTGTTTTAGATTGACAATTTTTGATTTTTCTGGACTAATATCCAGTCCTAGCCTTGTTTTGAGCCATTGTTTTGTGGCTTCAAACATTACAACCGCATCTTTGTGTTTCCTGCAAAAGATTTTAAAATCATCAGCGTACCTTACGATGAAGCACTCTTTTAATGTGCTGTTCCGCAAAGCCCTGTACTTCTTTGATTTCGATTGAGTTCCATTCGCCTTTATTGCTTCTTTATAGACGTGTCTTGTAGGCATAAATTCCCACTGGCTGGCAATCCACCAGTCAAGTTCATTCAACACCACATTCGATAACAATGGTGAGATAATCGACCCTTGAGCTGTGCCTTTCTCTGGAAAACCGATTTCTGCAATTTCTCCTTTTAACATGGCTGAAATAATACTAATGAGCTTTTTATCCTGTATTCCTATCGTCCACAACTGTTTTAATAGTTTTCCGTGGCTGACATTATCGAAAAATCCTTTAATGTCAATATCCACCACGATATACAGTTTGTTGCTCTGTATAAGTTTCTCTGCCTGTGCAAGTGCATTTTCCACACCTCTATTTGGGCGGAATCCATTGCTTCTATCGTGAAATTTTGCTTCACATATCGGCTCTAACACTTGCAGAATACATTGCTGTATCAGCCTGTCTTCAATCGAGGCAATCCCAAGTGGCCTTTTCTTTCCATTACCTTTGTCAATCTCCACTCGTCTGATGGCTTTCGGCGTGTACCATTCCAGTTTGTTACGGACAAGTTCGATGACCTCTTTTTCAGTCATTTTTGCTAAATGCTCTATCGTTTTTCCGTCAACCCCCGGCGTGGTACTTCCATCATTTTTTTTCATGTTTCGATAGGCGAGTTTGATATTTTCTTCCATCAAAATCAATTCCATCAGGTTTCTAAATTTCCTGTTTTCTAAACTTTTCTGGTATAGTTCGTCAAATATCTCCTGCAATCCATAATACTCAATGTTTCTTAGAGTCTGACGTTTCAGCACTTTCTTCGGCACTGCCAAAGTCGGCTGTCCGCCTTTCTTAGTCTTACTCGAACCTTTGATTCATTACGAATTAAATTTCGATTCTTACTGATTGACTGGAGCCTATCCCTCCACGGCTTATTATCACCGCTTCATTGGTACTGTGGCTCCACTTTCAGTCAGATAAAAGCAGGTTATACTAATGTCAATCGCTTTCCCTGCTAACACTTCATTGCGTGTAAACACTCCGTGTTCTGACCTTCCCTTGTTCCGATATTCCTATCTGTTCATGCCGCCCTTAGGTGTAGCCTATAAGCCTGTATGCTTGCCAGTGCCTGTAACACTGTAAGGTATTTCATAACGTCCATTTTTACTTTACCTCACATACCCCGTAGATTTACGGTTATGACATTTCTGCCATATCACGCTTTAGACTCGTACACTCGGCTGTTCGTCTGCTGTTTTACCAGCTATCCTCACCATAGGCAGTTTATAGACCTCCGGCATATAGGACACACCATCCACCTCTGGACAGCTTTCGACAACTTAATGTTTCGGTGCCTCTCTGCCGACTTCAACGAGCTTCGCACATACAGCGTTTTACACCGCCTTTGCACGTCGTAGTATCAAGGGGAGCGTTTCAGGGCGTTACCCCATCATTCCACTCCTCGGAATATCAGTTAGCTGAATAGATTCAGCCGTCGATTTTAGTTCTAATACAGGATTTATCCCACATTAGAGTTTGTACGACAACAAGTCGCACGCACATTGGTTCCCGCACCCATTTTTGCTGTTGAGCCAATCAAAAAACGAACCTGCCCGGATTTCACTTTTCCAAACAGCTCCGTCTTTTTTGCTTCTGTATTTGCATCATGAATAAAAGCAATCTCTTTTTCCGGTACACCTTTCTCCATCAGTTTTTGCTTCAAGTCATCATAAACATTGAAACTGCCATCACCTTTTGGTGTGCTCAAATCACAGAAAATCAACTGTGCTGATTTCTGTGCTGCTGTATCTTTCCAGATTTTATAGCTTTTCTCTGCACAGACTGCTATTTTGCTTTCCGGATTATCCGGCAACAATTCGTTCACTAAACGCTGATCCAGTGCTAACTTCCTTCCGTCATTGGTAATTTTCAGCATATTATCGACCGAGGCATCTACCCCTCCGTTTCTGACAACTTCTGCACGTTCTCCAAGGCTTTCTACGATTTCTTTCTGCTGTTCCGTTGGTTTCAGCACCACTGTTTCATATTCCGCTTCCGGCACTGGAAGCTTTAATTGATCGGAAGTCTTGATATCTGCAATCTCCTTGAACATATTCATCAGTTCCGGAATATTAAAAAACCGTGCAAATCTGGACTTTGCACGATATCCTGTTCCTTCGGGTGCAAGCTCGATACTCGTTACAACTTCTCCAAAAGTAGAGGCCCACGAATCAAACAATCCAAGTCCCATATTTTGTAATTTGCTGTTCTGCAGATACCGCTGCATAACATATAATTCCGTCATGCTGTTGCTGATCGGTGTGCCCGTAGCAAAGGTAATGCCTTTTCCTCCGGTAATCTCATCCAGATACTGACATTTATTGAACATATCTGCCGACTTCTGTGCTTCGTTCTGTGCAATCCCGGCTACATTTCTCATTTTTGTATAAAGAAACGCATTTTTATAGCTGTGTGCTTCATCTACATACAAGTGATCCACTCCCAGTTCTTCAAACGTAACTACCTGATCTTTTTTCTCTTTCTGATTCAGTTTTTCCAGCCTTGTCTGCAGTGTCTTTCTGGTCTTTTCAATCTGTTTGACGGTATAACGCCCGCCATCCTGTTCATACCTTGCACTCTGAATTGCCATTTCCAGATCATCAATCTGCTTCCGCAACATGGCTTCCTGACGTTCATCAGAGATTGGAATACGCTCAAACTGGGAATGTCCAATGATAATAGCATCATAATTTCCCATAGCGATTCTGGCACAGAACTTCTTTCGATTTGCCGGTTCAAAATCTTTCTTCGTTGCCACCAGGATATTGGCACCCGGATATAACTGCAGGAACTCAGCTCCCCACTGCTCTGTCAAATGGTTTGGAACGACAAAGAGGTTTTTCTGAGATAATCCCAGGCGTTTACTCTCCATTGCCGCCGCTACCATTTCGTAGGTCTTCCCAGCTCCTACTACGTGTGCCAGAAGCACATTATCACCATAAAGCTGGTGTGCGACAGCGTTTTTCTGATGTGGGCGAAGTTCAATTTCCGGGTTCATTCCTGGGAAAGTTAAATGACTGCCATCGTATTCACGGGGACGGATGCTGTTAAATCGTTCATTGTACACCTTTACCAGTCGTTCACGCCTCTGCTGATCTTTAAAAATCCAGTCTTTAAATGCTGCTTTCATGGCATCCTGCTTCTGTGATGCCAGCATGGTTTCTTTCTTATTGAGGACACGGATCTCATCACCATTTTCATTGACACTCTTATCATAGATGCGTACATCTTTCAGGTTCAGGGTATCTTCCAGAATCTTATAGGCATTTGCTCTCTCAGTTCCATACGTTGCATAGGCAAACGCATTTTTGGGACTGTCGGCATTCTTTCCTGTAATCCTCCACTCACCATTTACCTCAGAGAATTTCACCTGTATTTCTTTCTGAAGCAAATACCATGGTGTATGCAATGTTTCTTGCATAAAATCCTGATAATCCGAAGGTTCAATCCAGGTAGCTCCAATACGCACTTCAATCTCCGATGCTTCCAGATCTCTCGGCTGAACTGCCTCTAGTGCACGCACATTCGATGTGAATTCCGGATGATTCTCTGCAAAAGTTCTCGCAGTATTTAATTTATCCCTAACATTTCCGGAGAGATATTCATCTCCGCTTTCCCACTGGTCTGTCAGTGGATTTTTGAAGATAACTCCAACCAGCTCTTCTGTAATTTTCTCTTCGGTCTTTCCGGTCAGCTGTACCATATAAGGGAGGTCTACCTTCGCCCTTTCGTTAAGAGACAATGCCAGTGCTTCTGTGGCAGTCTCCACACTTGTCACAGCTACCGCCTTTTTTATGGTTCGTTTGGTGAACATGTCCGCTTTCCGCTTCAATGTTCCATCTTCATTCAAGTCTTCCAGAGAACACAGCAGACAATAAGAAGAGTCATCAGAAAACGCCCGTTTGTTGGCATTACTTCCAATGACTCCATACTTTGCCGTGTAGGTATCATATACCTGATTCAGTTTTTCCTGCTGTTTCTGGATTTCTTCATCTGTGACGTTTTCCTCCATCTGCATAGCGATCAGCTCTCGGACAGTATCACGGATTGCAACCATCCCTTTTACACGTTCTGCAGTAGCGGCAGGCATCTTCACCTGATTCATCAAAGAGTTGACACGGTAATATACCTGATCATCTACCACCGTATAACTGTAATTTCGCACATTTGGATCTGCTGGAATACTCTCTGGCATCTCATCCAGTTCTGTCTCCACATCTACTGCCGGTGCCATACTTCCCTTGATGTGTTTTACAGCTTCTTGTAACTGTAATTCCAGATCAGCTCCTTCCATTGGAGCACAGGTTGTTTCCATACCATACGGACCGGACACTTCTTTCATCTCACCCAGAATCATTTCCGGATGCTGAACAAAATACTGATTGACTGTAATGCCATTGACATCACTATCCAGATTTATCCATTCCGGCATTTCTTTCGTAAGGCTTTCCCTCTTTTGGAAAAACAAGATATCAGCACTGACTTCTGTTCCCGCATTTGCCTTAAAAGCTGTGTTCGGCAGTCGGATTGCTCCCAACAGATCTGCCCGCTCTGCCAGATATTTCCGGACTTCCGGTGACGCCTTATCCATAGTTCCCTTTGTTGTGATCAGTGCCGCCACACCACCTGGACGTAACTGATCTATAGTCTTGGCGAGAAAGTAATCATGGATCATGAAATTGTAGCGATCATACTGACGGTCATTGACCTTGTATGCACCAAATGGCACATTTCCAATCGCCACATCAAAAAAATCATTAGGATAATCTGTCTTCTCAAAACCTTTGATCTGAATATTGGCATCTGTATAGAGCAGCTTTGCAATTCTACCGCTGATACTGTCCAGTTCCACACCATAAAGTTTGGACTGATTTAGATTCTCTGGAAGCATTCCAAAGAAGTTCCCGACTCCCATAGACGGCTCCAGGATATTTCCTTTTGTAAATCCCAGATTCTCCAACACCTGATACATACTTTCAATCACAATCGGCTGTGTATAATGAGCATTTAAGGTGGAAGCTCTGGCTGCAGCATATTCCTCTGGTGTAAGAACCGTCTTTAATTCCAAATATTCTGTCTCCCATGCAGCTTTTGTCTCATCAAATGCATCTGCAAGACCTCCCCAGCCAACGTACCTGGATAAGATTTCCTGTTCTTCCGGTGTTGCATTGCGGTTCTCATCCTCACATTTCTTTAACAACTGGATAGCCATGATATTTGCTCGGAATTTCTCCTTCGGTGTTCCCTGTCCAAGTTCATCATCTGTGATACGGAAGTTCGTTGCTGGAATCGGTTCTGCTATTCCGTTAATCTCTTCCAAAGATTCTTTTTCTTCCGATACCTCAACTTCTCCAGATAATTCTTTTTCTTTTTTATCATAATCTGTCCACACACGTTGAGAAATAGCAGTAAAATACGAGGACTCTTCCTCCATAATTTCTTCCCTGATTTCACGTAATTCATCTAAGGTATCCGCATTTACAGTTTTGTTGTGATAATGATAATAAAGTACTTCTTGTCCGAGTTTTACATCCAGACGTTCCAATTCTTGTGTTGACATTCGATTCCAAATATCATCTTTTTCCGTATGAATCGTGAAACCTTCTCCATCATCATGATATTCTAATGTGTATTGAAGTCGATTCTCTTCTCCCTTAACTTTGCAATCAAAATCATGGATTGTTGTTCTGGTACCGGACATATATTCTGAATCAACTAATTGCAAATCCATTATATCTTCAGCGGTCAAAGCATCCTGCTCCAGCTGTTCTCCTAACATCTGCTGTGCCGCTTCCAAATCTGCCAATCTTTGTGCTTCCTGACGCTCTTCGTACTTTTCCATTTCTTCCGGTGACAAATAATCATCTGTGCGGATTAACTGACGAACACGTTCTGCAACTTTGTTCCACTTTAATAAAACTTCTACCTCTGGACTGCCAATTTTCCCTTTTGCAAGTTTTAATCCTTTTGCATCATGGGATGCGTCGGAAGCATCTGCTCCTGGTATTCCGGGTGAAGAACCACCTGTTCCATACTCATTTTTCAGGAATTCAGCTGCATCTTTCATATCATGGTGCTCCATGAAATATTCATAAATCCGGTTACGTCCTCCGGCAGTAATGCCGCCTCTTCTTAACACTGCATCTATTTCATCCTGTGTGATAAAGGATAGCGCCGGCCGCTCTACCTTGAATTGCTGATCCACCCAGGAAAAATCTCTCTGGAGGTCACGAAAGCGCTGAAAATACACTGGATTGTGCTGTATTTCCCAGCGATGATAATCTTCTGGATTCTTTTCCATATCTTCCTGAAGCCATTCAAAACGATAGGCTGTCGCAGCTGCTTCCTCCGGTTCTGTCCAAGCCGCCCCCACCACGTCCCGCCAGTCAGAATAAGACAACTGCTCTTCTCTGTTTCTGCTCGTATCACGGAAATGGAGTGCCAGAAGATCTGTCATTTCTTTCTGTTCCTGCTCGATAGCATTATTGGAGATAAGATTATCAACGTAATTTCCCTCCTCATACATATCCTGGATCCTGTCAGCAGCTTCTTCCCACGTAACGATACGGTCAAAGTTTCTTCTTGCAGAGTCACCTCTCCGGATACGAATACCATCGTTGTCGTACCAGATACTGATTTTCTGACCATCTATGGTAAATCCTTTTCCTCCAGTACCATATTCATCTTTCAGGAAGCTTTGCTTTTCTTCATTATCCAGACCTTCGATCAATCTTGCAGTAATGTGAAACAGTGTATTTTTCTGTCCGCTTCCTGTTCTGAGAATATCGTCTACCACTTCATCCGAAATAAGAAAAGCGGCTGGCTGTTCTAATGCAGCTGCCGCTTTCCTTATTTCTCCTAACTGTTCCTCTTCTGTTGGGAACAGGCTTAACTGTAAATAATCTCCTGAATCACCAGCTCCTCTGCCTGTGCCTTGATCTGGTTCATGTGTCTGGTCCATGCCATCCCGTCTGCCATTTTGTCCGGTGCCGGATCTTTCTCCAGAAGTTCGTTCATCAGGTCGTCTACTCTCTGTCTTGCCTGGCTGTCGATCTCCATCAGATGACTGTCCAGACGGTTCTGCAGTGTCAGAATGTTGAACCTGGCTACCTTGTGATTTCTCAGATACTCTTTCCGCATCATTCCGTACTTGCCGATGGTTCCTCTCGTCTCTTCCAGGCTGATATCTGGAATCTGATACTCTCCGTTCTGGCTGTAACTGATCTCTCTCATAGTCTGTTTCCTCCTTTTTTTCTTCTCTATCTTCTGTGTTATCTGTATTACTTTCACGCATTAATGCGTTAAATTTATTATAGACTACTTCTTTTTCTTTTGCAACCGTTTTCAGGTCATTTTCCAGATTATTCAGCACATATCGTCCAATCTGCATCAGGACTGGTCTGCTGATCTCATTGACTGCACTTCCCAGATGTCCTAATACTATCAGCTGATTAAAGTCCGTAATATGCCGAAAATCCTCTGCATCCAGATATTCCTGTGCATCCAGTCCACACCGGTTTAGTAATACATACCAGACACTATTGGTCATCAGTTCCCGAAATTCGACTTCCTGATTCTGTTCGTCCAGTTCTTCCAGAAATGTCCCTGTTACGTCCAGTCTCAGTTCTTCCAATGCATCTGGAAGCCATTCTTGCATACTCTCCTTCGCTGCCTGATACAGACTTTCAGCAAGTCCTCCTTCTGTATCTTCCAGTGATAACTGCTCCTGCAGATAATCTGCCACCAGCTGTTCTCCTTCCACCGGAAGATTCCATAACTGAGGATCCTTTCCAAGATTCCGCACTTTATAAGTGTCCTGCACATCAAATACATACCGAAGTTTCGTTTTCGGTCCGGAAGTATTGTCAATCAAGGCAATCCCCTTAGATCCCTTTTTGATCCAGCGGTACATCTTCTGATTCCAGATTTCCATGGATGCTACGGCAGTTGCTTCCGGTCGCTGTGCATAAATTAAAAGCTGTTCTGGAAAAGTGTATTTGTACAGTCTGGATGCCGTGTTTAGGAACCGCATCCATTCCTGCGGACTGGCAGCTACATCTTTTGCCACCTCTTCCGTCAGCTGTTCCATTGCATATAATTTATTTGCCATGTGCTACTCCTTTTCATAAAATCAGGGACTGCTTAGCACAGTCCCCTTAAAATCATCGTTGTTTCTCTTTATAATGCTGCGGCAAGATTTTTTGACTTATTCTTTGGCACTTTGTCTGCCTCTTTTGCCTTGATTTCTGCCTTAGCTTTCTCCATTCTTCCATGGATTCCACCTTTTACTTCCGCTTTCTCGGCTGCCTTTTCTTTCTCCAAACGAGCTTCCCTGCGCTCAGCATTTTCCATAACTGCCGTTTTCCCATCACAAAACTGAACTTTATCGGAAAGCTGCTCCTGTCTCTCCACCTTTGTCTCATTGACTTCCTGTACCATCGCATTTAATTCTGGAACCTGAAAAATTCCGTTATCAGGGAGAATCATCACTTCATGAACGGAAGATGGAATAACAAAGAAATCACTTCCCAGGCATTCCCCAATCTGTTTACGAATATCTTCCTGCAGTAACAGGGAAGCTCCATTCATCTTAGCTTTGTTTGTCAGACAGAACATTGGGTTTTCCATGGCTTCCATATCCATTTTTTCATTCAGCAGGTTTTCTGGTTCTTCACCAAAAATCATAGATTTGATAATCTCATTCATATCCATAAGTGTGACACCACGTTTTCGGTCTGCCACCATCGCATCCGCTTGAATCTGTTCGGCAGATACTCCCCACTCGTTCATCAGAGAAACAGTTACCGGAATACTGCTGATCCCTTCTCCATTTTCCTCCAGATTTACTGCATAATAAGCTGCAAAATCTCCGTGTTCTGTGACTACTTTATCTGCCAGACGATCGGTATTCCATTCTTTGTCACAAATTCTTACCTGTAACTTATTTTTCATCTTTTCATAATCCAAAATATCTGGAACTCCCATATCAAGAAATTCCGCTTTTCCCTGTGCCTCAATACGCATATCAGCCACATCCCCAACACAAGAGTCTACATCTTTTCCATGGATATATTCCTGGTAGAGGGAATCCAGATAGACTGTCGGTACGATTCTCTGATCTCCGTTTGGAATCGTAATACCTGTCAACTTCAACCCGTTGTTTTTTTCTACTTCCTGCAGTTTAATTTCTGCGTCCTTATAAGACTCTGGCAGATACTCCTTTACATTGTCTTTGACATATTCATAAAATTCTTTTCTGTTCATCATACGCTTTTACCCCTTTCTGATCATGTGATGGTTCATTCTTTTTCTGCTGACCATCTGCTCGGCTTTCTTCTGATAAGCCATCATTCTCTTTAAAGTTTTCTCCTGGTTTTTTCGTGCTTCCTGTCTTTTTTCCATTGCTTTCATCATAGTTTTCTGTTCCTTTCTGTGATTTTTTTGTATGAAAAAGGGAGCCTCACATAGAAGCTCCCAATCATAACCGTTGATTTCCTTATTTGTTTTTCCTTTTTCTGCAGATATAAAGTCCTGCCATACCTCCTGTGGAGATTACCAGAAGCAGAATCGGCAGCCAAATATTCGTGCTGTCACCTGTTTTTGGTGCATTTGATACTTTTGTCTCTTCATGGGACTGTGGTGTATCCGGTGTGTTCGGTGTTTCTGGAACTTCCGGTTTCTCATTTGTCAGATTGAAAGTGACTTCCACGACCGGCGTACTGTCATTCGCATAAGCAAATGTCACTTCATGCTTGGTCTGATCCAGTGTGTATCCATCCAGTGTTTTTGTTTCCACCAGATAATACTTGATTGCTGTATCATATTTGCCGTTCTTAAATGTGGCAATCTCATACAGCTTACTTTCTGCATGACCGGCAGCGTCTGTCTTTAAGGTTTCCAGAACCTTTCCTTTGCTGTCACGGAGTTCAAATTCTACCCCTTTCAGCGGTTCTCCTGATGATTTATCTGTCTTATTGAGAATCACTTTTCCCTTGGCAGTATCATCTTTCATAGCCACTTTCTGGATTTCTCCGGTATCTTTCACCTCAAATGTCACATCGGCTGTCAGAAGATATCCTTTCGGTGCCTGCTCTTCACGTAAGGTATATTTACCGATTGGAAGTTTTTCGATATAGTGTGCTTCCTCTGTAGAAGTCCAGCTCTCTACTACCTGATCATCCTTATCGAGAATCGTCAGTTTCGCACCTGGAATCTCAGTTTCTCCTGTGATATCAGTCTTACTGATCTCTACTTTTGTCACATCATCTTTCATCTCTACTTTCTGAATTTCTGCTGTATTCTCTACTGTAAAGGTAATACTTTCTGCAGTGACATATCCATCAGCCGGTTTTGTCTCTGTCATGGTGTATTCCTTACCAACAACCAGTTCTTTGATCACATGGGATTCTTCCGTAGAAGTCCATTCATCTACTGTATTGCCATCTGAATCCGTTACTTTCAGGTGTGCACCTGGAAGTTCTTTACCTGTTGTCAGGTCTGTTTTGGACAGCTCCACTGTGGTTGGCTGATTTTCAAAAGTAAAGTCGTAGCTTACTTCTGCCTGATCTTCTCCGGCATATTCAAAGGTAAATTCCTGTACTTCTTCTGTTGTAACAAATCCGTCCGGCGCAAAGATTTCTTTCACATAGTATTTTCCGTCCACCGGAAGATCTGCCGTAAAAGTGATCTGTCCTTTTTCATCTGTTACTCGCTGCTCGATCAGACTGTCTTTCTCAAGAAGTACCTCGCCCTTTGCATTTTTGATATCTTCACTGGTATAAAGACCGAAGACGCCACCTGCAAGGACACGCTCTGTATCTTTTTCTTTCTTCAGAACCGTAACCTTTACTTTCTGACGGGCATTCTGCCATTTCTCATCATAAGTAATGACTGGTGTGTCCTGATCACGGTAGGAAAGGTCAACATATCTCGGCTCTTTATCCAGCACATAACCATGGGCTGTTTTTACTTCCTTCACATAGTACTTGCCAGCCGGTAGATCTCCCATCTGTGCAATACCATTGGAATCCGTAGTAATGGTTCCTACTTTTTCATCTGCTTTGAAATAATCTTCACTGACACCATCTGCCGCTTTGATATCTTCCGCAGCAAATACATCGAAAGTTACATCTGTAAGACTTCCGGTTACATATTCAAAGAGATGCTCCACAGTACCTTTTACATTGTCCAGAAGTGTCACTTTATCCAAAAACTCTCCATTTTTGTTGATGATCAGAAGTCCTGTCGGAACTTCATCTTTCATCTCTACTTTCTGAATCTCTGCGGTATCTTCCAGCGTGAACTTCACATCCGTTGCTTTCAGATAACCATAAGGTGCCATTTCCTCACGAATGGTGTATTCCTCACCAACTGTCAGTCGTTTGATCACATGTGGCTGATCTTTTACAGAAGTCCACTGATCCACAACATTTCCTTCTTTATCAAGAACGGTGAGTTTTGCCCCATCCAGTTCCACACCTGTTGTTACATCAGATTTCGTGATTTCTACTGTTGTCGGCTGGTTCTTTTTCACTGTTTTCAGTTTTACTGTCTTCACATCCTGTCCCTGGTAAGAAGCATCCAGATTCAGAATTTCATCAGAGGATACAAATCCCACCGGTGCTTTTAACTCTTTCACATAATACTGTCCAAGTGGCAGATCCAGCGTACATGCTGCAAGACCATCATTATCAGAAGTCATTTTCTGTAAGAGTGTATCTGCTTTCACAATCACTTTTCCATCTGCCTTGATATCCTCTTTGTTATAGATACCAAAGACAGCCCCTGCTACGGTTGCACCATTCTCTGCATCCTGTTTTTCTACCTGGATTGCAACTTTCTGTCGGTCATCGCCAACAGTCACTTCCTGTTCGATCACAGGTGTATCCTGATCTGCATAGACAAATGCGACATCTGATCTGTCATGGTTCAGGACAAATCCTTCCGGTGCAGTCTTTTCTACTACATAGTAAGAACCAAGTGGCAGGTTATCAGCAACTGCTTTTCCGTCTTCTCCAGTCGTTACCGTTGTTACCAGTGCATCTTTTGCATAGATCAGCTGTCTGTTTCCGTTTTCATCTTTCTGATAATCCGGTGTATAGATATTTTCAGCTGCATAGACATTAAATGATGCACCCTTCAGGTATCTTTCTTCATAAACAAAATCCTTCTTGTATCCGGTCAGCATCTCACCTTTTTTATAGATCATCAACTTTCCTTTTACCGGATGGTTCTCGTAATCTACCGTAATAATGGCATCTCCGCTCTCAGAATCCATCTGGTATGCTGTGTTTGCATCCACTGCAATCTCTACATAGTTCTTGTTGATTGTGTACCCTTCCGGTGCATTGACTTCCTCAATCCGGTAATGTCCGATCTTTAGATTCTTCGGCATGATCAGATATCCCTGACTGTCCGTAAAATAGGACTTATGAGTAGTTGTCACAGGATACGTTGTTACCTGTTCCACATACTTTTTGTTGTCCAGGTCATATACCTTAAATTCTGTTCCGGCAATCAATACGGATTTCTTTGTTTCATCGTCTTTTTTCACGATTTTCAGTTTTGCCTTAAACTCTTCATCCAGAAGCACTCGCCAGATCTGCGGCTCATTTGGATGATGCTCTGTGATATTCACTTCAAAATCATCGACCGGCTTGTAATTGTGCGGTGTTGTAGTTTCACGCACGATATAGCTTCCAAATGGTAATGGAATACTGCAGGCATATCCTTTTTCATCTGTGAAAATCTCCGTTGCTCCATTTTCTCCACTCACTACTGGTTTGGCAGAATCAAAATCATAGCTTCCATCTGCTTTCTTTGTAAGGGAAGATTTCAGATAAACTGTAAATCCAGCTCCGGATAACAGATCTGCATCTGTCTTCCCATTGTTGGCTGCTTTGATGATCTGGAATGGCTGCTTGATGACCTGCTCACTGGAAGTGCACTCTCTTTTTACTTCTGCTGTCATATCTCCTTCATAACTGCACGTAAGATCATGCTCTTCTGCATCTGCCAGGTATCCGGTCGGCGGAGTAATCTCTTTGACATAATATTTGCCAAGATATAAGCCATTTACAGAAGCCTGTCCTTTGTCATCTATTGTAAGAGAAGCTACCTGCTCTCCTGCTTTATAAATAGTTCCCGTTGCTCCATCCGGGTGCACGATATCTTCACGGGCATACAGTCCATAAACTGCACCTTTCAGTGTCGCATCTCCCTGCGGTACTGCTTTTCCTGTCTCTTTATCCACTTTATAAAGATTAATCTTTGCTGTCACACGGTCATTGCTGAAGGTATGGGCAAAAGATACGGTTGCTTCTTTATCATTGGTGTAAGAAAACTTGAACGTATACACATCTTCTGTATTTCTTACATAGCCTTCCGGTGCCTGATTTTCTTTTACAGAATAGGAATATCCGATTGGCAGGTCTACTGTGAATTTTGCAGTTCCGTCTGCGCCAGTAGTTACTTTCTCAATCAGCGTTCCTTTTTTCACAACAACGCTTCCGTCTGCATTTCTGATATCATCGGATGCATACAGAGCAAAAATACCGCCTTTCAGTGGTTTCTTGGTGTCTTTATCCTGTTTTACTACGGAAACATCTGCTTTCTGTCTTTCGTTGGTAAAAGTCACATCTGCAAATACAACTTCTTTATTCTGTCCGGCATAAGTCAGAGTCACTGGCTTTTCTTCGCTGCCGTTATAGAAATTGTCCGGTGCTTTTGCTTCTTTCACCACATAGCTTCCAAGATGCAGGTTTTTCAGTGTGACAGAACCATTCTCACCTGTTGTCAGGTTTTCTTTTACAAGTTCACCTTTGCTGTACACTTTTGTGCCATAAGCTGTTACGATATCTGCCCCGGCATACACGTTATATACTGCATTTTTCTGTCTGCGGTTTTCATACTGAAATACTGTTCCATTTTCACTGACCTCTGCTCCTGTCAGAACCTGTCCTTCTTTGTAAATGGTAAGCTCTGCCAGCTGTTCTTTATTTTCCACGGTTACAGCTGAGGTCTTACTTGCTACCAGTTTTACATTCGTAGCCGTTGCATTTACTACATATCCCTGTGGTGCTGTGATCTCTTTCAGATAAACGGTATCCTGTGTCTTGATGATCGTAACAGAGGATTTTCCATTCTTATCTGTTGCCGGCATCTGAGTAATCAGCTTTGTGCAAGCCTCATCGCTGTATACACCGAATACTGCACCTGCAAGATTGACGTCCGCTGTATCGTCTTTCTTTACGATTTCGATCGTAGCCTGTTCAATCCAGGACACCTTTAAGCTTACATATTTCTCATCAGCAACACCTTCTCCAAATACAAATGCCAGATCCTGAACACTTGCATTCGTAGTCAGTTTATATGCGGAATAATCTTTTGTAATACTTCCCTTCATTTTTGCAGAAAAAGTATCACTTACATCTCTTGTCTGTGTCAGAGGAGCTGAGAGATAAAACGTGGTTCCTCCTCCAATTGTTACGCTTGCACCTGCCGCACTTACATTTCCAGTAGATACATTATGGAGCTTTACTCCCTTTGGTAAGTCCATTGTGATTTTCTGCTGGGAAGATGCGTTGAACTTGATATTCTCCGTTCTCTGAACATTACCATCTACATAAGCTTTTACATTCGGTTTGGAAAATGACATCGCTACATCTGGTATTTCCGGCTTATTCACACAATAATTATAGAGTTCTTTTGCCAAAGTCTCTCCTGTATCATTTGTTCCGTAAAATGCATCACTACTTCCGTTGGCATATGATGCAGCCATATGAATGATGATGAATCTTTTTCCTTCTGAAAAATCCGTGTATTTATTCGCAAAAAAGCTTTCACTTCCTGCGGCATCTGTACCGTAATAACACACTTTCGCTAACGCCTGATTGTCTCCAATCTTTGTGATTGTATAATTTCCGGATCCAGGTCCTGGCTTTGCTGGCTGTACACAATACGCAGTTGCTCTGACACTTCCGTAGCTGATATAGTACGGCTCTGTCAGATAGGTTCCAAGATTATAATCTGCATATCTATACAGAGGTCCTTTTTCGATTGTTACCTGCTGTGTACTTCTTTCTGAATAAGCCGAAACTGCTTCAAATGTTGCAATCTCTCCTTCTTCCATAGAATCAAGATCCACACCTTCGTCTCCTGCCTGTTCCAAAACATCATGAAGCTCTAACCCTGATTCTTCATCATAGGTATCCTGGTTCTGTGCCTGCTCTACCAAATCATCAAATTCATCAGCGTCAATATCGGTAATCTCCGATTCTGCTTCTGAATCCTCCGCTTCTTCTGTCTGCTGTTCACTGCCAGCTGTTTCGGATTCGGTCACTGCTTCACTCCCTGCCACCTTTGTCTGTACTTCTGTTTCTTTCTCACGCACAATCAGTTTTCGGCTGACCTGGTACTTCGGATGCTCCTGATTTACCGGTTCCACATAATAGACCGCTTTGTAAGTGTCCGCATGATCTGTCGTAAAATCCTCATCCTTGTCGTTCTTTGCTTCCTCAAATGTGACTTTGACCTTGTTATCATCCTTGATTTCCAGTCCTGTGTAGTCTGATTTCACATCAAATACACTGCCTGTTTCGATTTCATAATCTTTGGCAGTCACCACCTCATCTTCATCCAGAAGGTCTTTCACTTCCTCATAAAGTGGAGGTTTTTCCTCTGGCTGGATCTCCGCTGCATATGCAGTCATCGGAGATAACACTGTACTAAGCATTGTCATGCCTGCCAGCAAGCCAGATACTACTTTTCTAAAATTACCTTTTTTCTTCATGCTAAGGTCCTCTCTTTCATAATATTTGTATTAAAACAGACAGTCCTTAGACTGCCTGCAATACACTGCTTATCGTTGCGGGAAACTCAGATTGAACTGCACATTTCCCTCTCCGGGATCGACCATCTCCACAGTTGCTTCATACTGTCTCCCTGTTTTTCTTGATACCAGATCCTTATAATGGATTTTTCCTTTAGACAGGAACTTCTTTGCTGCCACCTTATCCATCTTTTTCCCCTGGCTTGCAAGAAATTTATCATTTTTCCATAAGGTAAAAGCACAGTTCCGGTCAGAACAGTAAAAATTTACTTTTCCTTCCCTGACATCTGCTCCACAGCGGGGACATTTGCCAATGACTTCTCCTTTTGCCTTTCCCTGAAACTGATTTTTCTTCTCTTCTGAAATCCCCTGATACCTGGCAACCAGTTCCTGCATCAGCTCTGTAATCCCATTTAGGAATTCATCTGCTGTCTCTGTATTCTGGGCAATATGATTCAATGCCATTTCCCACTCTGCGGTCATCTTCGGAGATTTAATCTCATCCGGTAGAACCGTAATCAGCACATTTCCATCATCTGTCGGCACCAGATTTTTCTTTTCCCTTTTCACAAAGCCAGACTGAATCAGTTTTTCAATGATTGCTGCCCTTGTTGCAGGAGTACCAAGTCCTTTCTTTTCTGTATCTTCGGTCAGCTCTTCATTCCCTGCACGTTCCATCGCAGAAAGCAGGGTATCTTCTGTGTACTGTTTCGGTGGCTGTGTAAAATGCTCCGATACAAAAGAATCACAGGGACCATAATGCTTGCCTGCCCAGATATCCAACTCCGGCTCTTCTTTTTCTGCAATGATTCCAAAGAACTGTTTCAGTTTTTTCTCAATTGTCTTGAACCCTTCCTGTTTTGTTTTCTTTGCATTGAGATAAAACGTATGATAATTGCAGGTAATCTGACATTTATGACTCTCATAAATATAAGGATCTGCAGTTGCTGTCAGAACCCTGGCACTGATCAAATACAAAATCTTGCGGCTTCGTTCTTTCAGTTCACCAATATCTGCTTTGGCTACTTCCATGGTTGGGATAATCGCATGGTGATCGGATACTTTCTTTGAATTTAATACCTTACTCACGTCCGGTTGATATTCCAGACCTTCAGCATAAGGCATTTTCCCAAATAACATCTGAATCAGAGTTTCTGTACTTTCTCCCATCTCATCTGTCAGATACTGGCTGTCTGTTCTCGGATAAGTGACAAGCTTCTGCTCATACATCTCCTGCACAGCATCCAATGTCTGCTGTGCGGTATAACCAAACATTCTGTTTGCTTCCCTCTGCAGAGTGGTCAAATCATAGAGCTTCGGAGGACGGACCGTTTTTTCTTTCACATCATCCTTTTCCACTTCGCACATACGCTCCATACAGTCCGCAGCCACTCTATCTGCATCTTCTTTTTTCTGAAAATGCTCTGTGACCGCATCCATCTAGTCAAACTTGATATGAGCCATATAATATTTTTCTTTGGTAAATTCCTTGATCTTCTGATTTCGATCCACGATCATGGCAAGTGTTGGTGTCTGTACTCTTCCAACTTTCAGATTCTGGTTATACAGAACGGAAAAAAGACGGCTCGCATTGATTCCCACCAGCCAGTCTGCCTTTGCCCTGCAAAGTGCTGACTGATAGAGACTGTCATAACACGAACCGTCTTTTAATGACGCAAATCCATCTTTAATTGCCTGTTCCTCCATGGAAGAGATCCAGAGCCGCTTCATCGGCTTTTTGCATCCTGCCTGCTCATACACCAGACGGAAGATTAGTTCTCCTTCCCGCCCGGCATCTGTAGCACAGATTACTTCATCTACTTTGGAATCTCGCATCAGTTTTTTCAAGATTCCAAACTGCTTTTTCGTGCCTTCCAATACCCTGTGTTTCCAACATTCCGGCACAATCGGCAGATCTTCATATCTCCATTTTTTATATTTTTCATCGTATTCTGATGCATCACATAATCCAACCAGATGTCCTACGCACCAGGAAACGAGATAACCGTTTCCTTCCACGTAGCCATCTTTTCTTGTTATGGCTCCAATCACGGAAGCCAGTGCCATCGCAACCGATGGCTTTTCTGCAATCACTAATTTCATTTACTCCTGCTCCTCTTCTTCATCTTCCAGCACAGCATCATCAAAATCCTCGTCTCTCAGGATTTCTGGTTCTATACTTTCTTCCTGCTCATCTGCATCGTCTACTTCCCGCTTTTCAGATTCTGAATCTTCGGATTCATCTTCATCCTCTTCCATCTCATCCTCGTCATCATATTCATGCTTTGGTTTATAGACTTTGAAGTAATATCCTCCTGCCGCAGCTCCTACTGCAACCAGTGCAATCAGAAGATACGTTCCAAATGGACTTTTATCTTCTGGCATCTGGATTTCATCCTCTACCTTATCTTTCTCAGCTGTCTCAGTTGTTTCCGGCTTTTCTTCTTCAGCCTGTTTCTCTGGTTCTGCATAAACAGTATCTACTTCCGGAAGTGTCACGGAATCAGAAAGTGTGAAGTTCATCAGATCTTTCTCGCTGACTTCTGTAAGGAAATACACATTATCCTGAGATTTTGAATTGTCGATGATCAGATAAAAAATCTTACCACTCTTAGTTGAAATGGTATAAAACTCTTTTGTGCCTTCCGTAGCTGTTTTAGTAACAGAATCTGCTGTCTCGCCTTCTTTATTAAGCTGTTCCTCAATACCTGTCACTGTCCGATCATCCACAGTTCCTTTTGCATCTGTTGGCTCAGAAGCTTGTGCATCCTGCGGAAGCGGAGAAGTCGTTGTTTTTTCAGTTCCCGTTGCATCTGCACTGGTCGTAGTTGCCATTGCACCATTGCTGTCACTGGAGGTTTTCTGTTTCTCTGCCTGCTTCTTTGCCCATTCATAATAAGGATTCTGCAACACATACTTTTCAGAAGTATTTCCGGCACCGTCTGTTACCGTAATCTCAATCTGTTTTGTAGTAAAATCTTTCTGTGTCAGTTGCACTCTCAGCATTCCATCCTTCAGATCTGTATAAGTGGTGCCATTAACTGTTACTGCAGTAATCCCGGATACTGTATCATTCCCCTGAATCGTCAGCACACCATCTGTCAGGGAAGCAGAGAGTGTCGGCTTTTCCGTGTCATAACACTTAATAGAACGATTCTGCTCATACACCTTTCCATCACCATCTGTCACACGCACATACACTGTCTGATTTCCTGTGATCGTGATACTTCCGCTTCCAGTTACATCCTGCCAGCTTCCATCTTTTCCTGGTTTTGCTTCAATCTTTGCTATTGAGAAACCTTCCGGCATATGGCTGGCATCTACCGTAACAGCAATGGTTGTTTCTCCCTGTTTCCATCCATCCGGTTTCTCAATCGTGATTGCAGGCGTGGTATTCTCAGCTGCATAAGCAGTCTGTGTCTGGAGCAAAGGTGTTGTCAGGCAAAGAAATGTCGTTGCTGCAAGCAGACTCTTTTTTACCCTGCTTTTAGTATTTGTTCTCTTCTTCTGTTTCATTTTTTCCAGATTCATCATCGGCTTTTATTTCCTCCTTCTGTATTTCTACCCTGCCGGGCAACTCATTTTTCATTTTCTTTTTAAAAGCTTCCAATTCCGGAATACTCATATCCATTGCACGGATAATTCTTACAATTTCCAGATTTTCTGCTTCTGTTTTTGCAATCTCCGCAGCCTTGAACCGCTTTAAATCTGCTTCATATCTGGCTTTAGATGCTTCCATTTTTTCCTTGGCTTTCTCATAATCTGCCGTTGCTTTTTCAAGACTTTTCATCTCTTCTCCTTTCCGGGCGGCTGTTATACCGCCCTTTTCCTTACCATCGCCCGAATCCATAGAAATGGCTCTGCCAGTATGGAGAGTTGATGGACGTGTACTGAACCGGATGCCCACAATGGATCATCTGACCATTGCCCACATAGATTCCAATATGCGTTACTGGTTCTCCTGCATCGTAGGTTCCGGTAAAGAAGATCAGATCTCCTGGCTGTGCTTCTGACTGGGATACTGGCGTACAAATGTTGTACAGTCCCTGTGCAGTCAGCCTTCCCGTATTTCTTACCCCGGAATGAACCAGACAGTAGCTGACAAATCCGGAACAATCGAATCCACTTGGGGAATATCCGCCCCACACATACGGTGTTCCAAGATATTTTGCAGCCTCTTCCAGTAAACGTTGCGCTGCTTCACTGGTATATTCATTACCACCAAAGCCTGTCCCTTCTCCTGTTTCCAGATAAAAGATCGGGTTTAACCGCTCTCCATTTTTCAAAAGTTCAATGTGAAGATGGCTTCCTGTAGAATTTCCGGTATTTCCTACAAGACCGATCTCATCACCTTTCGTGACGGATGCACCTGCAGATACACTCCGGCTGCTTAAATGTGCATACCGCAGTTCATAGCCTTTACTGTCCTTGATTACAACATAATTGCCATAGCTGTCGTTATAAGCAGAAGTTGTAACCGTTCCGGTCAGCCCTGCCATTACTTTTGTCCCTTCCGGTGCTCCGATATCCATACCATTGTGTAACTGATTTGCTCCTGATATTGGATGAATCCGATATCCATAATAGCTGGTCACACTGGAATACCAGTTAAAATCAACCGGTGTTGCAAACATCTGCAGGTTGCCTTTGGTATCGTTGTAGGCACTGAACAGTTCTTTCTGGAAAAATCCCAACCTGTCCTGACAGATTGACATCAGGTTTCCACTGGTCAATGTTACATTCAGCGTGTCCACATCTCTGATTCTGGTCACTTCGACTTCATTGCTTCCGTTATCATCTGCAAGATAACATTCCCAGGTCTGATGTCCATGTGCAGATGCTGCCGCATGACTGTCATAATAGACATCAAATTGTACACCGTATCTTGCGAAAGCTCCGGTATCTTCTACGGTATATTCGACACCATTCATAACTACCTTTGTTCCCATTGGAACAAACGGATTGGAAGCATCTACCGCTAAGGTATGATTGGCAGTTGGATATGCTCCACTGGCAGTCGGTCCTCCGCTCCAAATACCACAACAGATTGGACAGTTACAATATCCACTGGTCACAACCTGTCCCAAAGATTCTCCAACTCTTACTGTTGCTGTCTCCGTTACAGTCTCATTGACTGCTTCAGTAGTTAAATGATATTGCTCTGCAAACAAGGCGTCCAGCTCCGGCTTGACCTGTTCAAAAGTAAATTCTTCATACTTTGCAGACAGATAACTAATCAGGATAAACGGATCATGCTCAATAGGTCCGATGTTATATCGGTATTCCTCATGTCCTGGTTCTTCAGATTCCATATTGTTGATCCGCTCCTGCAGATTAGCTTCCAGCTGTGTGTAATACAGTTCCGCTTCCCGGATTGCCTGATCCGATGACAGATAACTGGTTCCGGTGTAAGTGATCACATTTTGTAAAAACACTGCAGAGCATGACGTGACATTCGTTATGATCAGAAACATCAATCCGATCAGAACTGCTACACTGATATACACCTTCCGGTTTTCTTTAAAAAAGTTGGTGACTTTGCCGCCAATCTTCTTGATATAATCAATCGTACCTTTTGTAGCTGTTCCTACTGTCTGTTCACTTCGCTTCGCTTTGGCATAATCCCGTTTGATCTGTTGCTTCTGAATCTGTTTTTTCAGTTTCTTCTGTTCCTGACGGGCTGCCGCCTGTGTCTGTTTCTCTTCCTGTCTTTCAAGTCTGCTTCTTTTTCTGAATGCCCTCTGTTTCCTGCGTCTGGCACTTCTCTGTTCCAGCCGGTAAACACCTTCGCCGCTTTCTTCTAACTTATGGGCACCTTCTACCGCCGCATTATCGTCTTCATTTTTGCTGATCTCACGGTGCAATGCTGCGGAAGCTGCACTTCCTGCTTTCTTGACAACAGAAGTTTTTTCTGTTTTCACAGATTCCCCTTCGCCAAACTTCAAGCGGGATTTCTTCTTTCCAGGAGCTTCTCCATCATTTGCCTGATAGACCTGTGCCTTCTTGGAATGCTGCTTTGCTTCCTTCTTCTTTTTTGCTTCCTCATAAGAAAACTTTTTGGCTTTTTCCTTCTGTTTCTGATGTCGGAAATTGACTCCATCCGTATCCATCTGGTTCAATTTCTCCATATCTTTATCATTTTTCACAGAAGCACCAGTTTCCTCATAAGCAAACTTCAAACGCTGTTTTTGTTTTGGCTTTTTGCTACCACCGGTCTGATTTCTCCGGCTGTCTCCTCTGTTTTCTGATAGATCCGCACGTTTTTCTTTCAGTCTCCCTGACTGTCCGGCTTCGGATTTTTCTGCAAGTCTGGATTCTTTTCCGACTTCAGCACGGATTCTTTTTCTATTTTGCTGTTTTCTACTCTGTCCAAGATCCTCACTTTGCTTCTCTGCCCGTATCAGTTCCGGTGCATCTCTGGATTTTTGCACAGAGGGACGAATATTTTTCCCACTCCGTTCAGACTGGCGGTGAGACTTATCCACAAGGTTTTCTTCTTTTTCCCCCTGTTTTATTCCCATCTGTACATCACTGGCACGGTTACTGACACAAACAGAAGATTTATCTGTCAGGTTTTCTTCCACCAGACCATCCTTGGTCATCTTTTGGACTTTTTTATCCCTGACTTTCATTCTCTGTTCTGCCAATGCTTACTCCTCCTTTTTTGGATACCCTTTCCCTGCCTGTAATAAACAGAGAAAAGCGATGCCAAATACAGCACCGCCACTAAAAGTTAATACATATGAAATTGCTCGTAACATTGTTTTCTCCTTTGATTTAACCTGCTTCGGAAGTCTCCTCTAAGCGGGTTGTCATGATTTTATAGAGAGAATTCTTCGGAAATCTGTCTACGAACGGGATAATGACATTTCCATAGAACAGAAGTCCTTCCCCCTCATTACTGTTGGTTACATAGGACAGCTGGGTTGGTGAGATATTCAGCTGTTTTGCAAGAATCTGCCTGTCTCCGGAAGCCTGGTTGAGCATATAAATGAAGTCTGAGTTTTCAAAAATGTTCTCAATTTCCCTGGAAGACAGCAAATCCTTAATATTCTGGGTGATGCCAGTTGGAATACCACCCCATTTACGGAATCGCTTCCATATCTCCACACTATAAGCTGCGGTCTGCTCTTCCTTCAAAAGAAGATGGAACTCATCCACATAGTATCTGGTGGACTTATGGGCAGAACGGTTCATCGTTACCCTGTTCCAAACCTGATCCTGAATGACAAGCATCCCAATCTTTTTCAGCTGCTTACCAAGTTCCTTGATGTCAAAGCATACAATGCGGTTATTGATATCCACGTTTGTCTGATGGTTAAATACATTCAAAGAGCCTGTAACATAGATCTCTAATGAAGTAGCCAGCCGCTGTGCTTCCGGCTCTTCCTGTTTTCTCAGAAGGTTGTATAAGTCCTCCAGGATTGGCATCTTCTCCGGTATTGGATCGGCAAGGTATTCCTGATATACTAACCGCACACAACGGTCAATAATCGTTTTTTCTACCGGTTCCAGTCCGTTCTTTCCACCAACGATCAGTTCACACAAAGACAGAATAAAATCTGCTTTTAATGACAGCGGATTGTCTTCCTCGGAATAATTCAAGTTCAGATCCATCGGATTGATATACTGGTCAGATACCGGCGAAACCCGAACCACCTGCCCATGCAGTGCCTGCACAAGTGCCGAATACTCGGCTTCTGGATCACAGACGATGATATCATCTTCTGTAATCAGGAAACAGTTCGTGATTTCTCTCTTTGCTGAGAACGACTTCCCGGAACCTGGTGTACCAAGAATCAGTCCATTTGGGTTCTTCAGACGTTTCCGGTCAACCATGATCATGTTGTTGGATAACGCATTCAGTCCATAATAAAGAGCTTCCCCTTCCTGAAACAGTTCCTGTGTCGTAAATGGCACAAAAATTGCGGTTGATGATGTGGTAAGCCCTCTCTGAATTTCAATTCGATTGACTCCAAGCGGAATACAGGACATAAGTGCTGATTCCTGCTGATAATCCAGCTGTTTTAAGGAACAATTATATTTCTGTGCAATCCCCTGCACCTGGAAAATATTATTATCCAGTTTCTGACGCTTCTTTGCGGTATTCATAACCAGAACCGTTACAAGGAACATTCTCTCATTTCTGGACTGCAGATCTTCCAGCAGATTCTTCGCTTCTTCTCCATAAGTCACAAGGTCCGATGGAAGAACGTCCATATCATAACCGGAACGTACCGCTCGTTTCTGCTCTTCGATCTTCATCTTATCCAAATCTGAAATCTTGCTCTTGATCATCTTGATCGCTGAACTCTGGTCAATAGACTGGATATGGATGTTGACATTAATACTGTCATCTACATCCAGAAAATCTGCAAGCATCCGATCTGTCAGCTCTGGTGCAAGAATCTGCAGATAACTTACACTTCCCATCGTTCTTCCCATCAAAAATGTCTGATTCTTGGAAAAGTTAAAGGAAGTCGGTGCAATAAAATCTTTGGTCTTTAATCCGGTTTCCGGAAGCATCTTATACTGGAACTTAAATGGTTCGATCCAATCCTGGTTGAACACATGATACAGAATCTCCAGCCTTTCCAGACCATTCAAGGAATGTGCCTGTGCACCCAGAATCTTAAAATTATTTAAGATATCTGTTTCAATTCTTTCAAGCCTCGGTCTTGCCACCTTCAGGCTTTCTGCTTCGATTCCAAAAGTGATATACTTTGTCTTCACCAGACCATTATTTCCTTTGGAAAGCTGATTTTTCAGCATAGTACGGTACTCTTCACGAATGGCATTGAAGTCATCGTTCTGATCCGGAATATCAATACCTTTCTCAAATTCTGCCACATCCACCTGCTGATTGATAAAGGACAGCTGCACACTGATGGAAGAATCAAAGTAATTTAAGAAATCACAGTAATTTTCAAATATCGTGGTCTTATCCTCATTTAATGCAAGCTGATAGTTGATGTCATAAAACTGAATCGTCTTAGAGAAAAAGGTCTTTGTCACCTGGCAGATACCATCCTGCAGCATCCGAATATACGGAATGCTCTGCTGTGCAGTTGTAGGAATGCCTTTCTGTTTCCTGCGATCCCGTTCCTGCTTCTTTCTACGCTTTTCCTGTTCTCTTTCTTTTCTGCTTTTTTTGTTTCTTCTTTCCTGACGGTTTCTTTTTTCCGCCAGGGACAGACGCTCCTGCTGAGCCTCCTGCTTTGTCTTTTTTGCCATCCGGCACACCCTCCTTTTTCACAAGGGTGGAAATCTCCTGATAAAAATTTTCTGTCTTATATGGTCTTACTGCCGGACAGATAAACTTCTGTCGAATGATATTTGCCACCACTTTTTCAAAGGGAAGACCGTCTTTTTCATACATTGCCATGAAGAAAAACGGAAGCATGATCGTTACCATCAGGATGGCTGCGATACTGGAACCGATTGGTTTTCTCATGACCAGATAAAACGGAATTCCCACAACTGCGGCAAGTGAAAAGAAAATCAGCTGCCGCTTTGTCAGATTTAACGCTACTTTTGTTTTGACCTTGGTAAGGTCTTTTGGTACTGGTACATACGCCATGGTATGCGCTCCTTTCCTGCCCGTTAGTGGGCATTAAATATCGATTTGCTAAGGCTTCCGGTCTTGAATAATGAAAAAGCAAGAATCACGGTATAAGCCGCTACTGAAAACATTGCTGCATGAAGGTCACTGGATATGGTCATTGCATTTACTAAAACTGCATAAATTCCCACACAGACCATCATGAAGAATCCCTGAAATGCCAGTGCGAACAAGCCTTTTAAATAATTGTTTCCGATATTGCCCCATTCCTTATTGGTCATGGTGGCAAACGGAATTGGTGCTATGGAAGTATAAAGGTAAATTTCTATCATTCTTCCGTACAAGATTACCGTAATGATAATTGACAGAATGTGCATGGTAACACTGATCAACATCGTTTCCATGGATAGCAGGAACAAATCCCCTAACTCCATATCCTCCAGGGCATCCACAATCCGTGAAATTGCTTCTGTTGCATCCACCGCAGTGTTTCCTGATATCACCCCGGCGGCATTGTTGACCACATGCTGGCCAACATCAAAGACCGCCATCGTGATATTAAACGTATTTGTCACCAGATAAATGGCTACATACGCTTTGAAGATCCAGAGGAAAATGTTATAAGTCTCAAATTCATGGAAATTGTTTTTCTGTGTTACCATCGTGATCAATTCATAGCACAGGACAAAGGTGATGATCAGTCCCGCAATGGGGACGATCACCGTTTGGGATATATTCTGAATCAGATTAAAAATCCCTGCATTCCATCCCTGCGGTGTCTGTCCCACCTGCCCGGCTATGGTTCCCACCTGCTCATTGACAGACGTGAACATGTTATCCAAACTTGACTTGATAAGCCCAATCAGGATATCCTTTATCGCTTCCGTAATTCTCTCAATGATGGTGTTCATCTACCACTCCTCTTAAGAGAACAATGTTGCCAGCTGTGGAATCAGGGTAGTTCCCAGCAGCATGATTCCGGCACCAGCCATCAGCTGTTTGATGCCCTGGCTCTTTACTGATGTGCGATAAAGAAGTAATAGAAGTGTAAAAAATTTTGCCGTTCCTATCCGGCACTTGCGCATTGTGTCGGATAGGTCGGGCGGTTATTCGGGCAAGTCCACCTTGCCAACAAAAGAATAATAAATCTCAATGTCCTGTCTGCGGGTCTTGTTCTCGTCATAGCTGCACTCATGCACAACGATTTTCTCTACAAACTCCCGCAGCAGAGTAGGGGTAAGTTCTTCAAAGCTGGTATGCCGCCGGACAACATTCATAAACTTTTCTGCGTTCACGGTGGCTTCCTGTGCTTTGGAAAGCTCCGCTTGAATAGCAGCGGCTCTTTCTTTCAGCTCCCGTTGCTCTGCTTCATAGTCTGCCGACAGCTCTGTGAAACGCTCGTCTGATATGCGCCCGGTCACGCTGTCCTCATACAGCCGCTTGAAGATAGCGGATAACTCGGCTATGCGTTTCTCGGAGGCTTCCAGTTCCTTTTTCTTGGCGGCGTTCCTGCGTTTGCCCCCGTCCTCGTTCTGCTCAATCAAGAGTTTCATAAACCGGGCTTCATGCTTTGCCGCATAGCTGGTCACTTTCCGCAGATTGGAGAGTACACCAGCGGTCAAGAGGTCGGTGCGGATAAAGTGCGCCGTACAGTCATGGGTGCGTTTCTTGTAGTTGCCGCAGATATAACAGTCCTGCTTGCGCTTGTCCGTCTGGTATCGCTGCTGATACATCACGCTGCCGCAGTCCGCACAGAACAGTATGCCGGAGAACAAACCCACTTCATCATAGCGGTTTGGGCGTTTGCGCTGTTTGCGAAGCTCCTGCACCCGTTCCCATGTTTGGGTGTCTATGATAGGCTCGTGGTGGTTCTCGAAAATCACTTGCTTTTCCGGGGGATTTTCTACACTGTGCTTGACTTTGTAAGAAAGTTTTTCTGTCTTGAAATTTACCAGACAGCCTGTGTATTCCCGGTTTTCAAGGATATGCACTACGGTATTGGTCGCCCACTTGCACTCATAGCCGGGGTGGTAGCGGCGGGTGCTGCCCGTCCTGCGGTATTCAAGCGTTCCCGGCGTGGGGATTTGCTGCTCTGTGAGCATACGGGCTATCTTGGTCGGACCATTCCCGGCAAGACAGAGGTTGTATATCTGCTTGACTACGGGTGCAGCTTCCTCGTCAATAATGAAATTTTCATCCTCGTCCATGAGGTAGCCATACACAGGCTTGCTTGTGATGGGCTTGCCATTCATGCCTTTTGAGCGTTTTACTGCTTTGATTTTCTTGCTCGTATCTCTCACCAGCCATTCGTTAAAGATATTCCGCAGCGGGGCAAAGTCATTGTCGCCCTGTGCGCTGTCCACTCCGTCATTGATAGCGATGAAGCGGACACCTTTCTGTGGGAAAATCATTTCCGTGTACATTCCCACTTGCAGGTAGTTTCGCCCTAACCTCGACATATCCTTTACGATAACTGTCCCGACTTTTCCGGCTTCAATGTCCGCAAGCATGGCTTGAAAACCGGGTCTTTGAAAGTTCGCACCAGAATAACCGTCGTCCGTGTACCAGCGCAGATTGGAAAAGCCGTTCTGCTTTGCATAGGTTTCAAGGATACGCTTCTGATTGGAAATGGAATTGCTTTCGCCTTGCAGCTCGTCCTCATGGGATAGTCTTGGGTAAAGGGCGGTAATTGGTTGTTGGTTGGTCTGTCTTAACATAAAATCCTCCGTTTCCGACAGCCAGCCCCACTATTCCGTACCTTGATTGTACCACATGGGGCGGCTGTCTGTATAGCGGCAAAAGCGTCAAATCTGCTTCTTTATGGTCGGTCAAATCGCCGTTTTTTGTGTAGCAGCTTCCGCTTCCAGCACTTTCATCATCTTGTCGGCTGCGGTGTCGGTTGCGCCCTGCTTGAAGAAGCCGGAAACGGTAAGGACGGAGTTGCCCATGCGGATTTCCGTCACACAGTCCGGGCGGCGGTCTGTTTTGGTGGTGCTTGTCTGTTTCGTTTCTGTCATAGGCTCTCCTTTCGCTGCTTCATCAGTTGCTTTAAGCGTTCCAGCTTTTCCTGTGCGGTTTCCTTTCGGAAGTTGCTGCCCGTGAAGCGGACGGGGGCGCACATGGAAGTCAGCCTGTCATAGATACGGGCGTGGGGCGTGTCCTGCGGGTGCTGCAATTCCTCCAGCGTGAGGTTGGTCGTGGCGATCAGCGGCTTGCCGCTTCGGTAACGGCTGTCAATCACGCTGTAAACCTGTTCCAGCCCGTATTCTGTTCCTCGCTCCATACCGAAATCATCAAGTATCAGCAGAGGGTAGCTGCAAAGGCGGGAAATATATTCGTTCCTGCCCTCAAAGCTGGCGGCAAGGTCACCCAGTATCGTTGCAAAGTTTGTCATGCAGACGGCAACCTCTTTTTCCATAAGGGCGTTGGCGATACAGGCGGCAAGGTAGCTTTTTCCCGTCCCCACGCCGCCCCAAAACAGGTAGCCGATATTTTCAGCCTGCATGGTTTCCCAGCTCTCCACATAAAAGCGGGCGGTTTCGGTCTGCGGGTTTCTGCCGTTGTCATGCTCAAATGTCCAGTTCCGCATAGCAGGGTCGGTAAAGCCCCGGCGTTTCAAGTCCTCCACTTTTTCAAGGTGCTTCTGTCGGCTTTCGGCGGCTTGCTGCTTTTCACGGGCTGCCCGCTGGCAGTCGCACTCTGCCGGGTGGCGGTCACGCCCGAAACAAGTCTTTCCCTCTGCAAAATAGGCTTCTTTGGGCGTATGGCACTTACCGCAGTATAAAAGCCCGTCCTCGCCTGTGTAGTCCTCCGCTTCGGCGGTAGTGGCTGTAATGTCCGTAATCATAGCTTCAATTCCGTTTTTCATAAGCTCTCGCCCTCCTTGCATGAATAATCGGGTATGCCCTGTTTCGGGGCAGCCTTGCCTTTGGCAGCGTCCTCCTGCGCCCACTTGTAAATGGTGGCTGCATGGCTGTGGTACTGTTTCCCGGTGGAAGCGATATGGCAGGAAAGCCGGTCAATATAATACTCCCACTTGTCGGGCAACTCTGTTTTTAGCCCGGAAAGCTCTGTATCGGTCAGTATCACATTGTTGTATCTGCCATAAGCGGCGGGGGCGGGGTGTCCCGTTTCTCCCTCTCTCTCTTTTTCTATCTCTATCTCTTTCTCTAACTCTATCTCTATCTCTGGTGGACGAATGTCGGACAAATGTCCGCCTTTTGTCCGGGGCGGTAAAAGTGCCTTGTTTTCCAGTCTTGCAGCCCGTTTCCGCTCGGCTTCGGTAGAGGACTGTCCTATCATCAGCTCAATGTCGGTCATATAGAAAGCCCCGCTGTCAAGCTGCTCCACAAGCCCCAACTGCCGGAAAATCTCTAAAGCCCTCTCAACCGTCCCTATCTGGTGGCGGGTCAGTGTCGCTATCATCTGCGCTGTGTAGGGGATATGCTCGTCAAGCTGCAATTTCCCGCCGTTTTTCAGCGATTTTAAGTACAGCTTCAAGAGGATATTGGAGTATAAAATCCCGTCTTTCATATCTTCCAGCAGCACAATGGAGTCGCTGTCAAAAAAGTTCTCTTTCAGCTTGAGGTAGTAATACTTGCGGTTATCTGCCATTGTCCCTGTCCTCCTTTTTCCGGCGTTTGGAGTAGTAGTGGGGGCAGAGTATGATAACCGCCCGGAAGCTCTGCTTGCAGCTATGGGTACAGCCCCGGCAGAGGTCATTGTATGTGATACGATCGCAGGTGGAATTCCCGACTTTCACTTGCCGCAGGAAAAAAGACCATTCCAGCCGCCGTTTCTTGCTCATTCTTGGCATGGGTGCGCTCCTTTCTGCCGTTTCCGCTGGTGTGGCGGTATCGGCGGTAATTCTGTATCATCTCGGTATCATTTTCGGGTTTTTTCTGCCCTATAAGCCCGTTAAAAAATCCTTTGGTATTTGCGGATAGGGTACGGGGCAGCCCCCTTGTTCTGTATAGGTTCGGGTACATTTTGGGGCGGTTTTTATCGTTCCTGTTCCTGCCTTTTCACAGGCTTGCGCTCCCGGTGTAAAATCTGGTCGATATTGCCCTTGACAGTCTGTAAGCGGCGGTATTCCTCCCGTTTTGCCCGGTAATCGTTGTAGCCGCTGTTTTTCTCTTGGATAAGGGTTTCAATCTCTGCTTGCAGGGCTTTATAGCTCGGCAGCTTGGAAATGCCGTTTTCCCTGAAATAGCGGGCGGCTGCGTCTGCTATGATAAAGTCGCTTTCGTACTTCTGACGGTAGGCTGCTTTTGCTTTGGCGTTTTTCTGCTGTTTCAGCCCGTCCCGGACAGGGCGGGTCTTGGAATAGGCAAGCACCTGCCGTTGCAGCTCCTTTTTCCCGTTCAGCGTCTTTTCCATCTGCTTCAGCTCTGTAAGGCTTTCCCGCATGGCGGTATAGGCGGCAGAACAGGCTTCGTCCAGTTCCTCCGGGGAAGAAAAGCCGTACTGCTGATAGGCGGTAACGGTAGCTGCCATTTGCTTTAGGTTGTGCTTTGCCGCCCAGCGGTCATAGCCCACGCCCTTGCCCTCGGCTCGCTTGGCTTCCCGGTCAACCATGCGCTGCAAGGTGTTGTCTGCCGGGGTGGTTTTTGTGGTTTTTTCCCCTTGTGACAGCTTTTTAACCGCGGCAGGGTATTCGAGTATGGCTTTGCTCTGTTCGGCGGCTCTGTGGGCGTTCTGCGTAAGCAGGACAAGGACAGCAGCCTTGTCAAAATCGTCCCCCAGCTTCCGGGCTGTGATAGGCTTTGTCCTGTCCGGCGTGAGGTAGGAAAGCCGCCCCCGGCTCTCCTTGACGGTCACACCCTCCCGCAGCAAAAGGGAAGAAAATTCGTCAAAGCTGCCAGCTTGGGAAAGTGCCTGCCGTATCGTCCGGCGCAGCTTCGCCTTGTCCGTTTCAAACTTGGTGGGCTTGGTCGGCTGTCCTGCGGCTTCTCTGACAGCGTTCTCTTTATCAAGGGCAAGCTGTCCTTTCTTTGCCGCCCAGTATTCCCGTTCGGTTATCCGTTCCTTGCTGCCGCTTAGGAGGTCGATTTGGTAAAGCCCCTCCCGGTGGCACATCTCCATGACTTCACTCTTGAAATATTCCATAGCGGCGTTGGTGCAGCGGTGCTTGCAGCCCTCCCGTGTGTCGGCTGGTCTGTCCATGTAGGGCAGAAGCGGGACTTCATAAATCCGCAGGGAGTTGATGACGATATGCACATGGATATTGCCGCTGTGGTTATGCCCGTCCGGGTGGGTGCAGACTAAGGCTTGGTGTCCGGGGAAATGCTCTTTACAGAACTGCTCGCCCAGCTCCTGCGCCCGGTCTACGGTCAAGCCGTTGTCTGTCCCGTCCCGTGGGTCAAAGCTGATGATATAGTGGTGGCTTTTCACATCTTCCCGTTTTTGGTTTTTCTCATAGCGGAGATTAGCCCGCATACAGGCAACAGCGAAATCCTCGCCCCCACAGTTGAGGGAAGAAATGCGGTAATCCTCCCTCGGTATCAGCCGCCCGTTTTCATCAAGGGTGGGCTTCATGGTAAACTCGTCATGCTCAAATGTGAGATAGGCTTCCGCTGCGCCATAGTCCGCATTTTTAGAGCTGATATGTTTGAATGTTGCCAACAGCGTCACCCACTTTCTGCAAGACTTCAAACTTTAGGGCAGCAAGGTCGGAAACCGCCGCCCGTACCTCCCCGGCAAGCTGCGGGTAGGGGCTGTGCCACTCGTTCAGCGTCCGGGCTATCTGGTTTAAGTTGCCGCCGATCCTGCCGTATTCGGCGGTCAGCTTCCCGACAGCGGCAAGCAACTCGTCATTGACGGGGGAAACGGTTATGATGGGGCGTATGGCTGCCCCGGTTATGGCTTGCCGGATAAACTCGGCTTGGCTCATGTTGTAAGCAGAAAGCCTTTCCGCAAACTCGGCGTATTCTTCCTCGGTCATGCGTGTCTTGACTACCCGGCTGCGGTGCGGCGTGTTATATCGTTTTCGCATGGTAAAACCTCCTTCGGCTGTGCGTGGTGTCCTCTCACTAATAGGAGAAAAACAGGGTGTAAAGCGGAACTGTTTTTGAAAAATCCGAAAAATTATTTTGAGGGATTTTCCAGCGGCGTAAGCCGCATAAGCAGGGTTTGGGGAAGGCACTCCCCAACAAGATTCCCGCAGGGGCAAAATGAGCGATAAGCGAATTTTGGTACTGCGGTAGAATCTTGCTCTAAGAAAACAGCGTAAATTTCCCCCTCCATTCCTTACTACGCAGAGAAATGCAAATATGGCAAAGTTTTTGGAAACTTTTTGATAAAACTTTTCGACAAAGTTGAAAAATCGGCTCGTTTTTTAGCGCAAAAAAACAGGAAACCTTTTCTTGATTTCCTGTCATGGTATGTCGCCATAATGGGCGGCGGTTATTTGTTTTTCATTCCCCGGAAGCAAACTTGTAGCCCATGCCTAAAACCGTCTTGATGTAGGTGGGCTTGCGGCTGTCCGGCTCTATTTTTTTCCGCAGGTTGTAAATCACATTTGCAACGCTTGACTGGCAGCTTTCACTTTCCATGTTCCAAACGGCTTCAAATATTTGTGTCCGTGTGAGGACAATGCCGGGGTTGGAAGCAAGATATACAAGGGCACTGTATTCAAGGCGGGTAAGGCTTACTTCCTCCCCGTCTTGAAATACCCGGCGTTGGTTCTGCTTTATTTCCAGTCCCGGAAAAGATAACACGGAAGCGGTTGTGATCTGCATGGGTTCAATCTGTATATAATCAGATATTGCCGATATGATTTTGTCAATCGCTGTTTCCTCTTGTTCGTTAAGTGTCAGCAGTAGTAATTTCCCCATGTTCATTACCTCTTTTATCCGTTGAATTTAAACTATATTTTTCTGTCGTGTTTTTGACAGTAAGCAACAAATATATATGATAGAGAGCGTAATGTCAATTTAATGCCATTAAAAGAGAAAGATGGTCTGTCTAATTATTATCATTTTGTTCATATGCACTTATGCTGCGTTTGGCATTTAGGCAATTCAATATATTGTAAATTTATCTATATCAGCGGGCTAACCTCATTTTCACAAAATAAGCTAAGTTTGTGAAGCGCTCTTGTGCAGGCAACATATAAGAGGTTTTTATCATCTTCATCATGGTAGTTTTGGCTATCTGCATCACAAATTAAAACAGTATCAAATTCTAATCCCTTTGACATATATACTGGTAAGATAAACACGCCTTGTAAATCTGATACGCTCCCATTTTTAATTAATTGAATATCAAGTTTGTGTTTAATTTTATTAAATAGATAGGTTGAATTTTTTTCGGTTTTACAAATTAAGCATATCGACTGAAACCCTTTCTCTTGGCATAATTTTATTTCCTTAACAATTTCATCAATGAAGATTTCGGAATTATCAGCAATATATACTTTTGGGCTATCGCCATTCCGATTAAAACTTTTTATCTGTGAACTTTGTTCAATGAACTTCAAACTAAAATTTAAAATTTCATTCGTACAACGGAAACTTTTATCCAACATAATAAGAGAAGATTTTTTCTTGTTCAATATTTTTTGAATTTGTTCGTAGAAAGAAATATCTTCTTTTTTGGCAAGAGTCTGTTTCATATCTCCTAAAATAGTAAATTTGGCATTAGAAAATAGCAAATTAAATATTTCATATTGGAGAGGGTAGTAGTCCTGTGCTTCATCAATGACTACCTGCTTAATATTTTTATATTTATTTGTTCCGTATATTTTTAAATACAAATAAGCGATTGCTATTGCGTCATCATAATACAAGCTGTCTGCTTCCAAATTTTCCTTAGTATATTTCCAAATATTTTTTATGTTTTGTGACGGATTGCTATTTTGCAGCAGGCTATAAAAATAGGCTTCATTGCTAAATAATATTTTATATAATTCAACAATGTCAATTTTTATAAATTTCTGTATTTCCTGCTTGATTAGATTTTTTTCTTCTTTATGCCCCCGCCCTTTTCCTGTTCCAAATATTTGTTCAAAAATATAATCTTCTAATTGTTCTAATTTTATGCCTAATGGTGTTTCTGGTCTTCCTAATATCTTGTCTTTTAGAATTTGCCTGCTTACAACGCATTTTCCCTCATAATAAACATCTTCAAATTCTATCCACTGGCGGGGTATATCAATGAGAAATTGGTCTAAAATTTCCCTAAAAAAACTTGACGTTTTAAATTCTATACTATTTCTTGAAATTTCCTTGTATTTTGAATTGACAATCAAGTTTTCTAAAAAATCATTTCTTGACTGAATTTTCCTGCCATTTAATAACTCACTAAGTATATCTTCAAACACGGAAGAAATAACATTATCTTCTCCCAATTCGGGCAATACATTTGAAATATATTGCTCAAATATAGAATTGGGGGAAATAATCATAATGTTATTTGCGGACAGCTTTGTTTGTAAACCTTGATACATAAGATAAGCAGCCCGGTGGAGCGCAATAGAGGTTTTTCCACTTCCCGCTACACCCTGTACCATTAGCAGGTCATTTTCCATATCTCTAATAACCACGTCCTGTTCATGCTGAATTGTTTCAACAATAGCTTTCATTTTAGCAGTAGTGTTTTGTGACAGTAATTGCCTTAAAAATTCATCAACAATCTGAACATCTGAATCAAAAAAATATTCCAGTGTTCCGTTTTTTATTTCATATTGGCGTTTCAAATTGAGTTCGCCTGCTACTCGTCCACATGGAGCGTCATAAAACGCTTCGCCTGTCATAAAACGATAGAAAACACTGGCAATCGGCGATCTCCAATCATAAACATACATCTCTTGATAGCTGTTTTTTCGTAGAGAAGAACGTCCAATGTATATTTTTTCAAATTCGTCCTCATCATCAAATTTAAAATCAATTCGGGCAAAATAGGGCGATTTTATCATCTTTTCTAACAGAAGTATTTTATGTTCTTCTTCTTCATAATCTATAATTTTGTCTGTAACAGGATTGATATATTGGCTTAATTCAACAAGTGCCTCGAAACCGTCTGATGTATACAGTGATGTAATGCCGTGTTCTGTATTTTCACGCACATCTTTTTTGGCTTCGATAATTTCTGATTTTTTTTTGTCTGCCGCTTCTTTTGCCTGCTTTAATTGTTCCTCGGCTAAAGAGATTGTTTGTGCTAATCTTTTTTCTTCAAACGCTTTTTCTGTCTGATTATTCCCCATAATGATTATGACCTCCTTGAAAAATGAAAGAAAGTTTTACTGAAACATTGCTAGGCTAGTTTAGCATGTGTCAGCTTATATAAACAGTCTTGTATTCATAAAATTTGTATGGTATTATTACAATGGGAGGAATTATGTTAGATATTTGATTTCTACAAGCATATCAATTCTAATACGGGTAATTTAAACAATAAACAAATTGGGACAAAGAGTTATACCATTATGTCCCAATTTGTTATTACTCCATATCTTCAGCAGACAGAAACACAAGCCCGGCAAATTCTTCCTCAATCAGTTTCTTCAACTTTTCCGCTGTGCTCTACGCAGGTTCCCGTATCTCCATTCCAACCTATAATCTCTTTCTGTAAAAGCAAATCTTGTTCTGTGAAAAAATGAGTTGGATTCCGTAGTAGTCGGCATTGTGCGTAATGTGTATAACTGGCTGTATCATGGAATTGTGGGTAACTCTGTTTGCAGGACGTGGGAAAGCTGCACTTTAGCTTTTCCATGTGCTGTGAATAGAGTTATCCATGATTCCATAGCCAGTTATGCACATTTCCACAATGCTTGTCTTTTGGTCTTTATCAAAATGAGCATATTGGTTATTAAGAAAAGCCCTGCATATTATCATATACAGAGCCATTCTAATCTTTTTACCCTCTACATAGAGCGTTTTCTTTCTGCAAAATTCATTTTACAGAATGATACCCGCTTTTTTTGCAAAATAGCCTTTTCTCCCGGTAAGTTCCGACTGTTTTTCCTTTGGCAGATTATTGAATAAATCCTCATAAAGAATATCGTCTAACTGCATTTCCCTAGCAAGTAAAAACACATTTAGACTAAGCCATTCCTCCCAAAGCCCTTCAAATAAACTATGGCTGTCTGTATAGGTGTCAAGTTCTTCAAAGCCATATGACGGTGTATAGCACTGCAATTTAACAAAACCGTACCTACCAACATCAACCACTAAAATATCTTCATCTTCCATTTCGTACAGTTCCGCAAACGCACCAATTACTTTGTAGCACATTTCCCGTTCTTTCTCTGTGATATATACTGTTTTTTCCATGCTCATTTACCTCTATCCTTTCAAATCGTGGAATACGGTTTTCAGTTTTCTTCTACTTCTAAACCACATATTTGAAATGCCACATACGCCATTTTATACGGAATAGAGGTTGGCTGTCTGCATTTATCGGTGTGTTACTTTATGGCACATGAGCATTAGCGCCGGGATTGTCATTTCCATATCCTTCCAGAAGGTTTACGACACCCCACACGCCAAGACCTGCGCCGATTGCGACTACAAGAGTTTTTAAAGTTGTAATTGCACTGCTAAAAAATGCCATATACATTCACCAAAACTGACTTCTTTCAGGTGTTTACGGGAATGAAAAAACACCGACTAAAAAGCCGGCGCACCTAATGTCAGTTATTCCTTTCCTCATTATTTTTCGTTCATTCCCAAGGTTACTCCGACAGTTCTACATGAATCACTTCCACCTCTTCTTCGGGTTTCGGTGTGTACTGCGGATTTAACTCTTTTTCTACTTTGTATCGGTTCTTCTCGTTTTCATCTGCAAGAAGCCGGTAGTTTTTGTGTTTCGTGATATCATATTTGTCCGAGAAAAATGGTCTGGCACCACGGATCTGCAGGATACATTTTCCTCCATCCATGACTGCAATCTCATCTTCTGTCATCAGCTGTTTGCCCGTTTTCTGGTAATTCAATCCAAAAGACTTCTGATTACTTCTCGTCTCCGAAGTGTTATACAGGTCAATAGTTTCCTTACCCAGAAGCTCGCTCATTTCCTTTAAGGTAGTTTTCTCTTTTCCACCAAGGAATAGTGTGGTATCACAGTTGCCCAGAATGGTATCTGCACTATCCTTATACATTGCCTTTAACTGACTCTGGGACTGCAAAATAATAGAAGCAGAGATTTCCCTGCTTCGTATGGTTGCAATCAGCTTGTCAAACTGAGGAATCTGTCCGATGTTGGCAAACTCATCAGCGATGACACGCACATGCACCGGAAGTCTTCCACCATATTCATCATCTGCCTTATCGCAAAGCAGATTGAAAAGCTGTGACTGTAACATGGCAATCACAAAGTTAAAGGTTGTATCTGTGTCGGACATAATCAAGAACAAGGCTGTTTTCCTGTCTCCGATCTTATCCAGTTCCATTTCATCGTAAGACATGATCTCACGAAGTTCTGCGATATCAAATGGGGCAAGTCTGGCTCCACAGGATATCAAAATACTTTTCGCTGTCTTTCCAGCCGCCATTTTATATTTTTTATACTGTCTGACCGCAAAGTGCTGCGGATCTCTTTCTTCCAGTTCCTGGAACATCATATCCACAGGATTCTGGTAAGTTTCATCCTCTTCACGGGTTTCGCTTTCGTTCAAAAGATCCAGAAGGGTATTCAGGTTCTTTTCCTCTTCATCCCCTTCATACCAGATAAAAGCAATCAGTGCTGTGTACAGCAATTTCTCTGCTTTCACCCAAAAATCTTCGGAAGCTTTTTCCCCTTCGCCTTTGGTATTCACAATGATTGTTGTCACCAGCTTCAGGATATCTTTTTCAGACCGTATATAAGCAAATGGATTGTAATGAAGCGATTTGGAAAAATTGATGGTATTCAGAACCTTAATCACATATGGCTCATGAACTACTTTTCCGGATTTATCTTTCATGATATTTCCATTCTTATCTTTCTTAGGCGGTCCCTTTGCTAACATCTTCCCGCACTCCTCAATGAGAGTGCCCTTTGGATCTGTAATGACCATGGAACAGTTCATCTGCATGACCGACGGCTTTACAAAAAATCGTGTCTTTCCGGAACCACTGCCACCGATGACCACGATATTTTTATTTCTCGCATACTTCGGCTGCTTTGGTCTGCTCTCCATGGTCAGTGCTTCTGTTGCTGTCAACGGAATATTCATCCAGGGATCCTCTGACATATAAGGCTTTATATCCTCTGCAGTTCCCCATCTGGCTGAACCATACTCGATTCCCTTCCGAAGTTTCTTTGCATCTGACTGTTTCTGCCAAACCAAAAGTTTCAAAATAACTGCGACAGTTACTCCAACCAATAGATCTCTCAGGTCAAAACTCAACAGAATCCCTGTAAAGATCCGATCTGCATGTTCCATCGCATATAATAGTTTGTTCCCCATATCTTCTCCCGGACTGTTCCGGTAAAGAAAAAATGCCCGGTCTGCATAGAAAGCAGCCAGAGCATAAGGGATATTTGTAAGAACCAGTTTCTTTTTATCCAGGGCGGACAGCTTACCCCCGATTTTATTCTTCCACTTCTGCATCAGAGTTTTGCCGCTTTTCTTTTTCATCGACTCTGCTCCTGATGCCGGTTCTTTACTTTGTCCTTCGTCTTCTTTGGCATCATTGCCCGGTAAGCTGCAAGACGCTTATGAATGGAAGGTTTATTCGCTTTTTGAATCTGTTTCTGGGAAAACTCACGGAAAGCAGCATTGAGTGCATCCTGATCACGTCCCTTGAAGAATACCAGATAAACCGGAGGCTCTTTGCTCTTGTCTTTTTTCAGAGCATAATTGATCCCGTATTTTCTGGCATACCGTTCAAAGGACTTGATATTCTTATTTGTGAT
Source organism: Coprococcus phoceensis (assembly GCF_900104635.1). Lineage (NCBI taxonomy): Bacteria > Bacillati > Bacillota > Clostridia > Lachnospirales > Lachnospiraceae > Coprococcus > Coprococcus phoceensis. Next base: position 2,489,700 of record NZ_FNWC01000007.1, read on the forward strand.
CTCGATATTGACCATCCCGGCATTCTGTTTTGCCAGCTCTTTTACCGTGACCTTTCCCTGTTTCGGCTGATTTTTCTGTGCTTTCTTCTCTACTGATTTCTGCTTCTGATGACGCAGATACGCAACAAGAACCTTTTTCAACAGGTCTGCCGTAATCTTAGTAGCCCGAATACAGAACGTGACCGTTTTCTGAGTTACCTCTTCCTGCATGACTTTTCCCTCCTTTCAGCGATTCAACTGCTGTCCAGATCTGTAATCATGGCAATCACCCCCTTTAATGAAAAAAGACAGATTAACCGGTAATCAGGTTCTGCACCTGTACGAGTTTTTCTGTCCCTTCTTCTTTTCTCTTATCTTCTCCACCACAATAGATGGGAACACACATTTCAAGTATTCTACTGTAAATACGCTGATGGGCAGTATCCAAATCTGTGGATTTCATTTCATTCAGTCCCAGATTCGTTGTTACGATCAGCGGAAGCATTTTACAATAGCGGCTGTCTATCACATTATAGACCTGCTCCAAAGCAAACTCGGAATTTCGTTCTATTCCCAAGTCATCAATAATCAGCAGCGGATAATCCACAAGATTTTGTATAATCTGGTTCTTATCTGCCTGATAGCTGGTCATTTCATTTAAAATCCTGGAAAAGTTTGTCATCATGACACGTTCTCCCTGTTTCAAAAGTGCATTTGCAATACAGCCTGCAAAAAAGCTCTTCCCGGTTCCAACCGGTCCCATCAAAAGCAATCCTACATTTTTTCTCTTCATATCTGTCCAGTTTTCTACATACTGCCTGGCGATTAGTATCTTCTGGTTGCTTCCATTGTCATTTTCAAATTTCCATTCCCAGAATCTTCTTTCCCGAAGTCCGACGGATTTTCTCTGATAAAGCTGCCGCTGTTCTTCTTCCCGCTGCATCTTCTCATCCAGTTCCTGCCTGGCTTTTACCTCGCATTCGCACAAACAGGACACTACATGCTCAAAACCCATCAGACTGACTTTCATCTGTTTTCTTTTTCCACAGGTGCCACAATGAAGACATCCCTCTTCGTCCAGATAATCTGCTGTTACTTTGTTTTCCATCACAGGCTTTCTCCTTCCTGAAATTCATATTTATCCATTCCTATCCTGGTTCCATCCCTTTCTGCCCAAAGACAGATTGTTGCAAAATGGTTTTGATACTCTTTTCCACTGGATTTCATATAAACAGAAAGATGATCAATCCGTTTCTGGTAATCCCATGGAAATAGCGTCATCAACTCCTGCAGTTCAGCTTCCGACAGAACAACATTTTTAAATCTACCATATTGACTGAATTTTTCTTCCAAAGCGGGTGTATTGCCCTTACTCTTATCAGTATGATTCTTTTCAGTCTTATTTATCTTAGTATTACTTCCATCCAGATTCTTGCAGTCCGGACTTCTATTTTTTTGCGTTCCGGACTTCCAGTTTCTTGCAATCCGGATTTCCAATTCTTTGCAGTCTGGATTTCCAGTTTCTGGCATTCCAGAAACAAAGTATCTTACTGGCTTTCCTCTACTCCGTTTTACAAAATTTTTCACATATATGACAGAGGGACGATTATTCCCCTGCCGATACCGCTCGATCAATCCAATCCCATGCACACTATCCAGCTCATATAGAAGCTTTGTCACTGTCGTATGCGACATTCGCAACAGCTCCTGCAATTCTGCGATCGTGTAAATGATATAGACATAACCCTCACTGTCAATCCAGCCATTTTTCTTGGACAGGCTGATTCGATCAAGCAGAATTCCATAAAGGAGCTTTGCGTCTGTTGAAAGACTCTGAAATTCTTTTTCGGTAAACAGAGCTTTCGGTATCCGGAAAAAAGAAAACTGGTCAGATTCTTCTGCTCTGAAGTATTCAAAATCTGCCATAAATTATTTCCTATTCTTCTATATTATTGAAGTCATACCCTGCTGCACTTCCTGTACCATGACATAATTCATCAAGCACATAATTGAATGCATTCATCGCTTCTTCCAAATAGATTTCCCTAGCCTCTTTATCACACGCATACATATCGGCAATAAATCCTTCATCATTTCCTATTGCGTGTACCAGAGTCTCCAGAACTTTCATAAATTTCTTTTTTGAACACTTTTTATTCTGCCTGTTCACATATTTCTGAATATCCAGTACTCTATCAGCATTTTCCTCATTCTCTTCAAGAATTCCGAACGCCAGATTCATGCCAAATTCATAGCCATCGCAGGAAATCTGATCAACAGCAAGCTGTCCCAGCTCATCTCGATAATTTCTTTCTTCCATTGAAGTCAGTGGTGTCTCATATTCATACAGATATCCCATATCTGCAATTGTTTCCAGAATATCTCTGGATGCTTTCACCATTTTGTCCATAATGATTTCTCTTTCTTCCATCGGCATATTTGCCATAATGCTGTCTAATGTCATCATTGATTCTTCCTCCATCTCATTTTCATAAATATCGTTGATATAAAAGTGGTTTGCCTTTCCATTGTTCGGAATGATACGCACCAGATTTCCAACCTCCACCAGTTCCTGTACTGCCTGATCTACCCCATATCTGGTTGTATTCAGGTCTTTCTTCATTTCACTTTTTGGATAAATTACATACAAATCCCCCTTACCATCTACCCAACCATTCTGCACCGCAAATTTCAAACGATCCAGAAATAAGCTGTATAAAATCTTTGCTGTATTTGACAGATTTTTGTATTTTTCCATCTGGAACAGCACCTTCGGCACCTGCAGACAATCTACCAGCATATACTCCATCTTACTCATTGATTGTTTCCTCCTTCTGTTTGTACAGCACTTCGGCTGAATTAATATTGATTTCCAACATCCCTACAAATACCTGATAGTACAGAAGGCATATCTGTTCATCCTCTCTTGCCAGATACAATCCTTCCAGTTCATCGGACGGATGTTTCATTCCATATACTGCCTGACAGATATCATGGATTTTCTCACATTCCACACTTCTAAGATGCTGCTCCAAGGTGTGGTTAAATCTCTGCCAGTCCTCCAGTTTCTGATTTACTGACATCATGCACTGGAACAGTTCCGCTGCTTCACCTGCTGCTGACAGCACTACATTTTTGTTATTGATACTTCCATCGGCATTTTTCATATGCCCTACCATATACGCCTGATCTACTGAACCCATCTTTTATCCTCCTCTATCTAAACGGCATTTCTTCTTCCATGCCCTCTGGGATCTCTAAGAACCCTTCCGCATCTTCTGGAAACGGTGGTCTGTCAACCATTTTTGCACCTGCGAATTCAATCCGGTTTGCATACACTTCGGTGGTATAAATCTTTTTCCCGGTATCCTTATCTTCATAATTACCTGTGACAATCTCGCCTTCCACCATGACCTTCGTGCCCTGCATCAGATAATCTCTGGCAAATTCTGCTTTCTTTGCAAAAGCCTTTACCGGAATGAAACTGACTTCATCGGAATAATTTCTTCTGACTGCCAGAACAAACTTGGCAATCTTATGAAGTCCTTTTTCATTCTCCACTTCGTTGTATCCGGGATTTCTTACCAATCGCCCGGAAATAACTGTTGTATTCATTGGCTTAACCCTCCTATGCTTTCATTGATTTGTAACAGATGCCGATACATGGTCCACATTTTCCATAGGCACATCCGTAACATTCATCTTTTTCCAACTCTTCTTGCTTCATTTCATCGGCAAACATTCCTAACAGTGTTGTATAAATCTTTTTCATTGCAAGGAACTTTTCTTCTGCTTTTTCCATCTTCTCTTTGTAAAATGGGATCAGTTCACGAAGAACTGGATGGAAACGTTCATTTTCATCATCCCAGGCACAGGTTTTCATCATACAACGTGGCTGTTTCTCATAATTGCCCAGATAATACGGGCAGAACGTACAGCCTCTTTCTTTAACAATTTCCACCGGAATCACTGGCATCTGACTTTTGATTTCCTTAGTTACATGCTTACTTTCAATTCGCTCTCTCATCTTAAAAATCCTCCAAGAATATATATTTGCAAAAGGGACTTCCCCTGAATTGCCTGGTTTTAAGCACAAAAAAAGAGGCAGACTTACGATTTTTGTTTTCGCAAGCCTGCCTCTTATCAATCTAATATTCTATTTTCCAATGACATACCGTATAAACACGTATATCGCTCTAATCACATACACTGGAATCATGATACTTCCAATCAATGCTCCAATGATGACACTTAATGCAGCCATACCAAGTGTTGCTGTGGTATCCATTCCTCTAGGGATTAGAATCAGCCGCATTTTATGTATTCCAAATGGAAGTCCGGAAAGAAATATCCACCAGAACAATTCTGTCTGTCCACTGACTTTCATGATGGTAAATACCATCCAGATCCAGAATAGCATAAATGCCAGTGGCAATATTGATTTTTTAATTACATCTTCTATCATCATCTTTTCATTCCTTCTGTCCAACTTTTCATATCATATTATTGTTTTTCTGCCCATGATGCTAGGAGCATAAATATCACTTCTTCCATCTGAGCTTTAGAATATGACTCAGGAAAATACTGTTTCAGCTTTTTCGCAGGAATCTGCACCTGTACTTTCTCAGTACTCTCATTCATACAGATCTGGTCAATCTCTGAATACGTCAACATCCGCTCTTTTGAAATCTGCTTCAATTCCTTTGCCTGCTTCATGGACGGTACCATATTGTGATTACTCATATACTGAAGCAATATCTGTTGTTCTTCACTTCTCAAATATGAAACTTCAACAGCTGTATTAAAGGGAAGCTTCTTCTCGTCTGCCAGTTCTAAAAGCTCTGTGATTAACTCTGTCAGATGAATATATCGAAGAATCTGTCTGGAACTATCTCCTGTATTCTGACTGACTTCTTCCGCCGCCAACTTCTTGCCAACTTGGCAAGAAGTTAAATCAGACCGTTTCCCCTGACGCTTTAACGCCTCATATTTCATTTTATAAGCAAATGCCTTTTCGCTGATCAGCAGCTCTTCTCGTTGAATGTTGGAATCTACCATGATCACCGTCGCTTCATCATCTGTAAGATCTTTGATGATAACAGGCATTTTCTCTAATCCTGCAAGTTCACATGCTCGTTTTCGCCTATGACCAGCTACCAGCTCATAACCACCGGACCCTCTCAACCGCACAATACCAGGAACCAACACGCCATATTGTGTAATGCTTTCTGATAATTCTTCCATTTTCTTATCATCTTTTACTTGAAACGGGTGATTTGGAAATGGATGAAGGCTTCCTATTGCTATCTCACAAATTCCATTGTTTGTTTCTTCGTTTGTTCCAAACAACACATCAAGTGGCTGTAAGGAAATGGGAGTTTCTCTTTTTTTAGATGGCATCTTTCAGCACCTCCTCCGTCACTCCCCGATAAGCTTCTGTAGCTTTGCCTTTCGGATCATAAGAGAAAATACTCTGTCCTTCTCTGACTGCTTCCTTCATTCTTACAGAAAATGGAATATAATTATCAAAGATATGAATTTGACTTCCATATACATTTCTGAGAAGTTCCATATTATTTCTGGCATCATTTGTATGCGCATCGACCATCGTGAACAGAATCCCACCGACTTGCAACTTCGGATTAATCTGCTTACGAACCTTACCGATTGTTTTTAACAGTTGTTGCAATCCTTTGATTGGTAGGTAGGACGCTTCAACCGGAATGAGGACTTCATCCGATGCAGCCAGCGCATTGATCGTAATCATTCCCAATGATGGCATACAATCTATGATGACTGCATCATATTGATCCTTGATACCATATAAAATCTGTTTCAATACATATTCCCTGCTCATTGCATTTACCAACTGGACTTCCGTACCTGCCAGTCCAATATTAGAACAGATAATGTCTATTCCCTCTGCCTGATGTCTGATATAACAGTCGGAAGGAATATCTTCATCTTTCATTACTGCATCCATAAGAGCTGTAAGTGTTTCATTACTGTCATCACAATCACGATATCCAAATCCTGCGGATACATCAGACTGTGGATCGGCATCAACGATTAACACTTTCTTATTCTTTTGTGCTAATCCTACAGCTAAATTAGCTGTACATGCGGACTTTCCAGTTCCCCCTTTTTGGTTTACAATAGAAATAATTCTAGCCATTTTTTCATCACCTTTCAATCAATAAAAATGACCGAATCAGCTAAACAGATTTTCATCCATTACGAGCTAATTCGGTCCTGTTTTCACTATTAAATTGTAATATCACCACTTTCGTGATACAGTAAAAGCATCTCAGATAAAAGCGGAAATTTTCTTTCATCTGAATAAGGTTTTTATAAAAGATAGGCCTTTCCTTCATAAATTTGTTGATTCGTTGCAAGTTTTTTTCAGGACCAAATCGACTCAACCCCTTGTATTTACTGGGTTTCCGTTGATTTAGTCTTATTTTATCATCATCATCGCCCATGCGAATCCCACACCAGTAAAGTATTTCAAATGCATAATAGGAAACAGGCTTGTCCATCATGGCATCTGCAAATTTCAGATATTCTTCTTTTGTCCAGAACAACATTTCCCGGTGCTCCTCTTTTCCCATATTTCCTGCTTTCTGTGCTGGATTAGATGGAAGATGGTAAAAATTAACTGCATGGTTGAAAATAGCACTTAACTGACTGTGAATTTTCTGCAGATAAGAAGCAGAATACGGTTTTCCATTTGGCTGACGGATCGCAAGCAGTTCATTCTGCCATGCAATAATGTCCCTGGGCTCAATTTCTCCTATTTTACGCTTTCCGAAATAAGGAAGAATTTTAGTTCTGGCAATATTTGTTTTCGTTCCCCAGGTATTATCACGAATTCGATTTTGCATATCCTCCACATAAATCTCATAAAAGCTTTCGAAAGTCATATCCAGTTTGGCTTCTTTCTTCAGCAATAGCTCTCGTTTCCACATCTGTGCTTCTCGTTTTGTAGGAAATCCTCTTTTTGATGACTGGTGCGTTTCTCCTGTCCAATCGGTATAACGATAGACTACTCGCCACTTTCCAGTGGCATTATCTTTATGAATACTCATACAAATTCTCCTCTCTTTCTCTTACATTTCGCTGTAACATACTTTTTTGCGGAAATAATTGGTGTTTACTCTGCCAGCTACCGTAAGATAACCCAGCTTCTGTAATTCTTCATTTAGCTGTTTGACAATCTTATAAGCATAAGACTTGGAAACTCCCAGTTCCGCTGCAACTTCTTCTACTGTCATAAAAGTTCTGTTCGTCACATCGCATCTCTCCTCTCTATCTTAACGTAATTTGTTTAAGTCGTTACATTTGCATGATACTAAACATTTTAATTTAAGTCAAGCAGTTTTATAAGAATATTAAATTTTTTTGTTTAAGTTCTTCTTGCTATCTAAAATTGCTCATGCTATACTGAACCTAAACAGAATTGTTTTATTTTCTATCACAATTAATTCCAGCAACACGAATGACCATTATAAGGAGGCAAACAACAATGGCAATCGGACAACGTATCAAATTTTTTCGCAACCGCAAAGGCATGACACAAAAGCAACTCGGAGAACAACTTGGATTCAAGGGAAAAACATCAGATGTCCGCATGGCTCAGTATGAATCTGAAGCCAGAGTTCCTAAGATTGATCTTGTAAAACAAATGTCTCAGATCTTTGATGTCAATACTCATGCTTTAACCGTGCCCGATATTGATACTCATATAGGTCTGATGCACACACTATTTGCACTGGAAGATATATATGGTCTAAAGGTAAGAAATGTAGATGGACAGCCCCATCTCTGTCTTGACGCTTCCATATCTGCTCCCGGCTCATCTGTCGATGAAATGCTTCGTGCATGGATGGAACAAGCTGACAAACTGAAAAACGGTGAAATCAGCAAGGAAGAATATGATAAATGGAGATATAAGTACCCGGAACTGGATACTTACCAGAAACGTGCCAAGGTACCATCTCAGGAACTGAGTGATTACCTCGTAAAAGAATTGACTAAAAAAGAAAAATAAAAGAAGAAAATAGAAAAACCTTACCGATATTCAGTTTTTTACTTCTGAAAATCAGTAAGGTTTCTTTATATACGTTATGAAATAAAATTTCTATCTCTTGAATAATCGCAAAATGTTGCCATTTTGTTGCCAATCACTAAACATATTTATTTGCAACCCGCATAAATACTGGGTTCTTATAATTGTGTGGATTATTCAAACTCCAGACAGACAGTACGGAGTATTAACGCATATAGACGATTTTAAAGGCTTTTTAACCAGTTAAGAGCAACATAGCCACATAATCTAAATTTTAAAAATGCAATAAAAATGCAATGAGTGACACGACTACTTGCTATACTTCCATCGGCTTCTTCTTGATACCAACACTATGAAAAGTCCGATTACAATTAAATATACTTTGAAAGGAAGATCACCATGAATTACAAATTAGAACTCAAACAAATCGTGGAATTTCCACGCTGTCGCATTTACCGTGACTTCATACAAACTTTAATCACTACCAAGAGCATCCGAACTACCGGGGGCTCTTTTCTTTTTTATTATCTGGTATTATGCTCCTATGCAAATTACCGCACATCCTACCGCCGGATGGAACACATTACCTATACCATTGGTCCAGGAGAGTGGATCTGCACAGTCACAGATCTTCAGGAATGGTTTCGCTGCCGTTTCCAACATCAAGCGTTGTCCATCCTTCGATTTTTTGAAGAGCAGAATTACATTACCTACTCTCTTCTCGGCAAAAACCGCCTGGTCAAATTCAAAATATCAGACTGGCCCAAAGACAATACCGTATTGGAATACAACTATCCCTGTAAAAAAGATACAGGGTTTTTCTTTTTCCCGATTGCCAAAGTTCACGAACTAATTGGCATTGGAAAATGCTCGGAAATGGATGTTATTCTGGATCTGTGGATTCATGCAGTTTACAACGATTCCTCTGTCCTGGGATCTGATTCCGGTCCCATTGTCTATTACCGGGATAATACCGGAAATCCCCTTACCAGCTTTAATGAACTGGGTGAAAGGTGGAGTCTGTCAAAGGCATCGGTATCACGACTCTTGAAGAAACTGGAGGAAAAAGAATACATTACACTTATCTCATTTACAGGAAAACACGGAAGCGTAATTTATCTCAACAATTACCTGTCCGTGATGTTTAATATCAGCGACGTTATGATTGACAAGGAGGAGATCGCTATGAAGATGCAATTACCAATCCATGTACCTGAAGAAATCACTATTGAGGATTCTGCTTCTGTTAGCGTTTCAGAAACTGTCACAGACTCACAAATCACCGTTACAAAAAATGATTCCTGCGTTCCAGATTCACACATGAAATTTATCGTGCAAAAAGTCGCAGAACTATTGGATTCACAAGGGATTCCATGTTGCCACTGCTCCAAAACCCGCTATATATTATCTCCATTATCAGCCTGCAAAGATATATTTAATACATTTACTCTAAATATTATCTGTCCCTACGGAAATGCCGCTTATCGGTTTGAGTTGTCCGTAAGTCCAGGGGATGAGTCTGCCCAAAAGATGCCTGCCGTGGCAGAGCCTTCTGCACTGAAAGGGGGGGAATAGACATGGCAAACCGCAATACACAGGGATTTCCTTCACCCGAAGAAGATCCACGTTTTCACGACACCTATCAGTTTTTACGCAGATACCGGGATGCAACCTACAGCCTGAAGGTAGTCGTACACCAGATGGAGCACCAGTTTAAGCTCCAATACGACAATGACATCGACAAATTTCTGGACTCCATCTATGCTGCCGGGGCTGATCTTACCGGAAGCGACATCGAACAACGGGCAAAAAGTATTGCCAGAAGCAACCAGATGCTGAAGCTTTTGGAATCATCCATCGATCTCCTCCGGAACAATCACAAGCATGGGGAACAGTATTACTGGATTCTCTACTACGCTTTTCTCTCTCCACAGGAAATGAAAAATACAGATGAGATATTGGATAAGCTGGCTCACCACATCACCAATATTTCCTACCGCACCTATTACCGGAAACGCAGGGCTGCGATTGAAGCACTCAGTACCATCCTTTGGGGATTTACTGCAAAAGAGACATTGGATACGCTCAACAAGTTCTTTCCAGAGTAATACATATCGCCTATCTCCTCGGCTTTTCGTAATATCATAAAAATGTTATACTAAAAAATGCAAAATATATATTGACTCTCACGGAACGTCATAGCGTACAGTTATCTTATCAGGAACAGGAGGTCAGCAACTATGAGGACAGTCAAAGAAATATCAGAACTTACAGGTATCAGCGTTCGCACGCTTCACTATTACGATGAAATCGGGCTTTTAAAACCAACACAAAAAAGTGATGCGGGATACCGGCTTTATGACGATAGGGCATTGGAAATATTACAGCAGATTCTGTTTTTCCGTGAGTTTGACATTCCTTTGAAAGAAATCAAAGCTGTTCTGGAGAATCCTGCTCTTGAAAGGAACCAGATCTTGCAAATGCAGAGAAAAATGTTGGTAGCAAAGAAAGAACGTATGGAACATCTGATTGCCAGCATTGATGATATCCTGAAAGGAGAGAATAAAATGGATTTTGCGATTTTTAGTAAAACGGAAGTTGAAGAAATGTTCCAAACTATGTTTGAACATATGCCTGACAATATGAAAGAACTTGCTGTAAAAGAGTTTGGAAGCATTGAAGAATGGAAAAAGCATTATATTAAGACAGTTTCATCAGAAGAAATGCAGAAAGGCTATGCTAAAGTTGTTGAGTGGTATGGAGGAAAAGAGCAATTCCTGTCTGTTGCCAACAATCCTATTAGCAAAGAGGCTGCAGAAAGTTACAACCAACAATTTGACAATCTTTTATACAAATTAGCAGCTAAAAAAGTATGTTCACCAGATTCTTCTGAAGTAAGAGAACTTGTTTCCGAATACGGTTTTCTTATGAAACAACTTTCACAGATAAAGAAAGAACACGGTCTGATGGTTGCACAGGCTCAATATTACCGTAATGAAAAAATCAAACCTATGATAGATGAAAAATACGGCAATGGTACAGCCGAATTCTTCGCACAAGCTTTCGAAGCATTTTATAAAGACAAGTAATCATTAGAACTACACAAAAGCACAACAATACACCATGCAGGGAATCAAAATGGTTTCCTGCTTTTTTTATGCCAACCAGTGAAAATGGCACAGAAATGACCTGCTTCTGCGATTGAAGCGTAAAATTACCCATGCTACAATAGGTATTGCTTATAGTTTTCCTTATTTCCAGCACCCATAGATGGTGCTTTTTTTGTACCTGTAAATTCAATCGCTGACAGCAGGTTCTATGTACTTTGTACGTACACTATACTTACAATACCAAACGTATCCTGTACGTACAGCCATATGTATAAAGTTTCCTATTATATATAGAAGGGAGTCAATCATGAAAACAAGGAACGAAATCTATCAAGGAGAGGGAGCCAAGCTCTTACGGTTCATTACCACTTACCATACTCTGAGGTATGACCAGGTTTTACAACTTTTCTCCCGACATGAGCAGTCTATCAAGTCATTGATTACCAGCCTCATCAAACAAGGGCGCATCATTTACGATAAAGAGCATGACCTTCTTTGTGACAGCCAGCAGTCTGCTGAGAATCCTGACTATGCTATAATTACATGCTTCTGGGTACTGCTGGATTTTAAGAAAGGTGTTGTATACCACACCAGTGGCGAATTTCCAATCAAGCTCAATTTCTTTTCGCAAGATGAACAATACGAAATCATCTATATCGGTGAAGAACAGGAGGCTCTGATCAATCATGTGATGGAAAGTATCCCATCACATGGTTCCAAACGCCTGATTGTCTTAGAATCCGAAAGCCAGGCTGCCAAAATCACCATTGATGATGTAGCCGCTTACTGCCTTGTAAATGAATCCGGTGCTGTCAGTTACTACATGAGAAAGTAGGTTATTATGACGCAAAATACACCAACCATTTACCAGCGGCTTGAAAAACTGGAAGGGGAGCTGCAAAAACTGACGAATACCGTTTACGCTCTGAAGGTCACTGATATCCAGAATTATGATAAAAATTTTGAGGAACTGAGCGTCAGTGCTGCTCTTCGGGCGGAGCGGATTGCCTGCCAGATGCGTAACCTTGTCTGTCCGGCTCTCTCCCCAAATCAAGCAGCTTATCTTCCCAAAGCGGCAGATGCACAGGGAATGCGGATTGCAGAACAGCAGGGGATTCTCACCATTACGCTTCCCGGACTGCTTCCGAAACGAAGAGTCCACACAAACACTGCATTTCTCCATGAACCGCTTAATTATATGCTTCGGGAGTATGTAAAACAAAATGCCCTGCCCCTCTATCGTGACTGCGTGATATGTTTCAGTCAAATATATGACAGGGAACTTCCTCAAAGACGTATCCGGGATTATGACAATCTGGAGTTTAAACAGATTCTGGATACACTTTGTACTTATGTTCTGACAGATGACAGCGGCTTTTTCTGTGATTCCTACTACACGACACAGCTTGGCTTAAAGGACTGTACACTGGTATCGGTTATGGAAAAAGCTGACTTTCCGAAATGGCTGCAGAACCAGAAAAATCATCACGAAAGCATGTCGGAAAATCTCCTGACTTCTCAGGCAGAAATCCGACATCGGTAAGAACCACCGCAGGGAACTTTGTTTTCTTGCTTTTTTTATCTCCAAACCACCGGAGATTTACCCAAGTATAGGCTTGCATGGGTAAGAACTGAATTGAGGTGATGCTTATTTGATAAGACCTGACACTACGAAATACCGCTTACTGGAAATGATAGGGATGTGCGGGGAATTTCCCGCAGACCAGCTAAACAGACTCATCCCAAGTGCCTCCTATGCGGAAAAACTCATTACGGATTTGAAGGCGGAACACCTCATCCGTACCCACTACCGGGATGCTCTCAGAGGCTACCGTCTTACAAAAGCTGCGAAAGAGATGCTGTTATCTGTCTCGCCGCTACGCTTCCAGTGCTATCTGACCGGCAATACCGAGACGAACCTCATCCGAAGTGAAGTATCCCGACGTATCCGCTTACATCAGAAAGCCGAAACGTATCTGACACTCCTTCATGCCGGGATTCCCTTTTATCCGGATGTAAAACCTGACATCTTCTGTAATCACCGCGAAGCTGGTTCCATCGGTATGCGAAGCCTTCCTCTTTTTTACGCTTCCAGAGAAATTAAGGAATTGGGCCCGGAGACCACGAAGATTAGGAACTCCCGCAGCATGGGCATCCTGATGGCACCGCAATGTGTCTATGTCCTTTATAACACGGGAAACGGAGTCCTGAAATGGGAATATCGAACGGAAGTCCGCTTAAACGCCTTCCTGCAGCATTACCTGCAAGGCTACCCTTACAACGGACATCCACAGATCCGGGCAATCATGACCGGAACCGACATGGAAATGGCTTTCCGGCTGTTTACCAGTACCGGAGGCTACAAAAAGAGCCTGTTTATGCTGGACACCTCCTTCGAGCATTTCCATTACCTTCCCAATACTCCGGAAGGGGAAGTGCTTTTAAAACTGCTGGTTCACCCTGAGATCATGGAAAAGCTGGACAACCTCCTGCTGTCCGATCTGGGCTGCCGCAGCGATTCAATTCCACTGGAACATGATGCCACGGATGCTTCCGGGAACCCCATCCTTCTTGCTTATGATTTTGACATGCAGCGAATCAACCGGTTCAATACCGGCTTAAATGTATACGGCAGATCCGGGAACCTGATCTGTTTCGATTTTCAGATTCCGGTCCTGAAAAAATACTTAACTGCCACAATCCATTTCTCCAGTATTGACCTTTGCAAATTCAAAAGGGGGTTTTTACATGAACCGTAAATGGTGGAAGCTCATTTATATGCTTCCGATCACCTTCTGCACCCTCTATGCAGGAGGCTATGTTGCTCAATTTATCCGCAACTATCAGACCTGGGAATCTGCCGGCAATTTTGCCGGAAACGGAACTGCCCCGCAGATCCCCTCCCCGCACCCGCTCGCCTGTCTGGATGCCCTGACTGCTTTCCCGTACAATCTGTATGGGATTTTTCTATGTCTGGCAGCTTTTGGACTCCTGACCTTCCTTCTCATGCGTATGGGATTTGACCGAAACGGGGAAATAACAGACCGGGGCCGGAACCTGAATTATTCCACAAAGGGAACCTATGGGACTTCCGGTTTTATGACTTTGGAGGAAATGCATCAGGTACTGGAGCTTACGAATGATGTCAAGAAACACAAGGGAACCATTCTTGGAAAACTGAACGGAAAAGCCGTTTGTCTCCCGAAGGATACCCGCATGAACCGGAATATTGCCGTTTACGGTGCCAGCGGTTCCATGAAAAGCCGGGCCTTTGCACGCAACATGATCTTCCAGTGTGTTGCCCGCGGGGAAAGCCTCATCATCACCGATCCAAAATCGGAATTGTACGAAAGTACAGCCACTTACCTTGAGAATGCCGGATATATCGTGAAATCCTTTAATCTTGTAAACCCGGAAAACTCGGATAGTTGGAATTGTCTGGGTGAAATTGGCGGACAGGAAACCATGGCACAGGTATTTGCTGATGTCATCATCCAGAATACCGGTTCTGCCAAAGGCGATCACTTCTGGGACAATGCCGAGATGAACTTATTAAAAGCTCTGATTCTCTATGTGGATCAGGGATTCCCACCGGAGGCAAAGAATATCGGACAGGTATACAAACTCCTGACCATGAGTTCGGAAAAAGAACTGAACAGCCTCTTTGACCTGCTTCCGGTCTCCCATCCGGCAAAAGTCCCCTACTGCATCTATAAGCAGGCAAGTGACACGGTACGTTCCGGCGTCATCATCGGACTCGGTTCCAGACTTCAGGTATTCCAGAACAAGCTGATCCGCCAGATCACTTCCTATGATGAGATCAACCTGACGCTGCCGGGAAAAGAAAAATGTGCATACTTCTGCATCACTTCGGATCAAGACAGCACTTTTGATTTTCTTTCTTCCCTGTTTATGACCTTCGTATTTATCAAACTGGTCCGTTATGCAGACACCTATGGGGAAGATGGAAAACTGCCGGTTCCGGTACATATCCTGGCTGATGAGCTGGCGAATACGGGAGCAATCCTATCGCTCAACAAAAAGATTTCCGTGATCCGAAGTCGAAACCTCAGTATTTCCTGCATTTTCCAAAACCTGCCTCAGATGCAGAACCGGTATCCCTTAAACCAATGGCAGGAAATCATCGGGAACTGCGACACTCAGCTATTTTTAGGCTGTACGGATGAGGTAACTGCTACATTTATCTCTAACCGCTCCGGTGATGTGACCGTTGGTGTCAGCAGCGAAGCCAAACAATTAAATAGCTGGAGGGTATCCGATTATACACCGGAATACCGCCAGACCAGATCCATCGGGAAACGAAAGCTCTTAACTCCGGATGAGATCCTGCGGCTCCCGCTGGATACTGCACTGATTATCCTGCGTGGTCAGAAGGTACTGCAGGTAGAAAAATACGATTACACCCTGCACCCGGATGCCCAAAAACTCATTCCCCGGAAGGCTTCCGAACATATTCCGGAATGGAGAAAAGGAGCATGTAGTGAAGAATATACGTACACTCCAACTATTCCTGCTTCCCACCCGAAAAAAACCGCTTCTTATGGAAAGCAGAAAAAGAAAAAAGCTGAACCGCACTTTGACCAGCAAAGCGTTTATCAGGAACCTGGCTATCACGATTTCCCGGATGACTTCTCAGCAGATAACTATTCGGATCACACAGACATGGTTCCTTTAGATAAAGATTCTATCATGTCATAATTTGAAAGGAGACACTATGATGCCAAACGAAACAACCAACACACCTATTTTAACTCTGGATTCCGATGCGAAGCTGGAAACAGCCCAGTCCATTTCAGACCTTACCTGGCATGAGATCCAGAATGCCTGCCGTACCCGCCGGATCTTAACCGGAATGCTTGGCGGTATCGAGAAAACAGAAAACGGCAGCCTCATTGCCGTGGTTTACTACAAGGATTTCCGTACTGTCATCCCAGTAACTGAGATGATGATCCATCTCATGCAGGATGAAGCACACGATTATGGGGAGCTTGCTCTGCGGCAGAACAAAATCCTCAACAATATGCTTGGATGTGAGATTGATTTTCTGATTAAGGGATTAGATCCGAAGACACGCAGCATTGTCGCCAGCCGGAAAGAAGCGATGCTGAAGAAACGCCAGATCTTCTATCTGGATAAAGATGCTTCCGGAATGCCGAAAGTTTATGAAGACCGTATCGTGCAGGCAAGAGTCATTGCTGTTGCGGAAAAGGTAGTCCGGGCAGAAATTTTCGGTGTGGAAACCTCCATTCTTGCCAGAGACCTGTCCTTCGACTGGATGGGTGATGCCAGAGAACGCTTCCAGGTAGGCGATCACATCCTGGTACGCATCCTGGATGTGCGGGCAGACTCACCGGAGCAGGTCATTGTCCACGCAGATGTCAAAAGTGTGGAAGGCAACACCAGCAAGGAAAACATGAAAAAATGTAAGATTCAGGGAAAATACGCCGGAACTGTGGAAGACATCCATAAAGGCACCGTCTTTGTCCGGCTCTCCATCGGTGTCAATGCCATTGCCCACTCCTGCTATGACAGCCGGACAGTCGGGAAAAAGGATCAGGTATCCTTTGTGGTGACGCATATTGATGAAGAGCGTAATGTTGCCCTCGGCATCATCACCCGCATCATCAAGCAGACCATATAAGGCTTCCACCTTATTTTTAAATAGCTTTTTTTCATATACAGCACCAATTAGTCCAGCAAATACTCACGATACAGCTACATAAGGTGACAGAATAAAGTATTTTTCAGACCATTACCTTATTGTACTGAAAACGGTAACGTGTTATACTGATTCGGTATTACTGAACCGGAAAGACGGATGCATTTCGATTTTGCCCTCTAGTATCCAAGGAGGGTGATGCCCATGAATACAATGGAAGTATTGACTTTACTATTGGTAATTTTTGCGGCTTTGACTTATATAGATCGACATAATAAGAAATAGCATCCACGACCCTAGGAAAGTTTTGGATGCTATGACTTATACATAGAATATAAAATTTAACTGAGGGCATCAGATTTTGCATCTGAATACCTTTCTTGAGTTCATTATACACTGGGGGATTTGAGAAATCAAGTCCCCCTTTTTATTATGACATTGATTAGTATCTGCATTAAACATCAGAAATTTATATTCTTACTCACTGAAACGAATTCTCTCTATCAATGAATCTTTCCTTACTGACTTTGCAATGAATATTGCCAATAACATCTGTATCACAAACAATGTTAAAATTATAATAATAGCTGCTGTTACCGGATAATGGTATGTGCTGATATCAAACATTCCTGTACGCTTTGCATATAAAAACAACGGATATCCTGCAAGACTTCCCACTCCGATACTGATAATAAGAGTGCCTACTGTATAGAATATACCTTCCAACTGGAGCATCTTCATCAACTGACGGTCCGACATTCCGATTGCCTGCATCATGCCAAGCTCCTTTTTTCGCACATGGACACTATTGATCATTGTGTTAATCAAGTTCATAATGCTGATTGCTGCCAGAATGATGATAAATGCATAACATGCACCTCTAGTCATCTGTATGGCATTTTCCCATGTATCGTACTCATTCTTCCAGGTACGCATCTGCAGTCTGCCTGATCCATCCACAATAGCCTGTAGAGATGCTTCCAGTGCCTCATCATAATCCTTATCTGCAATCACCTGAAAATAGCTGGAAGAATTATTTATGGTAAGTTTCTCTGCCCCTTCTTTTGCCATGATAAGACAGTTATAGTTTGTCAGACCTGTTCCATATTCACCAATTGCTGCCACTTCAATCTCTTTTTGAAAGGTATTATCTCCATCATGAATATTGAGTTTCAGCTTATCTCCCACTTTAATATCTGGATACCAGTGAAGTAGCGCGCGGTCCAGAATCACTTTATCCCCGGATTTCAATTCCTCGTATGTGACATTGCCTTCAGTGATTCCTTTTTTCAGCTCTTCTGCGTATTCTTCCGGCACTCCATTGATAAATTCGGTTCCAATTTTTTCTTCAAAAGGTCCTCCTGATACCTTCAACGCGGTAAACACATCTACCCGCTCAACACCGTCAAGCTCCTCTATCTGCTGCTTTAGTCCTTCATTTAATGGATTATTCTTTTGAACCTCCGCCCATTCATATTCAGGATGCTCTTTATTCCCGGATTCCACAATTGGAGAAATCTCATATTGCCCCACAATCGAACTCTTTGCACTTTCCATCGGATTTACACAAGACAGCACCGTTGCTACCATCATGACAAATATTCCGGTAACGGCCATAGATACAATCGTGATAGTACTCTTCTTTTTATTCTCTGCAAGATTTCTCTTGGTCAGTCGTCCGATATTCAGAAATTGATATCCCTTCCTGCTGCTTTTCTGTCGCTTACTGCCTCCCTGGTAACGCATAGCTTCTATTTCTGATACCTTCGCCGCCATACGCATAGGCTTCATCAGTGACAGATACACTGTACACAGAGTCACTGCAATTGCCAACAGATAAATCCACCAATAATAAAGTTGGACTTCTCCTTTAGCTACAACCTTGTATGCCTCTGTTATAAGTACGTTTGAATCCTTTGCATGTTCTACAAACTGGAGAAGTACAACTTTCACAGCAACTGTTCCGATCAAAAGTCCTATCGGAATGGCAAACAACGCCACTCCCATTCCCTCTCTTAGTACGATTTGTCTAAGCTGCCGTTTCGTAGCCCCGATTGCCTTTAACTTTCCAAATTCCCGAACCCTCTGGTTCATAGATACATAATAAACACTATAAATTGTGATAATGCCCGCCAATACAACAATAAGCATGATTCCTACAATCACCGGAATTGTAGCCGGATCCACATAATTTGCTGCAAGATACTCTTTATTAATATTCATGTCATCCTCGGAAATCCCGAACTGTCTGGCAATATTCTGTATCGTCTCTGTATAATCTGCAGTCGTATTTCCTTTCTGTCCATTCACCTGAAGTAAAAACCGATATTTCACCTGTTCTACCGGTATCTCCGCTTTCAGAAAGGCCTCTGAAACCAATGATGTATATTGTTTTTGTTCTTTGCTGCTCTCATTATCTGCTAAAAAACCACAGATTCGAAAGTCTTTCTCCTTCGTATAATCCAGTCCGTCATCTTTCAGAATCTGATAAGGTACTGTGATAGTGTCACCGATTTTCCCATTCTGTCCTAATGCTTCCAGTATTCCTTTTGAAACCACAATATCATTTTCTTTCTGCGGAAGTTGCCCCTCTTTCAGCTTCACTTTATAAAGTTCCATCCCTGTTCTGTCCATATACATCATGGAAACCGTCGCATCTTCCAGATTCATGTACCCCGCATCGCTGCGGAGTCCGTAAGTTTTCACATCATGATGTGCCGCCAGTTTCATAACTGTACTCTCGTCCACGTTCCGATAAAGGGCATGCCATGTTGGATAAATCTTATTGATTACCGCAAAGTTCACTTCCACCATATCTTTTCCGATTGATGGGATTACGAACAGCAGTAATGTTGTCAGGATAATGGCAATTCCAATCAGTATGTTTTTGCTCTTATAATGCCGCATATTGCAATATGCAACTCTGGTCGTCATCTTCATTATCTTCTCACCGCCTTGCCATCTTCAATGATAATCATTTCATCCGCCATCTGGGCAATCGTTTCATCATGGGTAATCATGATAAGCGTCTGCCCGAAATCCGACACGCAGCTTTTCAATAGGCTCATAACCTCTAGCTCAGTCTGGGAATCAAGGTTTCCCGTCGGCTCATCCGCCAAAATTATCGCCGGTCTTGTCACCAATGCCCTGGCTATCGCAGTTCTCTGTTTCTGTCCACCAGACAAAGCAGACGGCATCGCATCTTTCTTATCCTGCAGTCCGATTTTTTTGAGAATATCTTCCACTTCCCGCGGCTTTACCTTGCGATTATCAAGTCCCAGCGGAAGAACGATATTCTCCCACACATTCAGCGATGGAATCAGATTAAAATCCTGAAAGATAAATCCTATCTTCTTTCTTCGAAACTGTGCCAGTTTATCATCTTTTCGAGAATAGATATCGGTTCCATCAATCCATACTTTGCCGGAATCCGGTCTGTCAAGCCCTCCAATCAGATGCAGAAGTGTAGATTTTCCGGAGCCGGAACGTCCTACGATAGCTGTAAACTTGCCTCTCTCTATCTGTAAACTTGTATGATCCACGGCTCTCACCTGATTCTCGCCTTCTCCATAATACTTTACTAGATCTTCTACTTTTAAAATACTACTCATATCTTCAAGTCCCCTTTCCATTTCATACCCCTACTATAACATTCCTGCATTACAAAACCCTTACAACAACCATAACAGTTTTGTAAGGGTTCCGACTATTCTCCTATTATGAGCGGCAGTGTCACTTTAAATATCATACCTTTCTCAGCCTTTCTTTTGGCTGCTATTGTCCCCCCCTGTTCTTCTATGATCTTTCTGGCAAGATACAGACCGACACCCGCTCCGTCTTTTACCTGTTCCTTTGCTTTCCTTCCCCGGTAAAATCTCTGATAGATCTTATGCAGTTCCTCCGCAGGAATGCCCATTCCTTCATCTTCTACTTCAATAAGCACATTGCTTGCTAGCTCCTGCGTCCTCACTGTAATCGTTGTATGTTCCGGTGAATATTTGACTGCATTCTCAAGGATATTCGTTAATGCTTCTACCGTCCATTTTGAATCATGGTTCACAACTATATCATCATCCATCTCCACCTGAATGGAAATATCTTTTCCTCTTGCCTTCATATAAATCTGACTGACAGCCTCTGTTAGCGTTTTCTTCAGGCTTTCATGAAGCGAATGTATCTGGATCATATGTGTTTCCAGCCTTGAAAGATTTACCAGTTCATTCAAGAGCTGTTCCAGTTTGGTAAGTTCCTGTGATTCCTGCTCCAGAAACTCCCTCTGTTCTTCTCCTGTAACCCGATTTTCTGCCACCAGCTCATGACTCATCCGGAGTGATGCAAGCGGAGTCTTCAACTGATGGGAAATATCTGTAATCAGACTCTTCGTACCATTTTCTTCCTGCTCCAGACGTTCCTTCAAATCTTCGAAATATTGCCCCAGCTCCTTTACAGATTCCCACACCTTTAACCATTGTTCCGATTCTGATGTTTCTTCAGGATATGTTTGGAATTTTCCTTTTCTGAATTCCTGCAGACATTCATATAATTGCTGTAATTGTTCCTCATCACCGTATCTGCTCCAGTTTTTTCTTCGGTCCAGGTACAAGAACAGGCTACATACTATGACTCCCACTAGTAATCCAATTCCCCAGATAATCCTTATAACCACATCTGAAGATCCACTCCCTGAGTGATAACCATAAGTTTCTTCCAGCATCTGTACGACTCTTTCTATCTTCTGATCGTCCCGGTCTCTTATAAAATCTACTGTTCCTGACTTTTCCCAGATTGCAACTATTTCCCCTTCCAGTTCAGGATGTTCTGCAAGGAGCAGTGCTATCTGCGTTGCTTTCGCATTTTCCTCATACTTTGTTATCAGATACATTCCTACTGTAAAAAATACTGCAAAGATTACATATACGATAAAATACCGTTTTAATTTTTGTTTACCTTTCCGGTCCATATATATCCCAGTCCTCTCACATTCGCTATCTCTTCTGTTCCAAGTTTATTCTTCAGTCTGCTTATATTGACAGTAACCGTATTATCATCGACAAATTGACCGTCTATATCCCATACATGCTCCAGGATACTTTCTTTTGAAACAATCTGTCCTGCATTCTCCCAGAGATACAGCAACAGAGAGAATTCTTTCTTACTTAAAGTAACTGGTTCATCCCCTTTATACACCTGCATCGTTTTCATATGCACCGTAATCTCTCCGGAAGACATAATCTGTGCCTGTACCTTAGAAAGCCGTCTCATCAATGCGTTCACCTTCGACACCAAAGCCATCAGTGAAAATGGTTTGGTAATATAATCATCTGCCCCTGTATCATAACCATTTACAATATCTATTTCCTGATCCAAAGCCGTAAGATAGATAAGATATGTATCTCCACCTGCACGTACCATCCTTCCAAAATCCAGTCCTGTACCATCCGGCAATGTAATATCGCTGATAACAAGAGCATAATCTCCTTTTTGAAATGCTTCTTTTGCTTCCTTTATTGTATAAACCTGACGAACCTCATACCCTTCCCGTGAAAGTAACAGGGCAATTCCCCGATTTAGATTCAAGTCATCCTCCAGTAATAATATTTTCTGCATCAAATACTCCACCTCTATTTGTAATAACCTGTTCTTTTATCATATCAGTCCTATCTTTTGTCTACAATAAAAATAAAATTAACATACATACTTTTCCTTCATATGTTCAAGGATTTCACCGGATACTGCTTCAGAAATCGATCAATCCATTTCTGATTGCTTCTCTGTAACATCCGAAGTCTGGATAAAAGCTGTAGACAACTGCAGCTCTATGTTACTAAAGTCCTATCCATCAATACAGGAGTTATAGAATGCCGTGAAGATACCGTCAAATTCCATTTCAATAATATGTAGGCTGTCCATTGTGTGCTCCAGATAAGTCAGTGTTCCTCTATCCAAATCTATACTCGGCTTTCCTAGTGAGTTTGCTATTACATCTGGATTTGTAATTCCAAACATCTCCTTTATATCCGGCATAAGATAATCCACGATATCCGGCAGCCTTTTCTCATACGCCTGTGCCAGTTCAACTGCATGCTTCTCATAATCGGAATGTATACTGTCACAGACAAATTCAATCCCGTTTATTTCCATCTTATAGTAATCATTATTCTCATCATAGACAAACGCTGTACCCTTACTTTTTTTATTTTTTTCCAAAATCCCCATGATATATCTACACTTTCCCGGTTCTTCCGCCATACACAGTCTAAAAAACTGTAACTTAATGCTTACGTTTGTAAAAAATAACTCCTGCCAAAATCAATAAAATAATTCCAACTACAATCATAAAAATAAAATTATCACCATTTAACTTCCCTGCTATGAAAATAGAAGTCGGGCCATCCGCACCACCAATAACAGAAACGGCTGTGTTTTCTTTCTGCTTCAGTACAATGCCAATGACTGCCAATACAATTCCTAAAATTCCGGCTATGATTCCCAATCGCTTTTTCATTGCTACCACCTCAAATCATTTTTATCTGCTCAATCAAATGTAAATTGTTATGCAAGTATTTCTATGCAAATGAAGCATAGATAACCCATATTTCTGCAAACATTACCAATAAAAGTACACCATCTATCATCCAATTAAACTGAATGTCCGTTAAGAAAGTTTTTGAATGTGTCAGGCAATATTTTACTTTTTCTCGTCCAGTCAAAAAAGTGATAAGCACTTGTAATATAGGAAATAAAAATATTTGTATTTTTCTTCCATAATCATCCGCAATCCCATTTGCAAAATGTACTGGAATAATACTCGGTAAGAAAAATATACTTACAAGAGCAAGCAAAAATCCTATTATACAAATTATCCATGTGAATTTTCTAGTATTGATAAATTTCATAACAATCCTTCTTTCTGCTAAATTCAAGTTTTTCCAATACATAACACGTACTTACATTATACTCCTCACCAATGCAAACCTCAATTTATTCTCCATCCTTTTTCCCGTTATTAAGCTTCGGGCAGTAAAATGCCTTTACTTCCACCCCATCTTCCTCCGACTCAATTTCCACATAATAATCCCGGATAAAGTATCCCGCATTATGCTCCTGAATGGCGTACAGCTCCAATGTCTGAAAATCCACCAGTACCAGATCACGGGGCTTGGGTTTTTGCGTTTCCTCACAGAATACCTCCATGCTTTCCACCAGCTTATCCAGGCATTCCTGACACAGATGGTTCTGTACTTTTTTCACATCGAAGATACTATCTTCCCCGTAATCCACCGATACTTCGGAAATCCCGTAATCCGACATCTGCTCCGTATGGAAAAAGCAGCCGCCTTCTCCTGTCCCGGTATAACCCATATGCCCGTTTCCCTGCGGGCCGGTAAGATTCCCGTCCTCATCATGATTCCGGATATGCATATCCATCACATACCAGTGATTGGTACAGATCACTCCCAGATCGTCAAACTTCCGGAAATAATCCATCATACTCCGTTCATCGCTTCCACACAGCCAGCACTGTTTTGGATCTTTCAGCTTGCTTTCTACTGATTCAGGCACCTTTCTTTCTACCGGGTGATATTCCTGCTCCTGTGTTTTTTCAAGATAACCTGTCAGATCCAGCCGGCTGATTCCCAGTCCGATCAGAATTCCTGACGCACATGCCAATAATCCCACATATCCCTTTTTCATATTATAGTCATCCTTTAAGAATTAGTTTTATAATGCTTTTAGGATTACTATATCAAATCTTGCAATCACTTTCATCATAAATCGCATATTTTTATGTGTTTTATTGCATATACAGCTTTCAAAAAAACTGCCTGCGGCAATTTCGCAGACAGCTTCTATTTCATCATCTCTTCAATTATCACATCCAGCATCCGAAGCACGCTTTCCTGCTTCTTCGGTGTGAGCCTTTCCAGCTTTCCTTCCACTACAGAAGTATGTTCCATTCTGGTAAGAGGAATCACTTCCTTCAGCACTTCATTCGGTTCCGCACCTAATACATTCAACAGCTTTACAAATGTTTCCATCGTAGGTGTTTTCACTTCCCGCTCAATCGCACCCAGATGGTTGGTACTGATATCCACCAGTTCAGCCAGTCTCTCCTGCGTAATTCCTGCCTCTTCCCTGTACCTGCGGATTGCCTTTCCCATTCCTTTCACACGCACACCTCCTCCTTCCAGTATTCACTAACGCTTAAAGCATTAGTCATGTAAATCCAGTATAATTGGTTGCAAATCACGCTTACAGTATCCATAAGGATTGCATTTATAACGCTTTTAGCGTTGGTCACATTTTTGGCACTCCATCGTCTGTAACTGGCACAGTCCTGCGATTGTAGCGGTAATTTACCCATGTTAAAATTGATATTGTCAAAATTATATGCAGAACGAAACGCAGCACTGCCGTATGGGAAGCCTCTCCTGCGGCAAATAAGCTGCGTTTTTTCTGTAAGATAGGAGGATCTTTACAATTTCATACTTTGATTTAGGACGCAGCCTGCATTGACCGGGCTGCGTCCTTTCTTGAGGCAGGAAAACCATAAGCAAAGGCAGGGGAGGTAATTCTCCTGCCGCTCTTATAAAAAGGAGGTACTTTTACGTGAAACACAAACTGAAAAACGCTCCGCCGGACACAAAACGGCATGTCAATTATGGCAGATGCCTGTATGCTGCATTTCTGGCTGTCACAGTCCTCTGCGGATACACACAGCCGGTTTTTGCCGCTACCATCTGGACCAAAGCCAATGAGATCATGAAGGATGTCTATAACCAGATTATCCTCATTTCCACCATTGCTGCAGTCGTAACGGCATCGGTTGCCCTTCTGATGATGAATTTTTCCAAAAGCGGAAAAACCGTGGACGAATCACGTGCATGGCTCAAGCGTATCGTCATTACCTGGGCGATCTTAAACGGGCTTGGCTTTATCATGGCTTACATCACCCCGTTCTTTGCAGGCGGAAAATGGAACGGATAGACGAAAGGAGATGCCACTATGGGAATACTTGACGGAATCGTGGAATGGATTGCCGAACAGGTCATGAACATTCTGGATCTGATCACCACTTCAGTCCTCGGTGCTCTGGGCTGTTCCATGGATACGTTTCTTCGCTACTTTCCTGCTGCCGAGACCATGTATCAGGTCTTTCTGGCACTGGGCATCGGGCTGATCCTCTTAAACTGGGTATGGCAGCTCTTTAAAAATTACTTTATGGGAGCCGGTATCGAAGCGGAAGATCCCATTAAGCTGTCCATCCGTTCCTTCCTCTTTATCTTTCTCACCTTCTATGCGAAAGATATTGTGGATCTGCTCCTGAAGATTTCAGGAACACCGTACAACTGGATTCTGACGGAAGACCTGCCGCCTTTAAAATTTGCGGATTTTAACTCCGTAGTCACAGTCATCCTGGGAGTCTGTGCAAATGGGGCGGTAGCCATCATTGCACTGATTCTGGTACTGATTCTGGCGTGGAACTACATCAAACTGCTCTTTGAAGCGGCAGAACGCTATATTCTTCTGGGGGTACTGGTCTACACAGCCCCGGCAGCTTTTTCCATGGGTGCCAGCCAGTCAACCGGAAATATCTTCAAAAGCTGGTGCCGGATGCTTGGCGGCCAGTTCTTTTTGCTTCTGATGAATGCGTGGTGCCTGCGGCTGTTTACTTCTATGGTCGGCACCTTCCTTGCCAATCCGTTATCCCTATAAGAAAGGAGGACCAAAATGAAACTTAGAAAGAAACTCATACCATTCCTGGTACTAACTGCCTGTCTGGTACTGTTTTGCTCCATGCCGGTCTTTGCAGCGGAGCTTACGGAAGCAGACGTGGAAGCGGCAGTTGCCAGTCAGGGAAAGGAAGCGGTAACCGGAAATGTCTTCGTCTGGTTCCTGTGTGCCATTGCCTTTTTAAAGGTATCCCAGAAAATTGATTCTTTTCTGGCATCGCTTGGCATCAATGTCGGCAATACCGGAGGAAACATGATGGCTGAACTTCTGATTGCAGGACGGAGCCTGACCGGTTCCATGCGTTCCCATGGTGGTGGCGGCTACCACAAAGCCTCTTCTCCCGGAAGTGCGGCTGTCGCAGGAAGCTTCCTATCCGGCGGGCTTGCCGGGGCAGTGGGAAGACAGGTACAAAGAGAAGCGGTCAATTCCGCAACCGGTTATACCGAACACAGCAGTATCGGAAACATGCTCTACCAGTCATCCCTGAACAAAGGCGGAGACTTTGCCAATCAGGTCATCAGCAACATTGCACAGGGAAATTACGGTCAGGTAGGTTCCATCAAGGGAGCAGACGCACAGAAAGCCTTTACTTCCTATATGGGCATCAATCCGGGCGGCGGTTCTTCCTATGATAATGTAGAAATCGGTGGCGGAAGGATCACCGGTACCGAAACCGGAAGCTCCGGAAACCGGGATTTTGCCCTGTACCATGCCGACCAGTATGCAGCTCCTACTCAGGGCTCCTACTCTACGGTACAGTCCGTGGATGGTTCCACCTGGTACAAGCAGTATGCACAGGATACGGTCGAAAAAACACCATATACTTCCGGCAGCGGCAAAGTAGCCTACAATGAATCCATTGTCCAGAAACTGCCGCCAGCCCCACAGCGAAAGGAGCGTATGTAACATGCCAAAAACAGCCTTGATGGGCAGTCCTCTTGCTGTCATCGGTACAGTATTCCGGCACAGGCGCACCCTTGCGAAAACTGGAGCAGCCGTCGGCGGTGTACTGATGCTTCCCATTCTGTTCCTTGTCATGCTTCCGGGACTCGTCTTCGGAGACCTCTCTGAAAATACCGGAGCACTGACCAGCAACACGGTAATCAGTGAAAATATCCGGGCTTCCAATCAGGCAATCGTGGAGGTGCTTCAGGAAAGCCATGATGCACTGCTTGCTAAGATCAATGCGGAAATTGCCAGACTCCCGGAAGGAGATACTGCCTCTATCAGCGATCCTTACGCTTCCAGTATCATCGTAAATGCGAACCAGCTCATCGCACAGTTTTGTGCCAGCCAGGATGACTATAAAAATATAAATATCAGCAAACTCAAAAGCCTGATCCGGGAAAACGAGGACGGGCTTTTTTCTTATGACGTTACTTCAGAAACGGCCACGGTGGAAGTTCCGGCGGAAGAGGAAAATGCACCACCCAGAAAGGTTACTTTTACCCGCCATACCTACACGGTCAGCTATGCCGGAGATGCCTACTTTGCAGATCACGTCTTTCATCTGACCGATAAGCAGAAAAAAACGGCAGACAGTTATGTGGAAAACCTGACCATGTTCTTTGGCGGCTCCGCTTCCGGTCTTGCCATGGCGGTAGGTGTCAGCGATGAGGTGCTGGCTTACCGGGCTACCATCCAGCAGGTCGCACAGAAATACGGCATGGAAGCTTATGTGGAACTCCTCATGGCAGTCATGATGCAGGAAAGCGGCGGGCGTGGAAGCGATCCCATGCAGGCGGCAGAAGGCGGCTTTAATAAGAAATACCCCCATGTCCCCAACGGCATCACCGATCCTGCTTATTCCATCGAATGTGGGATTCAGGAATTAAAGTATGCACTGGATAAAGCAGGATGTACCGGACCTACCGACCTGGACCGCATCAAGCTGGCGCTTCAGGGTTACAATTACGGCTCCGGCTATATCGACTGGGCAATGGAACGTGACGGCGGTTATACCAAAGAAAACGCCATTGCTTATTCGGATATGATGTGTGCCCGTCCGAACTGGCATTATGACCGGTATGGGGACAAGGAATATGTGGAGCATGTTCTCCGGTATTATCAGATTACCAATACCGGCGGAAGCTATCCGGCAAACGGAATGCAGATTCCGCACTATCTCCAGACCGATTACGGGAACATTCCTTATGGCGGCGGCTCCATCGCATCTTCCGGCTGCGGGCCTACCAGCTTTGCCATGATCGCCAGCTACCTGACCGGGAATACCATTACCCCTCCGGATGCGGTGGCATGGTGCGGGAATTCCTATTACAAGCCGGGAGTTGGAACCTACTGGAGCTACTTTCAGGCTGCAGCCAGTCATTTCGGCTGTGGCAGCGTCACACAGACCAGCAATGCCAATACGGTACTTCAGGCACTCTCCGAAGGCTGTCCGGTCATCTCCTCTCAGCGGGCAGGACTTTTCACCAGCGGCGGACACTTCATCGTACTCCGAGGTGTTACGGCAAACGGCAAGGTACTGGTCAATGATCCCAATGACAGTGACGCAAAGAACTATATTAACCGTGAATTTGATATAATGTCGGAAATCCATGCTACGGCAAATGCCTACTGGATCTTCGACAAAAAATAAAGGAGCCATTATGAACAGAACAAAAGTGATTCTTTCCATTTTTCTGATGCTGTTTCTGCTGCTTGCCGGACTGGTTCTCCCCAGTTTCTGGAAAAGCCAGAAAAAAGAAGCTTCCGGAAACAAAGGCAGGGAACCGGCAAAGGAAACAACAGAAACAAATTCTGATACCCCCATGCCGGAATATCTGGATTTTGATGCTTTAAAAGCATTTTTCTCCGACAGCCAGATTGCTTCTCTCAAAGGGCAGTTTCCTGTCTACCTAAAAGAGTATGTCAAAAAAGAACAGACAAGCATCACCTTCCTGCCGGAAAAAACCAGCTACCCTACCGAAACAACCGTCTGCCTGATGTTTTCACTTTCCGATCAGGATACGCTTCCGGTTACCTATCACACCCCGACGGGTGTGTTTTTATTTGGAGAAGACGGGGTACAGGTCTCTGCAGATACGACTGTTTACGAAAAGCAAACCGATGATTCCCTGCCGTCCCTGACTTCGCAGGACATTGAACACCTGCAGGAAGGCGGGTATCCGGATACTTCTGACAGCCCGGAAGCTCCGGACACAGAATCCGGCAGTGCCTCTGTGCCTTCCGAAGATGCGAAAGATACGAAAAAGGAGGTGCAGCCATGACACAGCCAGAAGAAACACCGGTTTCCTTTATCCCTTCCAACTTCATTGAGAAAGGCAAGATCCTAAACGGAACTTTTGACATCCGCAATGCCATAGAAAGCATTGTTCTTTCCCTGGCAATCGGTATCCCTGTTTTCCACCTGCCGCTGTCCCTGACTGCCCGCATCATCATTCTCTGCATGACCGCACTTCCAGCGGCAATGGTAGCCCTGATTGGAATCGGCGGGGAGAGCATCACTGCCTTTTTGATGAATGCCCTGCGTTTTGTAGTGAACCGCAGGGTAATCTGGAGGTCCGACAGTCTTCCGGAAGGAAAGCCACGCAGGAAACCACGTTTCAAAGAGCCAAAGACAAAGGAACACCGGAAAGCAGAAAAAATGGCAGAGCCTTCCAAAGTAATGGCATCGGCTCCCCCACAGTCTGAACCGGACGCACCAGCTCCGCCAAAAAGTAAAAAAAAAGAACACCGGCAGTTTGATACCTCCACCAAGCGGGGCATCAAAAAACAGGCAAAGGAAGATATCCGTTATCTGAAGTGGGAGCAGAAAGAAGCCAGCCGACAGAAAAAAGAGGCGGCGAAACAGATAAAAATACAGAAAAAAACGGAAGCCCGGAGACGAAAGGAGGAAGAAAAACGGGCAGTTTCCGAAAAGCGGGCTGCAAAAAAAGAGCAGAAAAAAAAGGTGGTTTCCAAGGAGGACACCTCATCTGCCACGTCAAAACCCGTTTCCCGGAAAAAGCGAAAGAAAGACCAGACCTTGGAGGATTATCTTCCGGTGGAAAAAATCGCAAACGGAATCGTCTATACCACAGACGGACGGTACGTGAAGATCCTGGAGATTGAACCAATCAACTTTCTGCTTCGAAGTGCCAGGGAACAGCAGGGCATTATCTACAGCTTTATCAGTTACTTAAAGATCAGCCCTGTCAAACTCCAGATCAAGATGATCTCCAAAAAAGCAGACATCAATAAGCATCTGGAGCAGTCCCAGCTGGAGCTGGAGCGGGAAACCGATCCCCACTGTCAGGAACTGCAGCGTGACTACATCCAGTTTGTCCAGAACTTAAGTTCCAGAGAAGCAGTATCCAGACGGTTCTTTCTGATCTTTGAATATGAACCATTCAACGCAAACCGAAAGGAAGAGGAACGGGAAATCCTTGCTGCTCTTGAGACAGCCTCCCAGACCGCCAAAACCTTTCTATACCAGTGCGGGAATGAAGTGGTCTCCCATGACAATGAGGATGAATTTACTACGGATGTTCTCTACACCCTTTTAAACCGTACCCTTTGTACGGAGGTTCCGCTTTCGAACCGGATCAGCACTGTACTGTCCGCCTATACAAAGGAAAATCGCATGGAGGAACTGGATCACATCCGGATCAACGAGTTTCTCGCACCGGAAAGTGTGGATTTCAAGCACTCCCATTATGTGCAGATCAATGGGCTTTACCATTCCTACCTGCTTGTGCCGTCTGACGGCTACAAAAACCGGGTAACTCCCGGATGGCTGTCACTCCTTGTCAATGCCGGGGAAGGGATTGATATTGATTTCTTTCTCCAGAAACAGCCAAAGGACAAGATTCAGCAGCGTCTCGGTCAGCAGATCCGTATCAACCGTTCCAAATTAAAGGATGCGTCCGATACCAACACTGATTATGACGATCTGGATTCTGCCATCCGCTCCGGATATTTTCTGAAGCAGGGACTTGCCAACAACGAAGATTTCTATTACATGAATCTTCTCATCACCATTACTGCTTCCACGTTGGAAGAACTGCAGTGGCGGATTCAGGAAATGAAAAAGCTCCTGATCTCGCAGGATATGAACTTACACTCCTGCTACTTTTTACAGGAGCAGGGATTTTTATCCTCTCTGCCGCTGGCAAATCTGGACAAGAAGCTTTTTAAGCTGTCCAAGCGGAACGTACTGACTTCCGGGGCGGCAAGCTGCTATCCCTTCGTCAGCTACAGTATCTGCGATGATAACGGAATCCTCTTTGGGGTAAACAAGCATAACAATTCCCTGGTCATTGCGGATATCTTTGATTCCAGGCAGTACAAGAACAGCAACATCTGTATCTTAGGCTGTTCGGGAGCAGGAAAGACCTTCACCATGCAGACCATGGCACTAAGGATGCGAAGAAAAGGCATCCAGGTGTTCATCATCGCTCCGCTAAAGGGACACGAATTTTACCGGGCTGCAAGGAATGTCGGCGGAGAATTTATCCAGATCTCTCCTGCCAGTAAGAACTGTATCAACATCATGGAAATCCGGAAGGTAGACAATTCTGTAAATGAACTGCTGGACGGACCGACACTGGATGCCTCCGCACTGGCAGGCAAGATCCAAAGGCTTCACATCTTCTTCAGTCTGCTGATCCCGGATATGTCCCATGAGGAGAAGCAGCTTCTGGATGAAGCCCTAATCAAAACCTATGCCAGAAAAGGGATTACACATAAAAATGAATCCCTGACAGATCCGCAGCATCCGGAGCAGTACAAAAAGATGCCCATTCTGGAGGATGTCTACAATGTCCTGCTGGAAAGCGAGGATACCAAACGTCTGGCTCATATCCTGAACCGCCTGGTTCACGGTTCTGCTTCTTCCTTTAACCAGCAGACCAATGTGGACCTGACCAATAAATATACGGTACTGGATATCTCCGAACTGACCGGTTCCAGCGATCTTTTAACGGTCGGCATGTTCGTTGCCCTGGATTATGTCTGGGATAAAGCGAAGGAAAACCGTACCGAAGAGAAAGCCATCTTTGTCGATGAGGTCTGGCAGCTCATCGGTGCATCCAGCAACCGGCTTGCAGCGGAATTCGTACTGGAGATTGCCAAGATCATCCGTGCTTACTCCGGAGCCGGCATCTTTGCCACACAGGATTTAAACGACTTCTTTGCTCTGGATGACGGGAAGTACGGCAAGGGTATCATCAATAACTGCAAGACCAAGATTATCCTGAACATGGAGGATGAAGAGGCACAGCGGGTGAAGACTATCCTGCATCTATCGGAAACAGAAGTAATGAACATCACCCATTTCCAGCGGGGCAACGGTCTGATCTCAACCAACAACAATAACATCACTGTGGAATTTAAGGCTTCCAATCTGGAAAAGGAGCTGATTACCACAGATCGGCAGGAGCTTCTGGAAATCCTTGCGAAACAGAAGAAACAGGCTGTGTAACTTTTGGCAGCACTGACGCTGCCCTTTTCATTTGAACTTCAAGAAGGAGGAGACTTATGTTACAGACATACAAATCCTATACCAGACGGACGCTGGCTATGCTGCTGGCAGTCCTTGTCGCAGTCGGCGCATTGTTTTCCGGCAGTTTTCCGGTTCATGCAGCCGACGGCACCATCAGCTATAAGGCAGGTGCCAATATCCCTTACGGCAGCTATTTTACCTCCCGCATGAGCTTTGACGGGAGCAATACTGCCTACTGCGTGGAACCACTGAAGAAAACACCTTCCTCTGGTTCCTATTCCTATGACCTTTTAAGCCAGAACTCCCCGCTCAGAAAAGCGCTCTACTACTTAAACGGCGGTTACGGCTACGATAAAGTCGTCAAGGATAAATATTTCAGTGGCTGGAGTGATGATAACAGCTATGTCATCGGACATCTGGTTGTCGCTTACATCTATGCCGGTAATTCCGCTGACACCGGAGCTTTCCATGGCGCCCCGCAGTCCTATATTGATAAAGCACTGGAAGTAGCCAGTGCCATTCAGGGACTTCCGAACCCGCCGGAAGGCTTCCGGGCATTCATCGTTCCGGGACAGGGCAGCCAGACCATTGCCGGAAGCTGGTATCAGGTTCCAAACGGCTGGATCGAACTGAAAAAATCTTCTGCCAACGGAAGCGTATCGGACGGGAATCCGAATTACAGCTTAAAGGGTGCTGTGTATGGGATCTATCAGGGTGAGAAGCTCATCCAGAAACTGACCACTGATGAAAACGGGTATGCCAGATCCGGCGAACTGGAGGAAGGCGATTATACCATAAAAGAGCTCTCTGCTTCCAAAGGCTACATTGTAGACACCAAAGCTCACAAAGTCACCGTAAAAGCAGAACAGACTTCTGCTGCAAACGTAACAGATATTCCGCAGAATAATCCCATGAATCTGGTGCTTGAAAAGCTGGATGCCGAAACAAAGAAAGCCTCCCCACAGGGAGCAGCTTCCCTTGCAAACGCAGAATTTACAGTCAAGTTCTATACCGAGCAGTCTGACAGTGATCCTGCGGAAGCTGGAAAGAAACCGGCACGTACCTGGGTATTAAAAACAGATGTTTCCGGAAAGATGCATTTTACCAAAGATTCCTTTGTAAGCGGCGATGCCTTTTACTATACCAGTGATGGCAAGACCGTCTGTCTTCCGCTCGGTACCATAACGGTACAGGAAAGCAAAGCCCCTGCCGGATACCAGCTCAATCCAACTGTCTTCGTACAGAAAATTACAGGTGACGGTAAGCAGGAAATGGTTTCGGTATACCAGTCTTCTACCATAGAAGAATCTGTCATCCGTGGCGGAGTGAAGATCCAGAAACGTGACAGCGAGACCGGAGAAGCAAAACCGCAGGGTTCTGCCACTTTGGAAGGTACTGTCTTTGCGATCACTACGTTAAATGAAAATCCGGTATTAGTAGACGGAACATCCTACACGAAAGATCAGGTTGTCCTTACACTTACTGCCGATAAATCCGGTTCTGCTGCAACTGCAAAAGATGCTCTCCCATTCGGACATTACCGTGTGGATGAAACAACTGCACCTTCCGGTTATCTGAACAGCGGAAAGATCTCTGTAGAATTTGACATCACAGAACAGGGAAAAATCGTGGAACTGACTGCAAAAGACAATTCCATCTCCAATCAGGTCATCCGCGGGGATCTGGAATTTGTCAAGATTGCTGACGGCAGCCAGAACCGTCTGGCAAATGTGCCATTTAAGATCACTTCCAAAACAACAGGCGAAAGCCATGTGATTGTGACAGATGCCAACGGTTATGCCAGCACTTCCTCCAAATGGAACAAACATACCGCAAATACCAACCGGGGTGAGTCTTCGGAAGACGGCATCTGGTTCGGCACCTCCAAACCGGATGATTCCAAAGGCGCTCTCATTTACGATACTTACACTCTGGCGGAACAGCGTTGTGATTCCAACAAAGGCATGGATCTTTTAACCTTTGAAGTCAAGGTTTATAAGGATTCTGTTCTGATACAGGTTGGAACTCTGACCGATGATGCCATTGAGATCGGCACGACTGCTCTGGATGCCGAGACCGGTACACACATGAGCCAGCCGGCAAAAGAAGTGACCATTGAAGACGTTGTGGAATACGAAGGACTGAAAAAGGGCCAGAAATACAAACTGACTGGAACCTTAATGGATAAAAAAACCGGGGAACCAATCCTTGTGGATGAAAAACCGGTGATTTCTGAAACTGAATTTACTGCAAAGAAATCCTCCGGCTCCGTCAAAGTAACCTTTACCTTTGATGCAACTTCCTTAAAGGGAAAAACAACCGTTGTCTTCGAGGAATTATATCAGGATGAGATGCAGCTTGCAGTCCATACCGACATCAACGATGAAGACCAGACCATCTATTTCCCGGAAATCAAGACTACTGCGAAAGATGCGGACACGAACTCCAATATTTCCTGTGCAAAGGAAGAAATCACGCTGGTGGATACGGTTTCCTTTAAGGGGCTGGTTCCTAACCAGAAATATGAAGTGACTGGAACTCTGATAGATAAAGAAACAAAGAAACCAGTCGAAGCAGACGGAAAACCGGTGACAGCAAAAGCATCCTTCAAGCCAAAAGAATCCGCTGGTACGGTAGATGTTACCTTTACCTTTGATGCCAGCTCCTTAAAAGGGAAAACAGTAGTTGTCTTTGAATCCCTGGCTTACAAAGACAAGGAAGTTGCCGTACACACAGACATTGCGGATGAAGGACAGACTATTTACTTCCCGGAAATCAAAACCACTGCAACAGATGCTGCTTCCGGCACACACTATGCAAAACCGGAAAAAGAACTGACGCTTACAGACCTTGTGGAATACAAAAACCTGATCCCAGGCAAAGAGTACAAGCTGACAGGAACACTCATGGATGCGGAAACCGAAAAACCTTTCGATGTGGATGGCAAAGCTGTGACTGCAGAAACAAGTTTCACTCCGGAAGAAGCTAACGGCAGCGTAGAGCTTTCCTTTACCTTTGATGCCTCTGCACTTTCCGGAAAAACGCTCGTGGCATTTGAAACAATGACTTTTGAAGATCACGAAGTAGCGGTACATGCGGACATCAAAGATGCCAACCAGACCATCTACTTCCCGGAAATCAAAACCACAGCCAAAGACGGCAGTGACGGGGATCAGGATGTCTCTGCTTCCAAGGAAGCGACTATCGTAGATACGGTCACTTATCATGGTCTGATGCCTGGATCTGAGTACAAAGTCATCGGAACCCTGATGAATAAGGAAACCGGAGAGGCTTTGTTAAAAGACGGAAAACCAGTTACCGCTCAGGCAGAATTTAAAGCAGAAAAAGCTGGCGGCTCTGTGGAAGTTACCTTTACCTTCGACGCTTCTGCTCTTGCCGGACAGGATGTGGTTGTCTTTGAAAAGCTCTACTATACAGACGGAAAAACCGAGCATGAGATTGCTTCCCATGAGGATCTGAAGGATGAAGGTCAGACCGTACACATGACGGAGCTTCCGAAAGAACCGGAGACGCCTCCGGTAGCTCCGCCTGTAAAGACCGGCGATGAGACGCCGCTTCTCCTGTATGCCGGAATCGCCATAGCTGCACTTGCAGGTGCAAGTGTCCTGGGCATCGTTTACTTCAAACGCAAAAAGAAACATCAGTAACTCATAACGAAGACTCCTGCAGGCAGCTCCCACATGGAACTGCCTGCTTCTTTAGTAGGTGATGAATATGAAACACCCCCACTGCAAGACAGATGCCAAGCACATCCGTCATTTTCTGAACCTCTGTGAAGGGAACTGGCACTCCTGTATCTACGTCTGGTGCCGCACTTGTAACGCACAGGAAAGCTGTGAGAACTCTGGCTTTTTATTCCATCCGGATGAAACGGGAAGCCCCTGCATCCTCCCTCTTTCAGATGCAGCGCTTTTGTTTCCCCGGATACCGGAGCCAACCGAATGTACCGGAAGCATGAGCATTGCTGCTTTTACAGAGCTTTATCTGCCCTATCTGGCCGCTCAGAAGCTGCCTTTAAAGCCATGTCCCATTCCGGCACTGCTCCGGCTTCAGGAGAACCAGCAATATGACTGGTAACAAAAAGTTGCACTTTCAGGCTCTTATACGTACAGGATATGTAAAGAAAGGAGGCACTGCCTATGTTAAACGTAATTTCAATCATCCAATGTATCGATCAGGTCTTTACGAACCTGATATTTATTCCCATGATTTTTGTCCTGTATGTGAAATTCCGTCCGAAAAAGCCATGGACCAGAAGGCGCAGGAACACTTACCTGCTCTGTCTGGTACTGATCAGCTTATTCCTGCTACGGATTTTCTGTGAGAAGTTCATCTTTACACCGGTTAATTATCCACGTTTCACAGACAGCGGCTTATTCCCGCTCATCCGAGCAATTTTCTATCCCGGCATCTGAAAAATGGGGATTCGTGCCATTTAGTCCGAATCTGGGATCAGTATCCGCTTGCGTCCTATGGGAATTCATCACCTGCTTACTTACAATATAAGTATACAGTACGTACTGGTTATTCACGTACACGTTACGTATCGTGTATGTACAAGCGAGGTGAAAACAGATGAAGAAAC
Source organism: Coprococcus phoceensis (assembly GCF_900104635.1). Taxonomy (NCBI): domain Bacteria; kingdom Bacillati; phylum Bacillota; class Clostridia; order Lachnospirales; family Lachnospiraceae; genus Coprococcus; species Coprococcus phoceensis. Next base: position 2,527,323 of record NZ_FNWC01000007.1, read on the forward strand.
CAAAAATCATCCGCTGCCCTTACTGCGGCGGAACAGCAATATTAAGAGATGCATCCTTTGTATATGGAACGCATTCTCATGGCGGACAGGTTTATGTCTGCTCCCACTATCCATCCTGCAATTCCTATGTCGGGGTACATCCGGGAACCAAGATACCAAAAGGAACGCTCGCCAACCGGGAGCTTCGTCAAAAGCGGATTCAGGCACATCGAATTTTCGATCAGATCTGGCAACAGGGCATCCTTTCCAAACCGGAAGCATATCGCTGGGTGGCAGATAAGTTCTGTCTGACAGATAAGCAGGCTCACATCGGACAGTTCAGCAACTATATGTGCGACCAGCTCATTCGGGAATCCGCAGATGTTTTAAAGAACAACCATATTCCCTTCCGCCTCCGGGCAGCCAGCTGAAAGGCGGTGATTGATGATGACCTTACCACTAAATAAAAAGCAAAAACAACTGGTGGAAAAATCCATGGATCTGGTTCCGATCATGATTCGTTCCATGACCCGCACCGCTGCCTATGTAACTGAGGAAGAACAACAGGAATTATGTCAGATTGGATATCTGGCTTTGTGCCGGTCGGCTGTCGGATTTGAGGAAGGAAGATCATTCCAGCCTTATGCCAAAACTATCATCCGTCATGCCATCTTTGACTACTGGCGGAAAATTGCCCGTGACCGCTCCATGCTCTGTTCTCTGGACGAAGCATCATCTGAAGATGAACATCTCCATTATCGTGATTTGTTTTCCTACGAGGATACACAAACAACTCACCCGGAAAAGGACACAAACCAGACCTTGCTTCTTGAGCATTTAACCCAGCTTGGCACCGGACAGTCCTCAACTATTCAGAAGGGAATTGTAGCCCTCTATCTGCAACAGCAGGGATATACCAGCTTTGACTTGGCAAAACACTACCAAGTACCAGCCAATCGTGTACGGGCATGGCAGAGCAAAGCACGGAAACTATTACAGCAGGATGATGCACTCTATGCACTTCTGACTTAACCTTGAAGGAGGGAACTTTTATGCTGACACTTTATACTGCTGTCGGAACCTTAAAATTTCAAAAAACGACAGGCGGAAAATCCATTCCTCTTGTAATCAACGATGGACAAGAATATGGACTATCGGATGACGAGCTGCTGCTCTGGAGCTGTCTTGCCTTCCAGATTCTGACGCTCCATGAACTCCAGGATGCCTATACCCTGCGCCAGATACAGAAAGAAGGTCCGAAAGGCTTATCCTTCCAACACTATCTGAACCGACTTTCCTTACGCGGTCTGGTTGTAAGCGGAATTGGACTGACAGGGGTGGATGCCTTATATCGCCTTCTCGGCAGTCTGACCATTATTCCCTTGAAGGATACCTTTCCCATCCGGCTCTTTGGCTGCGTTCAGCTTTATCTGGAAGGAACTATTGGTGCAAAAGAGTTTGGCAGATATTTAAAGAAGAAACCCTCTTCACCGATGGAAGATACCATTCTGAAGCTGGCTGATAAGGTATCCCTCACGACCGCTGAGCTTGTCACAAGTATGGAGCAGGAAAAAGTAATCCACAACGAATCGGATATTATGGATGAGTTATACACAGAACCGGAGACAACTTACCAAACACTTGTGGATGATGTCCAGATTCACCATACCCAGTATCCAGTGCTGCAGGCTATTGCTAATTTGTACCTGAATAAACAAATCACATTTCATACATGTTAAAGGAAGGAACCTTATGCCAAAACCATTTTTCACAAAGCTGGTTGCCATCAGTGCAATCGGCTTTTTCTGTGTACTTTTTGGGTGCATCTTCGGGATCGCCACCCATGACCGGCTCTTTATCCTCATGAGCCTCCTCATCGGAATCTGCAGCATCTTGCGTGCACTCAGTTTCTACCACCTGATCCATACACATGCTTATCTGTCACTGGACGTAAGCTGCACGAAACGGGAACAGACACTCTTCGGGAAAAACCAGCAATATTGGTTTGCCAGTGATAACGGAAAGGAATACGCCTTCTCACTGGAAAAGAATATCAAACTCCTAGAGGGACATCGGTATCGGCTGTACTTCCGGAAACCACAGCAGGGAACAGGGCAATCGATGCCATGTGCCGGAGATATTCTCGGATATGAAGAACTCACCGATCAACTGCCGGAACTTCCGGATACATCCGTTTAGATAGAAAATGAGCCGCCCGTACTGTGGTATGCTACCCTCATATAGGACAATGAAATATAAAAGTCCTATATGGGGGTATTTTCATGTTCAGAAAGAGTAAGATAGAACCAGTAGAAAAAGTAAAAATAGTCGAACGCTACCTTGCAGGAGAAATTGGCATACAGCAAGCAGGAAAAGAATTGGGAGTTGACCGTCATAGTATTCGAAATTGGATTTCTATTTATCAGTATGATGGACCAACTGGATTACTCAATCAACCGAAAAACAAATCTTATTCAAAAGATTTAAAAATATCTGCTATAAATGATTATCTTAACGGAGAAGGATCTCTTCAGGATATTTGCACAAAATACGGAATTCGTTCACACAGACAGCTTTCCGATTGGATTAAGGTGTATAATTCTGGTGGAATATTAAAAACATCCACTGGAGGTGCTTACATGAAAAAGGCAAAGAACACTACACTTGATGAGAGATTAAAAATAGTAACAGATTGTCTTGCAAATGATAAGAATTATGGTGCAATGGCACTCAAATATGATTGTTCCTATCAACAAGTTCGCAATTGGGTAATACGATACGAAAAGATGGGTCAAGCGGGTCTGGAAGACAGACGTGGACGTCGTATAGCTTCTCTTCCAAGCAGAACACCTGAAGAAGAGCTACGTGACAAGATAGCTGAACTGGAAAGAAGAAATCTAGACTTACAAATGGAGAATGATCTGTTAAAAAAAGTCAGAGAACTGGAAAGGAGGGGTCGCTATCTTTAATCCATCGGTTAGCCGAATATGAAGCCATCCAAAAACTATCGTCTACTAAGCATTATCCCATAGATAGACTTTGTAAATATCTTAATGTTACACGTTCTGCGTATTACCGCTGGGGAAAATATCCGAAAAGTAATAATGAACTTCGAAACGAAAGACTATCCACTGAAATCCAAAGGATTCATCACCAGCATCCAGATATGGGATACCGAAGGATTCGTGATGAATTAGATGGACATAAAGGAATTCATGTGAATGATAAACGAGTACTTCGTATTTGTAGGAAATACGATATAAAATCAAATATTAAATGGAAACCTAAGAGTTGTACCAGAGGAGACAGAAATCCTGATCACATAGCAAAAAACTATTTACACCGTGAATTTCACGCCGAAAAACCGAATGAAAAGTGGCTTACAGATGTTTCTGAATTTAAATACTACAACGGAATAGAAGTTCATAAAGTTTATCTGAGTGCTATTTTAGATTTATATGATAGAAGGATTGTTTCCTTTAAAATCAGCGATCATAATGATAATCCATTAGTTATGGACACGTTTGATGAGGCTGTTCGTCAGGAGCCAGATGCACACCCATTAGTTCATTCTGATCGAGGCTTTCAATATACAAGCGCACAGTTTTATACTAGATTAAAAAAACATCATATGAAGCAGAGTATGTCTAGAGTTGCCCACTGTATTGACAATGGACCAATGGAAGGGTTTTGGGGAATTCTAAAACGAGAAATGTATTATAAACAGCGTTTTAATGACAGAAGCTCTTTGATTACTGCGATAGCTAATTACATAGATTACTACAACAACCAACGACTTCAAAGGAAACTGCATGTAATGACACCAATGAAATATCATGAGCAATATACAAAAGCAGCATAAAATATCGCCAGCCATAGCATGGCTGACGATACAAAAATTTATTATTTTTTATTGTCCTCTTGACGGGGAGCATACCACTGCATCACCCCTACAGTTCTGGCGGCTCATTTTATTATAAATAACCTCTCTTATTTCTATCAAACAATAGTGTTTGTATCCGCTTCAATGCCATGAGCATTTGCTCCGGGAATGTCTTAGTTAAACTTGAAAGAATTAGATTTTCATTCTCATTACACAAATATTATTAGATAACCAATTCAGAAATATCAATGCTCGTTTTATAGTTTTGTTTTACTCCGCCAGGAGAAGTAATAAAAATCGTAGCATATTCCCCATTTTCATAAAGGGTAATTTCTTTTATATCTTTTTCTTCATCTTGGTTCGTAGTATCGCAATAAAATTTTATGGTATATTTAGGGTTCATACCTATGCTTTTTTCTGTCTCTTTCCATGATTTTATATTTAAAGCAGAAATAACCTTGTCTATATTATGCTTATCATCATACTTTACCAGCAATTCCTTATTTGCGGCATCATATATCTCTATAACTTTTACACCTTTTACATAATTGTCCATTCTCTGCCTTTTTCCGCCCCGCCAGATACCTGTGCCGGTATTTCAGCTCTGCATACTCTGTGATCCGTTTCATGTAGACTGCATCATAAGCTCCGCCTACAGCACCAACCACCGGAATTCCCTGTAAGAACTTCATATACAGAAGCTCTTTTGACAAAGCTCCCGCCGTTTGTTCGATCTGCTCCTTATCCTGATACTCTTCCGGCAGTATTCCGTTTCTGATAAATTCATTTACTTTCCCGTCAATCTCACAAAGTGTATCCCCATAGGATACTGCTCCCCGGATCAATAATAAGATAAAATATTTTTCTTCCCTGCTTTCATAGCTGTATCCATACTGCAGAGCAGTCTCATAAATATTCTTTAAAATCATCCCTGTAAATACCGGAATATCCGGCAGACCGATTCCCAATACGCCCATCCCGATTCCAGACACACCGGATAGCAGTAAATTCTTTGTTCCCGTATCTCTTGCCTTTTTAGAAAAAGAGCGGAGGGATTTGGAATTCTGCTTTACATCCGCCATATACTGCCGCACCTGATAATCCTGCTCCAGTTTTGTCCGCTGATACGTCTTTTCAATAACCCCGGTTCCTTTCTCGAAAATCAGAGCAAATGCCTTCGCAAAAGCGGTATCCAATGTTTTCTGAAGTTTCGGCGGTATCTTTTCCTCCAGTTTCTGATTCAGAATGCTCTCCCTTTTCTCTGAACGCTTCTGAAGGAATCTCTGCTCCTGTACTTCCAGCTTTTCCCACTCCTTCTGAAGCGGTGTCCTTTTATCAAATAATCGCATCTTAATACACCTCCGCACCAAACGGCATCAATGCCAGTTTCGCCAGTTTAAACTGCTGTAAACCAAACGGGATTCCGATAATCGTCACACATAAAGCTGTACCCAACGCCAGATGCTCCAGTGCAAGAGGCAGACCGGATACAATCAGCCAGATGATATTCAAAAGGAACGAACCAGCTCCGCCACCATACTGCACCTCTTTTCCAAAGGGGAAAAAACTAAGCGCCGCAAATTTAAAACACTGCATCCCCACCGGAATCCCCACAACGGTAATACACCAGAGACAACCTGCCAGACACCAGCTCAGCCCACTGACTGCGCCGCCAAACACAAACCACAACACATTTCCCAGGCATCCCATATGCTACACCTCCCCATTCATCCGATTTTTCACATCAGCAAGTATCTTTTCTATCCGGTTGATGGCATCATCCACCTGTTCTCTTGCATCTGCAATCTTGCTCTGCACCATATAATCTGCCACCAGCCCGTCCAGAAAGAAATCCGCAAAGGAAAGGAAGCTGCCGATTTCCATGCGCAGATCCAAGGAAACCTGCACATCTCTTAATTCTCTCTGAAAACGCTGAATATCGCTTTTCGCCTGTTCCATCAACGCAGCTGCGTCATTCATTTTAGAATGCTTCACAAAGTCACTGATAAAGCCTCCTCCAAGCATATCAAAAATGCCCCAGTTTCTCGCACTTCCCAACTTATCCCTTGCTGCGTAAAGGCTCTGAAGCGCCCGCTCCCCTGCCTGTACTGCTTCCTGCATTTCCCGTTTCATCATTTCGTTACTCATCGTTTATCCTCTCTTTCTTTTTAGCAGACTATTGCGGCAGATTTTCTATATTTCATAATAAAAAAAGACTCCTATCATGACCTCTGCCACAATAAAAGTCTTGCTATCTCATTTGCTACGGGTATCTCTCGATACCGGTTGTCGGTTACAAAACCACCTCTTTCAAGGCGTTCAGCTACTCCCTTTTTTGCTTGAGATGAATATAACATATTGGAAATAATTTGTCAAATCATGCATTTTTCTTTTCCAACCGTTCCGCTTCTCTGGCAAATACATGCGAGATATCAAACAGTTCCGGTACATCTGATATGGTACACACATTCACACAATAATTGAGCCATGGAAATTCTTTTGTCATCTGATAAATAACTGCCATGGCTTTTGCTTCTGACATTGCTTCCACCGAATGATATCCCGATCCCTGAATATGCTCAAATCCGTTTGCTTCAAAAAAGTCCCTTACATCCGCATATGCATTATGCCAGTCACCTTTCGGATAATATTCCTTTAGTGCTTGTGTATTCAGGTCAAAATTGATGCCTTTCCTCTGTAAGCTGTCCATCTGTTAGTTCCTTATAAAGTCTGTAATCAGGTTCTCCTTTTCTGTTCCGTTATACCAGAAACACTCTAACAAATTCTCTGCAATTCCTACGGAGTTTTTCAACTGAAAGATTGCTGCCCAGAATCTTCCATAGTCCTGCTTGCGTCCCCGGTCAAGATAAATCCTGCTTCCAAGGGCTTTGACTGCACAGCTTAAATCCTCCTGCTCAAAAATCTGATCTGCCTGTTCACACATCTGATTTACCGTTTCCGGAGCGAGCTTGCTTGTATCAAATTTAAGTTCTACTTTATACATTATACTCATCCTTTCATACAACAAATGACTGAGTGACTCTTCTCTTTCTACTGTAATTCTACCATGAAACCTATATAAAGTCATTCCCCATTTTCACTTGCTTTAATATAAATTTTTCCTTTTATTTTGGAAACACAATCTCCACACAGAACTCATTCCCTTCTATCCGGGCGCTGATTTTCCCATCCATACGAAGTACCAGCTCTTTCGCAATTGATAAGCCGAGACCGCTGGAAGTCTTACTGCGTGCTTCATCCGCTTTATAAAACCGTTCAAACACCTGATCTACATTTATTTTTTCCACATGACATACTTGATTTTTTATCTGTATCCGGATGTTGTTTTCAACTTCTTCCAGTGAAATACTGATTTTCTTCTCCCCGTGATCCAGTCCGTTTTTTATGATATTCTGAAAAATTCTCTGGATTCCCTGTTCATTTCCGTTCATAAACAGCAGTTTATCTGTAATCTGTATCTCCGGTTCAATTCCTCTGCCCGTCCATTCATCGTAGTAGGAAAATATGGTATCTTTCAAAATCTTGTTGATACAGCAGGATGACATTTCCAGATGAAAAGAATCGTTTTTAAGTTTTGTAAAAGTAAATAATTCTTCCAGCATTTCTTTCAGGCTGCCGATTCTCTCCTGTATGATCTTCATATACCGTCTCTGCTCTTCCTGGTCTTCACAGGTTTCCATTAACTGAAAATATCCGTCAAGGGATGTCAAAGGAGTACGGATATCATGTGAGAGATTTGTATATGTATCCGAAATCATCTCCTCTTTCTTCAAGTATTCCTTCTTTTCCCTTCGCTTCAGTTCCAGCCATTCGTTTAAAACATCTGCCAACTCACCAATGCCTCCAAAATCCATTTCTCTGGTAATCAGCATGTTGCTGTCGTGCTTCATCAGAAACGACAACTGGCGGCAGATGTCTTTCACCTGCCGCTGGTATTTCCAAAATAACATTCCTTGTACCAGTATCACTGCTATCAATAGCACGAACCCTAGTTTTATCATTTAGATATCTCTCTTTCTGAATACCCATGCTGTCAGTAATGTAACCACGATTCCGAACGCCGCCGCAATCACAACTGCCGTCAGGCATTCCTTATTGGTCGGTGACATGGATAAAAGTGCAATCTTTCCTGTCACTGTATATTTCAAAATCTGGAAATTCTCCACACCTGCCTTCTGGATCAAATGATTGATCACTCCGTATAAGACAATCATGGTATTCATGCACAGGCAGATAACAATCGTCATGCTGAACACGTTGCTGTTCAAAACCACCGCAATCGCCATACTGATTAGTACCAGTGCATAATGAAGCAAAATCTGAATACCAAAGTATCTCAGCAACTCGCTTCCATTCCCCCACTCCAGATATCCGAAGTACATCTGCTGTGCAATAATCTGAATGATGAAATAAAGCAGCATGGTAACAGTCGTATACACAAACAACACGGAAGCTTTGGAAAAGATCAGGTTTCTCCGGCTCCTTACCTGCCCGCCGATATTTTTAATATAACCGCTTCCTATATCTGCACTGGAAAACAGCACTGTAAAAATCACCAGAAACAACGCCACAAACTTCGCCTGCAGGTTTGCATATACCTGATCAAAGACCGTTACTTTTTCTCCCGGCTGTGTCGGCAGGAATACGGACATTCCCATATTGATGGTTTCTGGTTTCACTGTTTCTGCAATGTTTTCTGTCTGCTGTTGTTCCGCTTCCTTGTTCATCGTATCAATATCCAGTTTCGACATGGATGTGGAGAAGAATATAGCTGCCGCCATCACAATCCATACCACATACATACTTTTTGTCCGGACCATCCGGTACAGATCCATTTTTATCATATTAAGCATTTTGATTCCCTCCTGTCAGATTCAAGAAATAGGTTTCCAGTTCTTCACTGGTAATGGAAATTCCATTGACCAAAATTCCTGCTTTTGCCAGTTCCATATTGACATTGGCGCTTTCATTCAATCGTTCAAATATATGGATATGGCTCTTATCTGTAACCTGATAGTTGGTAAATCCCATTCTGTCCAGAATCGGGACTGCCTGCTCCGGATGGATTAACTCTATTTCAATCCGTTCACTGCAGCGTTTCATCAGTTCTTCGCTTGTCAGCTCCTGCAGAAGACTTCCATTATGGATAATTCCATAATCCGTTGCAATCTTAGATAATTCCTCTAAAATATGACTGGATATCAAAATCGTCATATTCCGTTCATCTCGCAGTCTCTGTATGGTATCACGCACCTCTGCAATTCCCTGGGGATCAAGCCCATTGATCGGTTCATCAAGGACCAGGAGATCCGGCTCCCCGACCAGTGCCAGCCCGATTCCGAGACGCTGCTTCATTCCAAGGGAAAAATGTTTCGTTTTTTTCTTTCCGACACCTTCCAGTCCGACCGTCTCTAAGATATCTTCGATGTATCCCTTTTTCCGAATACCAAACAATTCACATTTTATTTTCAGGTTTGTATATGCATTCATGTTGCCATACAGCCCCGGTGCTTCAATCAGACACCCCACACGAGAACGAATCCTCTCCAGTTCTTTTCCTTTACACCCGAACATCTCAATCTCTCCGGCTGTCGGTCTTGCAAGTCCACTGATCATCTTCAGGCAAGTCGTCTTTCCCGCACCGTTCCGTCCGATAAATCCATAGATAGCACCCTTTTTTATGTGAAGGTTTACTTTATCCACTGCCTTATGATGACCATACTGCTTCGTCAATCCATTTGTACTTAATAACAATTCACTCAATGCTTTCATCTCCTTTTCTTATCTGCTGTTATCATATCGGATAAATCCTAATCAAACGCAAATAAATAGTAAAAAAAGAGTAAAGATTAAGAATGCAGACGGTAGCCGATTCCCCATACGGTATCAATATATTCCTCCTGCGTTACTGCTTTTATCTTTTTCCGGATATTGCTGATATGTACATCCAGTGTCTTTGTCTCTCCCATATAGTGTTCATCCCACGCATATTCAAAAATCTCTTCTTTGCTGAAGACCTGTTTCGGATGCTCCAGTAAAAGCTCCAGAATTGCAAATTCCTGCTTTGTAATTTTGGGAAGCAGCACTCCGGCAATCCGGACTTCAAAGCGCTCACGGTCCAGTTCCAGGTTTTTATATGACACGCTTTTATGTTCCGGCTCCTGCTGCATATGGCGGAGCTGAACCTGAATCCGGGCAAGCACCTCCTGTATCTCAAACGGTTTTGTAATGTAATCATCTGCCCCACTGGTAAGAAGCCCGATTTTTTCATCCAATCCGTCTTTGGCTGTCAGGACAATAACCGGCGTATTGCCCTGTTTCCGAATCTGGGCAAGCACCTCTTCTCCTGAAATTCCCGGAAGCATCAGATCCAATAGAATCAAAGAAAAGCCCGCCTTATCCATCTGGAACAGCATCCTCGCTTCCGTCCCGGAAAAAGCCTGTACCGTCTCATACCCTGCTTTCTGTAATGCCGTATATAAAAGATTATTGATATCCGTATCGTCTTCTACAATCAGAATTCTGTTTTTCTGCTCCATTTTTCTCATCCTTCCATTTTCCGATTTAAACAATATTATATTGCACTTTTATAACTATGTCCAAAATTCTTTTGATATTATCCTTCCACCTCGTCTACATATGCTATATATAGTTCTAATTCTTTTGACATATGCTATATCTTGTGTTAATATAATCTTGTATTTAAGTTTTTGTGCTGTCCCGTCATGGGAGTCTGGACCATTCATCCAGAAGCATATGCAGTTTAAGTTTGGAAAATCGTGTCATTATACTGCCGTTTTATACGGTGCTATAATGGCACTTTTTTTATTTTAATCTATTTTAACGCCCAAAGAGGCAGAAAGGAGAATTTTTATGTCAGCAATTTTAACAATTTTAGGGAGGGCCACAAGAGATCCTGAGATGCAGCAAGGAAAAAATTCCGGTACGGAATATGTTTCTCTGGACATTGCAGTTTCACAGCGAGGCCAGGATGGAAAGGAAGAAACCATTTACTATCAGTGCTATTTTAACAAGTTCCTTGCAGAACGCTTAGCAAAAGCAGGCGTAAAGAAAGGAACCGGGCTGATGATCTATGGTGATCTGGAGCTTCATCCGTTCATTTATCAGAAAGGAAAGAATGCGGGGCAGGCAAATGCCGGTCCGAGGATCAATGTCAAGGACTGGCACTTTGTACCATCCAACCGTTCTGACAGCAATACCGGACATCCGGGTGCAAACCAGAACAGCCAGCCGAATGGTGGTGCGGCAACGCCCGGTGCAGCCGGCAATGGCAGCTACCCAATGCAGGGAAATCCCAATGGCAGCTACCAGAATCAGGCAATGCCTGGCGGCTATCCACAGCAGGGAATGGCTCCTGCTAACGGTGCCTACACGCCTCCTGCAAATGGCGGACAGTATCAGGCTCCGCCAAACGGAACCGGTCAGCCACAGAGCAGCTACCCGCCGCAGGGCAGTTATACCGGAATGCCAAATTACGGAGGTATGCCGGGCAGTCAGCCAACTGACGGCTTTCAAAATGTGCCGGAACAGATGGCATCCCAGTTGCCCTATTAACTCTCAAGGAACCCTATGTTGAGGAATTGCATTTATCATCTTTGTGATGATGCAGTTCCTCTTTTTCATGTCCGGAAGCGGCGATTTCCCATCCAGCTTCCGGGCTTGTCTAAGAATCATGAATCAGAAAGGAATCAGCTCATGAAAAAATCAAATCGAAAAAAATTCTTACAGTTTGTCGTGCTTGTACTGTTTCTTGCAGCACTTTTCGTACCACAGGATGCCAACCGGCTTCTGATTGCAGGCATTGCCCTGATCGGTATCGGAGTCACGCTGTTCAGTTATCTTCTCCCGCTTTTCACGGAACGCCTGAAAAACAGGGAGTATAAGCTACGAAAACGCCCAGAAAGAACTCGTCATCTGGAAGGAACACCTGATCTGGAAACCATTCTCTGGAGACAGATCAAATTCCAGATTACCGGAAAGCTCAAGGAAGCCTTCCCGGATGCCACATGGGATTTTGTGAAAGAACCACCGCTCTCCCAGATACTGGATGGGGAACCATTACGGATTCGCACACGGAATACCGGAAGTTATAATTTTGCGGAAATTCTCATGGACGCCCGTGGCAGTCTGACGCTTCAGATGATGACCATTGAATCCTTACATAAAAAGGAACCGTCAGAAGGAAATCCGGATTCCAGACCAGCCGTTAATCCCAAATCATGGTATTCCCTGATTGGGAAACCGCTACTGATGGAATTGGTCGGTGACTTACAGGCAAGGGGCTATGAAAAGCTGTTTATCAACGAGCAGGGAGATGTCTATATTCTGAACGGCACTGAACCGGAAGTCCGGGGAAAGCTGGAACATTTCCCGCCCAAAGATTACTGGGGCGAATTGACGGAGATTTTTACTGAAGATGAATTGACCACAGAAGAGACCGAGCAGGCACTGGAACTGTCCTGGATCTCATAAGAAGGAGGAACGAATCATGGCAAATAACATCGTAGCAACCTGGGGGTTCAAACGCAAACTCCCGGAACCATTTGAGGATTATACGGACCATGCAATCTTTGATGACATTGCATCCAAATACTGTACTCAGCCACGGAAAAAATCCACGCTTCATGCAGCTACCCTGCGGGCAGTCCTTGCTTATCTGGAGCTGGAAAACCCGGTTGGCAGTACCCCGCCGGAAAAGCTTGGGGCGGTCGGTACCCAATCCAACAATTTTGTTGTGGCGGAATATCCGAGCAAAACCGGTGATCTTCAGGTGGTTGTCTACAACCAGCTAAACGGAAAGTTTTACGGAGGCTGCTATACTCCTCCGCCGGATGTGGAAAGCACACCGGAAAAATACGAATTTAAAGACTCCAAACAGTCCGGTGCGGCTCTGCTGTTCGCACTGATGCCGGTTTTTCTGGCAGATGAAGAGTGTAATGAAAAGTATCAGGAATTAAAAGCGCACCGGGACAACGGTTATCCCGATCTGGACGCCGCTGCGGAAACAGCAGCCGTTCTCTGCGACAACATTTACCGGAGAACCCGCTATGCATCAGGTCTCCCGACCGGTGGTGTTAAGATTGACCTTCCGGCAAACGGCGTATTGTCGCTGATCAAACCGTTAAATATCCAGAAGGGGGTCTATGCACCAACCGAAGTGCTCCATGGAGACTTTCAGGTGTTACGTCCAGGAAGTGGATTTAAGAAAGCACAGGCAGCCATTTCCAGAGATGATTTTGTTGGGAAATTTATCCTGACCGCATCCCGAAGGCTGTCTCCGGAAGAGGAGGTATCTGTTCCGACATTGGCAGAGTGGTACATCATCCCTCCGGAAATCAAACGGATCTGCGAACACGCAAAACTGACAACGGATACCACACAGCCGATGCGGAATTTTCTTTTACGGGGACCGGCAGGTACCGGAAAGACCGAAGGAGCCAAAGCCATTGCTTCCGCACTTCACCTTCCTTACCGCTGCATTACCTGTTCCGCAAATACAGAGGTATTCGACCTTTTAGGTCAGATTCTTCCGGATGTGGACGGAAAACGCACCCGGCTTCAGCGGCAGTACCCGTCTTTTCAGGAAATCCAGTTAGATCCCTCCGGTGCCTATCAGAAGCTGACCGGAAACTATGATGAAGAAATTTCTGCCGAGGACACCTACCAGAAGCTGATCGATACGATTTTTGATGAAATGCACAGCTATTATAAGGAACACACCTCCGGACAGAACTTCCAGTATGTGGATACGCCTCTAGTCGAAGCCATCCGCTATGGGTATATTCTTGAGATACAGGAGCCTACGGTCATTGCTAATCCCGGTGTACTGGTTGGACTTAACTCCCTTTTAGACCGCTGTAACAGCGTATATCTTCCAAACGGAGAAACCATCCACCGTCATCCGGATACGACCATCGTAATCACCACAAACAATGACTATGCAGGCTGTAAACAGATGAACCAGTCTGTCATTTCCCGAATGAACCTTGTGATTGATCTGGATGAACCGGATGAGGATACACAGGTAGAACGTGCCATGGCTGTTACCGGATGCAAGGATGCAAAAACGGTACGTCTGATGACACGCATTGTCAAATCCATGGCTGTCTACTGCCGGGAAAATCTCATTACAGATGGCTGCTGTGGCATGAGGGAGCTGATTTCCTGGGTGCAGTCCTACATGGTCTGCGGGGATATCCGGGAAGCGGCCCGTTACACGGTGCTTGCCTCTGCCTCTGCCGATGCTGAGAACCGTACGGAAGTGGAAGAAAGCTGTCTGGATACTGTGCTTGCTGCGTAGGACACGCCTATGAGAAAAGCAGCACTCACAGAAGCCCAGATCCGAAAGCATCTGGCAGATAATCTGTCTTATCTCCGGCAAGCCAAAACACCGAAGTTATCACAAAAGGCAGTTGCCAGAATCTTAAATCTTCCCCCGAAAACCATTATGAATTATGAAAATGCAAACTCCTCCCCGATGGCTTATGCCGTCCTTCGCCTTGCTGTGTATTACGGCTGCACGATGGAGGAACTGCTGACAAAAAATCTAAGAAAAGAAAGGAAGAATATCACGTGAATCACAGCCAAAGAAATTTAAAGAAACTAATCCGGGCAAAAGAGGATTCCATTGCGGATGAGGAGTTATTCCTCTCCGCTGCCTATCAGAAGTACCAGACCTCCCTTGCCAGAGCCGTTACCGGACGTTACCGGTATGGACTGCAGGTACTGCTGGACTGGGACATTTCCGAACAGGCAGGCGTTGCATATACCGACAATTATAAGGTACATCTCAACGCAGCGAACCCGATCACCCAGTCTTTCCCCACCCGTTTCTTACGTTCCCAGAGCCTGACAGGGCTCACCGGGCATGAAGTGGGGCACTTACTCTATTCTGATTTCACAGCCCACGCTGTTCATCTGAGGAGTCTGGAAAACGGTTCCTTCTATCCGAAGGAGCCGGAGCTATCCCTTCCAGCTTATCAGACAGCACTGGAGGAGATCAAAGAAGTGTTAGAAGAAAAGGACAAAGCCGGATGCCTGACACTGGCACGATGCGCCGCAACTTTTCAAAACATTCTGGAAGACATCCATATTGAAGACCGTATGTGTGAGGAATTCCACGGCACCTTCCGACAGGGGATTGAACTCAATAACCTGCGTATGTCCGAACAGATTCCTTCCATACAGGAACAAATTGACAAAGAATACCAGCCATTTTCCATCATTGCCAACCTGATCCTTTCCTATTGCCGGACCGGAAACATCAACAATCCCACCGGCTATCAGGGGGATTATCTGGATACCATTTCCGATTGTACCGATCTTCTGGATACGGCAATGGAATCGGAAAAAGGCACTGACCGGATGCTGGTTTCCAATGCGCTCTTAGCCCTGACCTGGAACTATATCCAGCCGCTCATCGAAAAAACACGGGAGGAATTGGAAATGCATGGCGAGGATTCCGCTGCCGATGCTCTGGAAGATCTTCTAGGGGATGAAGTCAGCAGCGGCGCTCCTCTTCCGACCGGAAAAAGCGGTGCCATTCCAAAGAATATCAAACCAGCTTCCCCAAAAGGAAGCGGGAATGATGAGGGCAATGCTCCTTCCGGTCCACGTACCAAAGAGGATGCTATAGAGGAAGCCAAACAGGTGCTTTCGGAAGAAGGCGGGCGCATCGCTCTTACAAAGACCAATACCATTCTGGATGAAAACAACCCCGGCGTCACTTATGTCAGTCAGTATCAGGGCAGCGGCTATGAGCATGCTGCAGAGGATCTGTTCCGGATCTTGAACGATGTGGCTGCAGAAAAGGTGCAGGAAGACTGTCAGACGGAACTGACCGAGGAACTGCAGAAAACAGCCAATGATATTCATTACGGCAATGCCCATGCAGGCATCCATGTTACCATCCATCGCCTGACCAGTGTTTCCGATTACCTGAAGAATGAATACCAGACAGTTGCTCCCCCGCTCCTGCGGGCTTCCAAAAAGCTGCAAAGCACCATCCTGCCGCTTTTGAAAGAAGAACAGCAAGGCGGAAAGCAGAAGAATCTCCTGTTTGGAAAACGTCTGGACTCCCATGCTCTCTATAAGACAGACGGAACCATCTTTACCAGAACCAGACTTCCAGGAGAGGAAAAACGTCTGGCTGTTGCCCTCCTGATTGACGAGAGTGGTTCGATGGGTTGGGGTGACCGGATGACACATGCAAGAAAGACTGCCATTGTCCTTTATGATTTCTGTAAAAGCCTCGGTATCCCTATCACCATTTACGGGCATTCCACGGATGCAGGCGGCGTTGCTCTTTACTCCTATGCAGAATTTGATTCTGTGGACAATGAGGACTGTTACCGGCTGATGGATATGTGCGACCGCAACGGGAACCGGGACGGCGCAGCTCTCCGCTTCGTAGCAGAGCATTTGTGCACACGCCCGGAGCTTCAGAAGCTGCTGATCCTGATTTCTGACGGTCAGCCAGCCGATTACGGCTACAGCGGAACGGAAGCAGAGGCAGATCTGCGGGGCATCAAGAAAGAATACGAAAAACGGGATGTCATCCTGTTTGCGGCTGCCATTGGTGACGATAAGGAAAATATCCGCAGGATTTACAAGGACGGATTCCTGGATATCACGAAACTGGAAGAGCTTCCAAAGAATATGGCACAGCTTGTCAAACAGCATCTCAAATAAAGGAAGGTGAATACTCATGAATGAAACTTATCAAAACCGGATTACCGACCAGATCTGCAAGATCCAGAATGACCGGGCACTCATTGCCTTTTATGACCGGCTCCGCTACGCACCACTCGGCAACTATGCACAGCTACATGCCAAAGGGGAATATCAGGAAAACGGGCATAAAGTACATTCTTTAATCTGCATCACCATTCAGGATTATTCCAACGGTACCGGAGACCGGAATATCATCACCCGTTTCAACCTGGCACCGGAACAGATCCAGTTCCTCTTAACCCGGATCACTTCCGGTTTTCAGGAATTTGAATGGAGCCAGAGCAAGATCTACGGCAATCCCGATCAGAACGGTTATTCCACAGCCCAGATGTTTTATATCTCCAGACATCCCTATGATTCCAAAGGGCAGCCTATGAAAAGCCCATGGAAAATCCAGATTGTAAATGGGAAAGGCATCAAAGCACAGAATAAGAACGGTGGTTCCTACATGCAGCCACGCAGCTTCCAGTCCGAAAAGACGACAGCCATCCAGCTTACCGACATGGATCTGTTCACGCTTCTGAAGCGGACGGATTCCTATATTTCCAACTGGGAAACGGTGATTGCTGCATCACTGATCAATAACGGAAAACGGATGCTGGCAGACCAGCAGAACAGTCAAATGCAACAGACAGCACAGGCTCCGCCTTACGCTGCCTAAATTTTCAGAAGAGAAGCGGTACTTTACTGCTTCTCCTCTTTTTAAGAAAGGAGACTTTAGTTATGAATATTGCACTCATCCGGACCATGGACTCTCAGGGGCGTATCGTCATCCCTGCAGAAATCCGGAAACAAATGAAGCTCTCAGACGGAGATGCACTGGAACTGGAAAATGTGGGAATGGAGCTGCTTTTACGCAAATGCCCTACCCACTTAAACGGAAAAGAGGAAATGGCTTCCTATCTTTCCGTCCTCTACAGTGTCATCCACTGTGGTATCGCAATTTGCAGTGAGGCTCACATACTCGTATCTGCGGGCATCTATCTTCCGGAAGGCACTCCCGTTACAGAAGAACTCGCCGAATTGGTTGCGGACGGCCAGGAACTGATCTCTGCTGAGAACTGCCCTGTCTACCCGGTATCCAACACCCGTCAACCGGTTTGTGCTTTTTTCCCGATTTTAAGGGAAGACAGAGAGCCGCTGGCACTTCTTCTCTGTTCCAGAACCGGACAGCATTTATCCGAGATGGAATTGGGATGCGCTAAACTGGTCGCTGCCGTAATTGCAAACAAAATTAAGTAAGGAAAGGAGCGTGAAATCAATGAAGAATACAAATATAACCTTACACACCACCCAAAAGAAAGAATATGTCCTCACCGGAATCCTGTCCCTGCCCCTCCATCTGGGAGAACGGGCGTGGATCTATAGTTATAACCAGACCTTTGCTACCAGTCCGGTGCAGAGTATTCTGGAAGTATCCGAAAACGGTGTGGTATTTGAGACCTGCAACAGTATTTACCGTCTCAGCTACACCCGTGTTCCGATGGAGCTGGAGGCGATGTGTGCTTGACAAGAATGGAAGAACTGGAGAGCTGCCTTTCGGGGCTCCTCTCCACCTTAAAGAAGAACCGGGAACATGTGCCTCTGGAAGTGCTGAAGACACAGTATAAGCAGCCGTATGAAGAACTGGTCAGAAACATCAACCTGACCGCTTCTGCCTATGCAAAATCTGTGCTGCTCCACCGGCTGGTCCTGAATCCGGATGCAGATGTGGAGGAACAATGTACCGTCATCAACCAGATGATACAAACTTCCGGGATGCTGAAGAAAATCAGCTCCTGCATGTCCAAAACCTATGATGTAGGACAGATATATCCTCTGATACTGGAACTACGCCATATGGTCGAACAGGCACTCTGGCCCTATGTGAATCAGGCAACTTGTCTGGTCGCAGATCTGGATGATATAGAAAAAGAACCGACAATTTACAATTTTTTGACACATGAAGTTTATGAAAATGATACCTGGATTCACCGAGAAATCGACCTGCGCTGGAAACTACTGGTACATCTTACTCCCGAACAAAGAGAATCCGTACCACCAGCCAATCATAGTATGAATGGAGGAATTTACCATGAAAGAACAACCATCTAATCCTTGCGAGAAAGTCTCATTTATTTTGACCTATGACCAGCTTGAAGCTGCTTATAACATCTACCGGGAACAATTTATTTCCTGCGACTTCATCCGCCGCTCCATGGAACGTCTGGAGGAAAGAATCGGACTCTGCAACCTTCCATATGAAACGCTGCGTGATGATCCAAGCCTTCTTCATGAAGCATACCTGCAGTTTCTCCGACTGGAAGACTGCAATGTGGCTTATAACGACACGCTGGAGCAGGTAATTGATGCAATCGAACAATGGCTTGCCTCTGGCACCTTATCCCCTGTAAACCTTACGGTTTCCAACCAGAATATGGGTGAAACTTTTGGAACGGAGGTGGATGTGTAATGGCAAATATCTGCTGTGATGATGTGATCTTTTATACAGAAGGAAATCCGGAAGGACTATATGACTTGTGGGAGGACCTGGAAACCTACATCATTCTGAACCAGAATCCTGATTTATGCTGGATTGGCAATTTATTTTCCCACAAGAAAATAGATTCCACCGGAATATCTCTTCGTGGAAATGTCAGCTACATGGAATGGAATGATACGTATATTCTACTTTCTTTAGAGACAGCATGGACTCCACTTTATGAAGCATATCAGGCGATAGCCGCTGCATATCATGTTCCCTTTGTGATGCAAAGCATAGAACCTGGAGAACGAATTTATTATAACACGGATGAAGCACACCTATTTTTCCCTGACCGATATTGTGTCCGCTTATATGAAGAAAGCCTATTGACTCCATGTGGCTTAATAATCGGAGAAAAGCTGGAAGACGGTGAACCATTTGAAACGGAAACAGACGTATTAGAACGATTCAGAGATTGCGGATATCCAGCAGCTACACTAAAAGAGTTGGAGCTCATGTTCGATGCGGATGAACTTATTATTTTTGAATTTACAAATCCATATTTGGATCTGGAGCAGAAAAATGCTTGTGCATGAAACTTCTCCCCTCCACACCAAAGACGATTATCATCAGATTTAAAGGAGGAACACCATGACTGATTTGGAACTGGATGTCTGGGATGCATGGCTCAGGGAACGTCAGGAACATCTGGAAGAAACCCTGTCCAATATCTCACCATCGGAAGAACCCTGCAGATATTACCTGCTAACCGGATATATTCAGGGAATGCTAGAAGCTCTTACCATGCTTACGACTGTTGAGGATGGGAAACGCTTCAAGATCAAACTGGAGCAATTTCGCCAGAATCTGCTCCTCTCTGGAGATTACGATGCTACCGGTAACTATAAACAGGCAGTGAAGAAAACTGCTGTTTAAATACTTCGAGCCGCCCAATCGGACGGCTCTTTTTATGCCCGAAAACGGTAGCCTACACCACGTATCGTTTCTATGTAGTGCGGTTCTTCCGGATTTTCTTCTATTTTCTTTCTCAGATTCTTGACTAACCCATAGACACGGTTATCCACTTCTGACTCCACATCCTCATAAATATGCTGGTAAATCTGTTCTTTTGTAAATACCCGATTGGGGGATAAGGCCAGATAAAAAAGCAGGTCATATTCATGTCTGGTAAGTTCCACAACCTTACCATCTTTGATTACGCTCCGCTGAAGCTGGTCTATTTCCAAACCTTGGAATGTCAACTTTTCAGAATTTGTAATCTCCATAACTTCTAACGTACTTTCGCAGGCTAGAACTGATTTAATTTTATTCAGGATTCCCTCTTCGGAATCAGAAATGGTAAGAATCATCACTTTCCCATAACATCACCTGCTTTTCTTAGCATTTAGCTTTCACTCCTCATTAACAATGTTTATCGATTGGTTACATAGATATATGCATCTTCCAAAGTTACGTCACAAGCTATACATCCACTTTCTGACGGCATATTCTCCCCTAACAGTCTTAATCTAATTCCTTCCTCCGTATACTGCTTACTGGAAATATGATATTTTCTTTCTAATTCTCTTGCAAGGCTTTCGTCCTCTGTACAGCATTCCCATACATGCCCTCTTGCCTTATTCAATAATTCCCTCATTGTTCCTGTATAAAGGAATCTACCTTTTTTCATAACCGCAAGCTGATTACAGGTTGCCATCAGATCCTCCACCACATGCGTTGAAAATAATACGGTGCGTTCTTCTGCAAAATCTACCAGTAAATTACGGATACGGATGCGTTCCTCCGGATCGAGCCCTGTTGTTGGTTCATCCACAATTAAAAAATCCGGCTCATGGAGTAATGCCTGCACTAATCCAACTCTTCGCTTCATTCCACCTGAAAGCTGCCGCATTTTCTTTTTCTGATGGTCTGCAAGACTGGTCTTCTCCAGATAGTAATCAATCCTTTTCTTGCTTTCTCTTTTCTCAATTCCAGCCAGATCTCCCATATACTCCAGACATTCTCGAACAGTCAAAGACGGATACAGATCAATTTCCTGTGGCAGATACCCAATCTTTTTCTGTATCTTTTCGTAATTTGCTTCGCAATATAGCGTACCATCTAACAGAACTTTTCCACTTGTGGGTGCAAGCACCGTTGTAAGCACCCGCATCAACGTTGTTTTTCCTGCACCATTTTCACCTAACAGACCAAATATCCCATGTGGGATTTCCAGATCCACATGATCTACCGCTGTCACTCCATTTTTAAATGTTACTGTTAAATCGTCTATTCTTATACTCATAATCTTACCCTCTCTTCTTTAATATCTTAGGAACAAATGCAAGCATCATCCCCGCAAATACCACGCACAGCACCTTCCCGCCAAGCCATCTCCACTCTGTCAGCTTACCGAAATCACAAGTTCCGTAGGAAAATGGTCCCCAGTTTTTCAAAAACTGAGTTGCCTTTCCGGAAATAGAGAAAAACCAGAAAAGCAGCACGACACCCATACCAATCCATCTGTTTCGAACCAGATTGCTGACAGTTACGGAAAGCACACTCCAAAACAAAACAGTTCCGGGAATCGCAATACAATAAATTCCAAACAAGGCACCGCCATCTAATTCTTCTGTCAGATTCACCGGTTTCTGCCAATAAAAGAGTCCATATGCCAACAAACTGATTCCAATCAGATAAGCTACCTGCACAAATAGTCTTTTATAAACTACCCCTGCCTGCTTTTTTAGATTATAAAGGCAGAATACTTCCGAGCGTTTGCTCTGCACTTCTACCAGATAAGTATCTGCACAGAAAACGACTGCCAGAAGCGAAACAGCTCTTTCTACTGCCTGCCCGATTTCATTCGCATATACAACAGGCTGGATTGCACTCAATATCACAACAAAAGCGATTGAATATGCAATTTTATAATATGGCATACATATTTTTACTTCTTTCTTCAATATACTCTCCTCCTTTTCCACATCCACACCGCTATAAACATGAGCAGTATGGATGCTGCCACAAGAAGCAGTTGATTGAGATATACCTGATGTGGCAATTCCGTTTCAAAAAAATTCCCCGGAAATCGAACCATAATAGAGAATGGTCTTGCATGACACTGTCCTTTGCTATCCCATGTCAGCATATTAGAATAAATGATATAAAGAACCAGCGCCGGAACCGCTGGAAGCGGATTCTTAAACAGCAGCGCTGTAACCGCATACACACAGCAGATCATCAGGATGTTCGGCAGGACATACAGGATCGAATTCTGAACAAAATCCAGTATGTTCATAGCAAATCCTGATTTTACTGCCGTGGCGTAACACAAAATGATAAATACGATATTCATAATGACCAGTGCCGCCGTCATAATGAGAAATCCACTGCTTATTTTCCCGGCAATATATTGAAAAGCCGTCATCGGTTTGGTGTGCAGCAATTCATAAGTATTTTTCCTCATATCCTGGAAAAATAAAAACGCCAGCAGAACTGTTGCAAAGAATGCCATATGCAGGCTTGCAAAATCTGTAAATTTTCTTCCGAAATAATAGGAGAATGGATGTTTCTCAAGATTTTCTCTGATATACCGGTTGACTTCCTCCGGGCTTCCCTGATACCATGAAACGTCCTCATACACATAATTGGCACCATTAAAGTGGTATTCCGTTTTCAGATACTGACACGCCTCCGTAATCTTCATCTGTTTCATCTCAGATATCACTGCCTCCGCCTCTACTTCCGACATGCCAAACCCATTCTCTGTGTCCTGAAGTATCTTTACAATCTCTTTCTCCCACAGTTCTCTCTCCTTATCCGGTGTTGCCGGAATACATCCCTCCATAACATCCCCATCGGAGGCCATTTTTACCTTCCTGAAGGTTTCATCCGACTTCACGTAATGAATGGACAGATAGGGTGCAAGTGTCTGGTACATACTGATTAAAACAACAATCAAACCGATCCAGAATATCGGATTTTTAAGATAATTTTTCAGATTCCTTTTTATGATTGCTTTCATAAGTCATCCCGCCTTTCTTTTTTCTACAAACAGCATAGCCTACAAATCACAACAAAAAAACAACAGCCATTTATTTCTGCTGTTGTTCTTCTAATACATAATTTTTAAACACTGCCTCAACTTCCGCACCGCCATCTGCTACATTTTTTATCAGCAGTTTCCCACCATGCCGTTCGCAGTAGATACGGCTGATATACATACCCATTCCAAAATGCTTTAAGTCATCCTGTGGATTCTCATGATAAAACGCCTGTGTCACCCTGTCGATATTTTCCTGAAATCCAATTCCGTCATCCCTGATACTCATTTTCAGATATTGGGGTGTCACTGTCAGCTTCAGCCTAACTTCCTGATTGGCATAGCGGAATGCGTTAGCCAACAGATTATCCGCTACTTCCATGATGATTTCCTCATCCGCAGTCAGTATTTCAGATTCTCTCACTGTCGTCACTGTAAAATTCTTTTCTGATTTTTCCACCACGACTTCTGCCAGAGCTTCTATCTGGTTTATCAACTGCCGGATATCTACCACGGAACAGTTTAATTCCCGTTCTTCCAATTTCGTCATCTTCCTCATACTATCAATAAAATGGTTCATCCGTTCAATCTGAAGCATACCGCCCCTTAACATCTCCATCATTTTCTCTTGATCAAGCATATCTTCCGGAACAAATTCCAAAAGCATTTCCTGATATCCCCGCATGATTGCAAGCGGCGAGCGGATATCATGGGCAATCGCTGCACGCAGTACCCGCTCATCTTCGATCATCTGCCAAAGTCTACGGTTATTTTCTTCCAACTGCCCACGCATCCTTTCAAATTCCCTGCACAGCATCCCCATCTCGTCCTCGTTCTCATAAGCCATATGAAAATCCAGATCTTCCTCCGCAATCATCTGTGATGCCATCTTCAGTTCCTGAATCGGTCTCTTTAATTTATTTTTGTAAAACAGGCTGACCGCAATTCCACATCCGGCAAAAGAAAAAAGCAATACTCCGTACGTCCGAAGGAAATCACAGGTTTCTGAAATATGCCAGTCCATTCTGCTCATTTTACTCTGATTCGGTCTCGGTACCACTACCTCAAAATTTTCATTGCGGTCATTCATTGCCTGATAATACTCGTCCTGATCCACGTACTTCCACCAGACCTCCTCCTGTATCTGCCCGGCAATCTCAATAATTGACACAGAAAGAAAAAAAGTGACAATCAAGCTGAGTATCGTATATAAAACCATTGTCTTTTTCAAGGATAAATTTCTTATCTTTTCCATCGATACCCCATCCCCCATACTGTCTCAATGTATTCTGTCTGCGTATATTCCGCCAGTTTCTTTCTCACTCTCCGGATCAGTTCCGTAACAACACGGCTGTCACCTTCCGCATCATAACCACACACCTTTTCGTATATCCGCTCCCTGTCAAAAACCTGTCCTGGATTCATGGACAAAAACTCAATGATTGCATATTCCAGCTTCGTAAGCTCCAAATCATTTTCACCGATCTGAACCCTCTTTGCTCCATAATCAATACTGAGGTCTCCGTGGAATCTGTATTCAGACTTCCCTTTATGACGCTCCTCACGCTTCAAATGTGCAATAATACGAGCATCCAGTTCTTTCAGACTAAACGGCTTCAGTATATAGTCATCCCCACCGGATAAAAGCCCGTTTACCCTGTCCTGCTCCTCCACTTTTGCCGTCAGGAAGATAATGGGACAAGTTACTTTGCCCCGGATACGTCTGCATACTTCTAATCCGTCTATTTTAGGCATATTGATGTCCAGCAAGATAATATCCGGTTTCTTATGGATTTTTTCCAAAGCATCTGTGCCATCTTCTGCCATCATTACATCATATCGTTTGATTTCAAAATAGTTCTTTAACATCTTTAATAATTCGATGTCATCATCCACGATCAAAATTCTATATGCCACTTTTATCACCTCGTTTTATCAGTATACAACGAAAAAAACAATAAATAAACAACAAGAGAAACACTTCGAGCCGCCCATTGCCGGACGGCTCCTTTTATGCCCGAAAGCGATAACCAACACCACGTATCGTTTCTATGTAGTGCGGTGTTTCCGGATTTTCTTCTATTTTCTTTCTCAAGTTCTTAATCAGACCGTAAATTCGGTTATTCACTTCTGACTCCGCTTCCTCATAGATATGCTGATAGATCTGTTCTTTCGTGAATACCCGATTAGGAGATAAAGCAACCACAGCGATTTGCTTCAAAAGTCTCTTTCGCCTGGTATACCGTTTATAACTTCTCATGTTTATCACCTTCAATCTGCTTTCAAATTTAATAATCTATATTTTATGACAATTCAGCATATAGAAAAGTTAGTTATTCGTGAAAATTATTTTTAAATTTAGAACTTGCATAACCACTACGATGTAAAAACAGTTTAGAGGCATTTATGACAGAGATTGATTTTATCTGGTTTTCGACTTTCTCCACGAAAGTGGCAAAAAATACCTGGCTACGAATTCCTTCGCTTAGGGCAAATCTGAAATCCTGAACGCTTTTATTCCTGTAGCCGACAAATTTGTCATCAACATAAGGCAAAAGCTTCATTGAGGAATCTATTTCATTTGACATATACTACATCTAGTGTTATACTATTCTTATATCAATTATTTGTGTCAATCCGGAAAGGATTTATCACACGCAGTTTAGGTTTGAAACGTAGTCAGGAGTTTTCCTATGCCCAACAAGCAGCAGGGACTTCTGGCTTTTTTTATTTTGCAGGAAACTGCATCTATTTTGAGAATGAACATAAGCGTCATTCTCTTTTTTTATGCCTGAACGCAGGGAAAGGAGGATTACGGAAACAAATGATTCCGGAACTGGCACGCCACAAAAGAAAGGAGACTCTATGTCAGTCAAAAGAATTAAGAATCTTGTAAAACAACTCAATGAATACCGTCATGCCTACTACAATCAGGATGCCCCTCTGGTATCTGATGCCGAGTATGACCGACTCTTTGACGAACTGAAGGAACTGGAGGAACAGACTGGTTTCATCCTGTCAAATTCTCCGACACAGACGGTTGGATATTATCCGGTCAGTGAACTTGCCAAAGTCACCCATCCGATTCCACTGCTCTCGCTTGAGAAAACAAAACTGATTTCAGAGCTTTTAGATTTCATGAAAGGACAGGAAGTTCTCTTTATGCTGAAACTGGACGGTTTGACTACCAAACTCATTTACGAAGATGGCAGACTGATTCAGGCTTCTACCCGTGGAGATGGTGAAGTGGGGGAAGATATTACACACAATATCCCGGCATTTTTAAATGTACCGCTTACCATTCCACACAAAGAACGTCTGGTCATTACCGGTGAGTCTTTTATACCAACCAATGATTTTGAACGTCTGAAAGATACTCTGCGTGATGGAAATGGAAAACCTTATAAAAACGGACGTAATTTTGCTTCCGGATCAGTACGAAGTCTTGATCCGAAGAACTGTATCGGACGTTGTGTTCGCTTTCTTCCGTTCAATGTATTAGAAGGAATGGAGGATGTTCCCTTCCCGGACAGCAGAGCCTGCAAATTAGAAGGTTTAACACACCTGGGCTTTGGTTACTGCCCGTTTTTCTCAATTTCAGGAACCGGACTTTCAAAAGAATATGCGGAGAAATTCATTCAGGAATTGGTATCCACAGCAGCAAATTTACATCTTCCTATCGATGGCATTGTCATGATTTTTGACAGTCTCAGCTACTCCAAAAGCTGCGGAAAAACCGGACACCACTATAAGGACGGCCTCGCCTATAAGTTTGAGGATGATACCTACGAAACTTTCTTGCGTGAAATTGAATGGACACCGACCAGATTCGGAGAGATTGCTCCGGTCGGCATCTTCGATACCGTGGAGATTGACGGCTGTGATGTTTCCAGAGCTTCCCTTCATAATCTGACCTTTATCAAAAATCTGGAGCTTGTACCCGGATGCCGGATTCTTGTTTCCAAACGAAACATGATCATCCCACATATAGAGGATAATCTGGATCGTGGAAGGTATACCGACATCACGCCTCCGGTCTGCCCTTGCTGTGGTTCCAAAACCAGAACCTACAGCCGTAAGACCAGCGACGGTCGCACCGTAGAAACTCTGCATTGTGATAATCCGCAGTGCGACAGCCAGATCACAAGAAGGTTTGTCCATTTTGCCAGCAAGAAGGCAATGAACATCGAAGGACTGTCAGAAGCCACTTTAGAAAAATTCCTGAATCTGGGCTATCTGCACTCTTTTCAGGACATCTATCATCTGGAGGAACACCGGGAAGATATTGTGGCACTGGACGGATATGGTGAGAAATCTTTCGACCGCTTGTGGGAATCCATCAACGCCAGCCGGAGGACCAGCTTTGTCCGCTATCTGGTTTCCATGGATATTCCTATGATCGGCAGAACCAAAAGCCGGATTCTGGACACCGTATTTTCCGGAAATTTAACTGCATTTGAACAGGCGGCTGTCGGAGATTACGACTTCACTCAGTTAGAGGATTTTGGCGAAATCTTAAATCACAACATCCATTCCTGGTTTGCAGATGAAGCAAATCTTGATTTATGGAAAAACTTACAGAACGAATTCACATTTGAACAAAGAAAGGAAGAGACCATTATGACAAAAGAAAACAAATTTACAGGATGTACCATCGTAGCAACAGGGAAACTGGAGCATTTTACCAGAGACGGTATCAACGATAAGATTCTGGAGCTTGGTGCCAAACCTGGCAGCTCTGTAACAAAGAAAACCGATTACCTGATCTGCGGGGAAAAAGCCGGCAGCAAACTGGCAAAAGCCCAGAGCCTTGGTATTCCAATTCTTACAGAAGCTGAATTTTTGGAGATGATTGCATAACCATCTCTGCAATAGATGAGAATTATTTTGAGGTGTGGCTGAAAGGCCGCACCTCTTTTACAAAGGAGGAATTTATAATGAATCAAACAAATACAAGCAAGCGCATACCTACACAGATCAATGAATTTCGGGGAGATTATGCTTTTCTAAGCAATTTCTATCCGGCACCGGTCTCTTACATGGGACAAACCTATGCAAATAATGAAGCTGCTTTTCAAGCGCAGAAAACACTCTCTGCGAGAGAGCAACGCAAATTCTGTATTTTTCGGATGCATAATCCTTCTGATGCAAAGAAACTCGGCAGAGATCTTACATTACGCCCGGACTGGGAAAAAGTGAAAGTCCGGCTCATGTATGAAATCTGCATGTGCAAATTCATGCAGAACCCGGAACTCCGGGATAAACTTCTTGCAACCGGAGAGTCCACACTTATTGAAGGAAACAACTGGGGTGACTATTTCTGGGGCAAAGTCAATAACTGCGGAGAAAACCAGTTAGGAATCATCCTGATGGATGTACGTGCGAAGCTGCAGTGGAATGCAGAAACAGCGCCCAATAATATACCTCAATGTCTGCAATAAAGGAAAGGATGGTCTAATAGAATGAATGAAAATGCAAAAACAAAATTAGTGCTTGAGTATACTGGCATGGATGATTTTTCCTGTCCGGTATATAAGGACCAATTCGGAAAGTTGTGGAAGGATATTGACCTTGGCAAAGAGCCTGAACCGAATCTTTATTCTTTATCTTTTAACCATATTGATGGAGAACCTTCCCATCCCATACAGCAGGAGTACACATTTCATCCGGCTCCGTATCAAAGAAGTTCCTATGAATTCGAGTACCGGATGTTAAGTAAATTACAGTCTGACTGTGAATACTATCTGGGCTACGGAAATCGCAGTCCGTCTATCCTATGCAATCATAGCGTTCAAAACCATATTGCCCGTATGAAAGAATTATGGAATGGTTTTCCCACAGATCAGAAACCGGAATGGCTGACCTGGGAACAGCTTCTTCAGTACGAAAAAGTAATGACAGAAACCGGAATACCCGTGAAGAACTGCTCAGACTAGACAATTCATCATTTATCAGAAATTACCC
This sequence comes from Coprococcus phoceensis, assembly GCF_900104635.1. Lineage (NCBI taxonomy): Bacteria > Bacillati > Bacillota > Clostridia > Lachnospirales > Lachnospiraceae > Coprococcus > Coprococcus phoceensis. The sequence goes on from NZ_FNWC01000007.1 coordinate 2,556,432, forward strand.
TCTATATTATCCATTCATATTTTGATATAATAGGAACAGTTGAAAGAAAGGAGCATTTCCCATGTATCTGAAAAGAAAAGTTTACGATCAGCTTCTGGATTGGAAAAACGATACCGTCCACAGCACCTTGGAAGTGAATGGTGCCAGACAGGTCGGAAAAACATATATTATCAATAAATTTGCGGATGAGAACTTCAGGCACAAGATCTACATTAACCTGTTTGATTTGTCCGGCAAACAATTTATGGAATGTTACAAAAAAGCCACAGACTGGACTCCCGGTACAAAACGACCGGAGCAGCCGCTTCACGATGCTTTTAAACTCTTCGATCCGGATTTTGAAGATACCAACGATACAGTCATCATTATTGATGAAATTCAGGAATCCTCAGAGATATTCAACCGTATCCGAGAATTTACCCGCTATTTTCAAGCGCATTTCATTGTAACTGGAAGTTATCTGGGACGTGTACTGGAACCAGAATTCAAATTCTCCAGTGGAGATATTACCAGTATCCGTATTTATACCCTTTCCTTTAAAGAGTTTTTGGAAGCATTGGATGACCAGCTTTTTCAGAAGTATCTATCACTTCCACTGGATCATGCAGATGACACCGTACCGGAACTATATGACGAATTAAAGAATGTTTACGACATCTATAGACAGATTGGCGGCTATCCAAAGGTTGTGGAAACATACCTTAACACAAAAGACGTGGAAGCAGCTCAAAAAGAGCTTGTTAGAATCATCCGCATTTTCTTAAACGAATCTATGCGGTACTTTGATGACATCACAGATATTAGTGTTTTTACCAACATCTTTTTAAGCATCTGCCGTATTCTGCTTCGTGAAAAGAAAGGATTAGATGAGGACAGTATAAGTGAAGAACTGCAAAAGCTCGTTACAAAGAATTACTCCAGTAATCTTTCTAAAGCAACCTGCTATCGTGCTATCAACTGGCTTTACCATTCTGGAATCATCGGTTTCTGTGGCAAAATCACAGAACTGGACATCTTGAATTTCAAACCGGGAAGCCGCTGCTTCTTCATGGATCTTGGAGTTGCATATTATTATCTCTCCAGAACTGGTGCTACTGTATCAACTATGGATGGCTCATTGAACGAAAACTATGTTTACATTAACTTGTCCAAACGCCAGGAATTCCCGGAAGAAATTATCTTTGAGACACCGGCTTTTGCTACTTATAAAGGTGGTGAAATTGATTTTGTAGCTCAGACATTGAAAACTCACATCCGCTATCTGATTGAAGTTAAAGCCGGTAAGGGAACTGCATCTACTGCCTTGAAGGCATTGGAACAGGGGAAGGCCAATAAACTACTATATCTGAAAGGTGATACCAAAGGCGGAACCGTTGGAAACGTACAAACACTTCCTATCTATCTGCTAGAACAATATCATTTTTAATCAAAGAAAGAATACTTCGAGCCGCCCATCCGGACGGCTCTTTTCATCTATATTCTTGTATATTTATTTTACTAACAGCGCATCATTCTTTGAAAGAAGATATATACAGTATTGATTCATACTGATGCCTTCTTTTTTTGAGTGTTCCGCCAGATCCCGGTGTAAGCTGCGTGGCATCCTTATTTTAAACTGTCCCGAATACTCTTCCAGGCTTCCCGGTTCGTGAATCTCAATCCCTTCTTCCAGTGCAGCTTCTAACCATGCTTTTTTTGCATCCGCTGCATTTTCAACTGCCCTTTCTATCGTCTCTCCACAGGTGATGCATCCCGGCAGTTCCGGATAAGAAACCACAAATCCACCTTCATCCTTATCTTCCACAATTTCCATGCGATAGGACATTGCCAAATAATCATTCAGTGTCTTCATCGTTTTTCGCCTCACTTTCTACAATCTGCTTTACCATTTCAACATAAATTTTCTTGATTGGTTCGTGTTTCGGTATTGTTATCGGCTGGCATCCCGCTTTACGGAATGTATAATGGCTGCTCCCACTTCTCGGAGCATTTATCTCATATCCATAACTTTCTAATACTTTTCTTAGTTCATCAAAACGAAGGTCTTTCGATAATGAGCAAATTCTTGTCAATAGTTTATCCCATTTCGACATCTTTAATGCCTCCTATCTATAGTATATGTGGTGTCATATGTGGTGTCAATCTG